>JBMLQF010000162.1:0-7043 GCA_049241705.1 Fluviicola sp. | reverse complement strand
CGACACCTCCACAAGCGTATTACGATGCAATTCCTGAGCGTTTGAAAGATCACATGTCAAAATTCAAGGAAGACATCAACGAATTGCAAAAGCTTGGTATCATGATCGATGCAGATGACGAAGGTTATTTGTTGCAGATCTTTACGAAACCAGTTGAAGATCGTCCGACGGTATTCTTCGAGATCATCCAACGTATGGGTGCCAGAGGATTCGGAGCTGGAAACTTCAAAGCATTGTTCGAGTCGATCGAACGCGAGCAAGAGTTACGCGGAACACTATAAATGAAAAATCCCGGTCGAAATGACCGGGATTTTTTTATCCTACCATGATGCCTTTCCCTCCTAAACGTGGAATAGCGGTATAATTCTTTTCTTGAATCGATTCCGGCAAGAAGACAAACTTTTTATCGTATAAGGTATCGTTCACCCAAAAGCTCACCCAGTACTCATTGGTCAAGCCAAACACTTCTTCCATGATCGGTTCGATCTTCGCCGCCTCATCCGGCAACAAAACTTCCAGGGAATGGCGTAATACCGATGTGCTGATCTTATCTCCAGAATTCACATCTACCCCATATCCTTTTGAAGTAACGATAATCCCTTCCATGATATCATCACGCAAGTTCAACAAATAAACATAGTGCTGAATTCCTCCTTCTTCGTTCGTTTCCGGAACAACGACCATTTTTACATTCTCTACAACCGGACTTTTCAGTTCGTCGCGCATACGTTTCAATTAGGCCACGAAATTACTCATTTTCTTTTGGATGATTCTTGCACGATGCGTCTTCCGATCGCCAAATAACGGAATAAATCCTCTGGGTGGTCCAACATTTCTTGTTCCGCCTTGGATAAAATCGTCACATTTTTTGGAACCTTCACATTCGGAGCTCTTTTAGATCCGGTGCGTACAATGATCAAGTTTTCTTCAGGAATGGTGATCACATACTGTCCTTTCATACCGCGGTAGTACACCACTTTGTGCCCGTTCGAAACATAGGTCCAAACATGCAAGCCATAGCGGGTATTTGGAACACCTTCATCCGTGGCTAGTTTAGGATTTTTCACCATTTCGTCTAAGAAGGATTGCGACACGATCTGTTTTCCATTCACATTTCCATGGTGGGTGAACAACAATCCCAAACGCGCAAAATCCCGAGTAGTGCTATACAAACAGCAAAATGCTTTTGGATCCCCATTCAATTTATCCAAACTCCAGAAAGCAGTAGATTCGGCTCCTAAGGGTTGCCAGAGTTTACGTGAAGCATAAGCACCTAGAGATTCTCCGGTTGCTTTCTCCAACACGTACCCTAATAATTGCGTGTTTCCGCTCTGATAATTGAAGCGAGTACCCGGAGCATATTCCTGCTGTTGCTGATGCACCAAGCCCCACAGATCCCACCCGTAATACGACTCCGAATTATCAGAAAGCGGATTCGTTCCACTTTCAGACCAGTCCAAACCGGACGACATCCACAACAAGTGGCGAATGGTGATCTTTTCGCGGTTGTTCTCTTTGAATTTGGGCAAGTAGTGCCAGAGCGGTTCGTCCAAACTTTTGATCTTCCCTTCATCCAGCGCGATCCCGATCAATAAGGCAACAACGGTTTTCGCTGCCGAGAAGGAATTGGATACGGTCTGAGGTACATGATCGTTGAAGTACCTCTCTGCCACCACCGTGTCGTTGTGAATCACCATGAAGGAACTGGTTTTCCAGAATCGCATGTAATCCAGATCGGCCTTTGAAAATTCAACCAGGTCTTTTTCCGCCCACGGATGTGATTTTTGAGACGCCAAGATCGTGTCCACCGGAAACTTGTCCAGATCGTAAATGGTCGGGCCGCTTTCGCCCTGCAAATAAGTCATGTAAACACCTTTGTACAGGTAGAATCTTCCGCTGAGCAGGATGAATAAATTCGCAGTAATCAGCAGGATAGCCAGAAACCATCCAATGCGTTTGCTCCAGGTAACGATGGTCTTTTTCATGGCTTTCAACTATTAATCGGTGTAATGAAAATCGAATTGAAGTGCGAGCTCTTGCTTCAGGATCGTTTTGACTTCGTCCATATCTACCGGCTTGCCCAATTCGCGTTCCATGGAAGTTACGGCTTTGTCTTCAATTCCACAAGGAACGATGTGCGAAAAATACGAAAGGTTGGAATTTACGTTGAACCCAATACCGTGCATGGTCACCCAACGCGAGGATTTTACTCCCATCGCGCAGATCTTTCGGGCATTCGGTCCATCCGGATCGATCCAAACTCCGGTATAACCCGGATAGCGGTCTCCTTGTATGCCGTAATGTGCCAAGGTGCGGATCACGGCCTCTTCCAAGAAGCGCATGTATTTATGGATATCCGTGAAAAAATGATCCAGATCAAAGATCGGGTAAGCCACCAACTGTCCCGGTCCGTGATAAGTAATATCTCCACCTCGATTGATCTTGTAGAAAACGGCTTCTTCCTGTTTCAAACCGGTTTCATCCAAGAGTAAATGATCTTCACTTCCACTCTTCCCAAGCGTGTATACATGTGGGTGCTCGCAAAACAACAAGACATTCTGCGTTTCTTCCTGAGAGGTGCCATTTCTACGCTCGATCTTCAAAGCGATTGTTTCTGCAAATAATCTTTCTTGCAGATCCCAAGCTTCTTTGTAGTCGATGATCCCAAGATCTTTGAAGTGCACCAAGCGTTCTGACATGTGTTCTTAGAATTCCAGGTAAACGAATGGTTTGAATGAATCCGAAACCGCCTGATACATGAACAAGATCGCAATGGCAATCCCGATCATTTGTACCACCATTGGCAATTTTGCAAACGCAGCAACGCCGCCATCTTTCATACGCTGTGGCAACCAATGCAAGATAAATCCAACTCCGATCAGGATAAATACGGTTCCAAAACTCCACAATACGGTACCCAAAACGGTCCAGTCGAAATCAAAGTGATTGAAGATCCTGTCCAGCATTTTATTCGGTGCGCCATCCTCTTTCAAGCGGAACCAAATACGGGTAAACGTAATGAAATTGAAGGTGATCAAGATCTTCCAGAAATGCACGATCAACCAGGACTTGTTCTCGTAAGGTGAGATCTTTTTCCAATAGTTGTAAATAACCAAAGCAGCTCCGTTCATGGCTCCCCAGATCACAAAGTTCTGAGAAGGTCCGTGCCACAAACCTCCAATGATCATAGTAATAAGCAAGTTGAGATCGCGGTGCATGAAAGTCTTTACAGCAGGAGAGATCAAGACCGCAATGCCGTAAAGTGCCATCAAACCAATGTATACGAAGATTAATTCGTACCAGCCGGTAATGAAGATCAGGAAGATGAAAATGATCAGGATCGCAATATATGTTCCGACCGTACCTTTTTTATTTCCTCCCAATGGAATGTACAAGTAGTTGCGCAACCACGAGCCTAACGAAATGTGCCAACGGCGCCAGAAATCTGCAACTGAATTCGCTTTGTACGGCGAGTTGAAGTTTGGTAGTAACTCAAAGCCCATCAAGCGCGACAAACCGATCGCAACATCTGTGTAACCGGAGAAATCTCCGTAGATCTGTAAGGAGTAACCCCACATCGCCATTACCGAAACAAAGCCCGGATAGGCTTCTGGAGAATCCACAACTTTATCGATGAAGTGAACCGCAATATAATCGGCTAGAATGATCTTCTTGAACAAACCTTTCACGATCAGGAAAACCGATTCACTGAACACCTTTTTGTTCAACTGGAAGGGCTTGTAGATCTGAGGAATGAAATCTCGGGCACGTACGATCGGCCCCATGATCACGTGTGGGAAGTAGGTCACATAGAACGCGTAATCCCAGAAATTCTTCACCGGTTCAATTTCCTTGCGGTAGATATCCACCACATACGAGATCGATTGGAAGGTAAAGAAACTTACTCCGGCAGGAAGTAATATCGTTGTTTCGAAAGTGCCATCTCCAAAGAATCCATTTCCCCAAACAGCGAACTGGTTCATGATCTTGAAATCGGTCTGGAAAAGTTTGTTGTAGGATTCCGTAAAGAAGTAGGCGTATTTAAAGTAAGCCAGAAAAAACACATTGAATACTGCGGAAAAGGCGATGATCCACTTCCGTGCACTGTCTTTGGTTTGCTGAAAGATCCACTTCCCAAGTCCGTAATTGACAATGATGGAAAGTCCCAGCAAAAGCACGAACAAGCCGGATGTTTTGTAATACAGGAACAAACTGACTACCGTAATGAAGATACTGCGCATCAACTGGTGTTTATGCAGCATCGAGAAGAGCATCATGATAAATATGAAGAACAACCAAAAATCCAAGCGATTAAAGGTCATTGAACTCATCGGTGCAAAGCTGAATATCTCGTGCAGTCTTTCCATTCGGGTTAATTCGTATTAATAGTTGTTTCGTTTTTCCATTTGTTGCAACCACTTTTCAAAAGCGTCGATGAACAATTCGGCTTTCAAGTGGTAACCGGTGGCCGTGAAGTGAACAAAATCGGTGCGCATCAGATCTGCCGTCATCCAGCGTTTCGAAGATCCCAATTCACCCATCACGCCGTAGAAATCCCATACCGGGAATTCGTATTTCTTCGCTAATTCAATGATCACTTCACGCTGTCGCGCCACATTCTTGTTCGGATACTGCTTTTTATAGTACGCGTCATTTGGAACGGTGAGCAAAATGGCGCAATTCGGATTGGCCCGCAGTACTTTGAGTATGAGATTCTCCAAATTCCGTTTATACACTTCCGGTTTAAAAGATCCGTAAGGCACGTTGGCATCATTTGTTCCTACTGAAAACGCAAAGAAATCTGGTGGAGATTCTTTCAATTGTTCCTCGAAGTTCTTGTTGGCTAAATACGTGTACAAGCCGGCTCCATTGATCCCAATTGCGGTATAAGAAACGCCGGGATGTGCATTCGACAATTGGAAAGCGTGTACTTGCAGATTAAACGGTTTGGTGCTCGTGCGAATGAACTGCAGATCGAAGGTATCTACCGGATCGGTAAAAATAGTCTCTGTATAACCCAAAGCTTTGTTGTGATAGGTGTCGACCACCAAGATCTCATGCTCTCCGTAATTCAGTTCGTATGGAAAATACCCTTTGTTGTGGTAAATACGCAAACGGGTAAATCCAGGACGAGTATCGGTCTTGTCGTAACGAAAACGCACCGAAATTACCGAATCATCGCATTCCACTACAGCACCCAAAAGTCCAAAATCCAAACCTTCCGGACGTGCGTTCACACTGCGGTAATTCTTCCAAACATTCGGAGATCGGAACTCGTAGTTCCATGGATTATTCGTTTTAGCCAGATCAAAAGGAAAGATCAATCCACGCTCCCCCGGAAGATCGTTCCAGTGGGTTTGCATGTAGGTGCGAATGTCGTGTGTGTAAATATCCGCTTGCAAGTGCGAACCACCGATGTGATAAAAGTTCAGTTTGCGGTCCTTGCTATTTACCATTGCCCCGAAGTCGCGATACAACTTTTCCCAATTCTTAGAATTTGGCGTGTAAAATCGAAAACAGTTTTCGGAGAAATTGATGAACGGATATTTGTGATGCAGGTTCGTATCAATGTTCAGAAAAGCTGGAAAAAAATAGGTGTTTAGCGGCGAACGATCAGGCATAGTATCGCGTTGCGAACGTGCTGTGCAAGCCCACAATGCAAAAACAATCCCCAATATGTATGCGCTAATTTTCATCCAATATTTAATCCGCTGCAACTGCATTGAACCTTATTTCGTTCCACCTTTCCACCGCACATATTCTGCGGCAAAAGCATCAAAGAATAACTGCGAAGCGATACTCGCTCCTTTGTTTGTAAAGTGGATATAATCCTTTCCTGCTAATCCTTGTTCCACCCAGCTCGGCATGGAATTCTCACCTCCCATTGCTGCGAACAAGTCCCAATAACACGAACCGGTTTCTTTCGTTACGCGTTTCATTTCCGAAACGAGGTAAGGCAACATGCGGTAAGAAACCATTCCATTCACGCTGGAAGTAGACATATCACTCGGTCCGATCACGATCACCGTTGCCGTAGGGCGTAGTTTTTTCAAGGTGTACAACTGGCCTTTGAAATTCTTTGCGAAGTTGCGCACTGCGCTGGAATCCTTCAAATAAGGCACGGAGTTTCCACCGAACTGCATGATCACCATTTCAACGTTTTGCTCGGAGTACATCTTTGATGCTGTTGTATGGTCGATCTTTCCAAAGAAGGTACCGCTTGATCCGCGCATCCCGATGTTATCTACCTGCACTCCGTAATCTCCCTCCAAGGAGAATCCGATGATCGTTGGACTCACCGCTGCGGAGAATTCATAGCGCAATTTTGAAGGCGTAGATTCAAAGGACAATTTCATAGAATGGTAGCGACCGTCCATGATCAAACTGTCTTCGTGGATCAATTCCGTACCCTTGAATACCTTTACCTTACACGGCTTCACACAGCTGGTGTAGTAGAGGTAAACATTGTTGTATTTCTTCGCACGGTCGTAAGCACTATTCGATGGCTCAATTTCAATGAAGGCTTCTTTGATGGAGGTCACACCCGCCAATTCAGACGAGTCGTATTCCGGAGTGAATCGAGCGGCACTACACATAGAACCGTAGCGCTTCGAACGCAATTTAGCCCCTCCAAAAGCCGTATAACGCTTGAAATTATCCGAATAACGCTGCTTGAAGGTCATGGTGTTGTAGACATTCATCGCAGGAATTGTTCCCGGTCCATTTCCTCCAAATTGACTTTGCAAACGTTGACGGATGTAAGCAGTCATACGGTCTCCTTCGATTTGAGAATCTCCGTAATGCAAAATGCGTACTTTTTTTCCTCCTGATGCTGCTTCTAATTTTTCAAACAATCGATGAAGCGCCTGCAATCCGTAATCATTGAACTCCAATTGTGTTGCCGCATCCGCGCTCAATTGTCCGCCATCGGGAGCTCCCAACTTTCCATCTGTCTGGAAGTTGTTCTTTTTCAAAGAATCCACTTTCGGCGCCGTTAAGAGTGTGTCCACTTTCACGATGTTGGAAATGTCTTTTTTCTCAGC
>JBMLQF010000161.1:0-6675 GCA_049241705.1 Fluviicola sp. | reverse complement strand
AGCTGCATTCTTGAACGAAGTGTTGAAAGAAAAAGCAGAAACTCCGGTTTACCCAGTTTTGGGAACAAAGTTCAAAGACGTGAAAGCACGTTCATTGGCTTTTGGTTTGGACTTAGTAGGTGGTATGTCGGTAACTTTGGAGATCTCCGTTCCGGATTTGATCAAGAGTTATGCGCGCAACCAACGTGATTTGAACTTCCGTATCCCATTCGATAGAGCGTATGCAAAGCACACAACTACTGGTGGTGACTTCATCGATTTGTTCATTGCTGAATATGAGAAGAAGAATCCAAACCGTTTGTTGGTAAAAGATTTGGCGATTACTGAAGTGAAAGAATTGTCTATTACTTCTTCCAATAAGGATGTAGAGAAATATTTCCGTGAGAAAGTATCCAGCTCAATGGAAGGGGTCGAGCAGATCATGAGCAAGCGTATCAACCAGTTTGGTGTTGCGCAACCAAATATTCAAAAAGAAGCGAATAGCAATCGTTTGTATATAGAACTTCCAGGTGTACAGGATGAGGCTACCGTAGCAGCAAAATTACAATCTACTGCAAACCTTCAGTTGTATGAGACATACAGCTTGGCAGAGTTCCAACGCGAATTGAACGATGCAAACTTAATTTCAAAAACGCAAGAGATCAAAGTAGAGGAGGTAGCAGTTGATACAACAACAGTTGCGAAAGATACTACTGGAAAAGACTCTTTGAAATTGGCTAACAAGGATACTGCGAAGAAAGCGACTCCTAAGCCATTGTCATTGAAAGGCAATCAAAAAGGATTGTTCGATTATTTGAAAGTTACTGCTGATACACGTTTCGCTGATAGCCGTATCGGTGAGGTGTTGCCAGAGAATAAAGACGAAGTGAACGCGATCTTGCGTCGTTCTGATGTGCGTGCAAAATTGCCTGCAGATTTGGAATTGATGTGGTCAGCTGAAGCAGAAAAAGGAATTAGCGGTCCAAACGTATTGGCTTTGTATGCAATCCGTATGCCTGCAGATGGTAAAGCCCCAGTAGGAGGATCTGACATTAAGAATGCTGGTCGTTCATACGATCAAACGAAATTCCAAAACACGGTTTCTGTTTCAATGACGATTGATGGTTCTGAGAAATGGGCACAAATGACTGAGCGCAACGTGAACCGTCAAGTGGCGATCACGATGGATAACGTGGTTTATTCTGCTCCTACAGTTAACGAGCCAATTCGTGGTGGAAATACTGAAATTTCTGGTTCTTTCACTATTGAGGATGCAGATGATCTAGCAGGATTGTTGAACGGTGGTGCGCTTCCTGCACCATGTGTGATTAAGGAACAAACAAAAGTTGGTCCAACGATCGGACAAGAAAACTCGAAGTCTGGTTTGATCTCATTTGCTTTTGCATTCTTGGCAGTATTCATTTACATGTACTTCTACTACGGTAAAGGAGGTTTGATTGCAAACGTTGCTTTGTTGGTAAACGTTGTGTTGATCTTCGGTTGTTTGGCGTCGTTTGGAGCTGTATTGACAATGGCAGGTATCGCAGGTATCGTATTGACGATTGGTACTGCGGTGGATGCGAATATCTTGATCTTTGAGCGTGTGAAGGAGGAGCAGGCGCTTGGAAAAGCAACAGGTGACTCTGTGGGAGTTGGTTTCATCAAAGCGATGCCAGCGATCATCGATGCGAACATGACGCACATCCTTTCTGCTGTGATCTTAAAGATCTTCGGTACAGGTGAGATCGAATCATTTGCTACAACACTTATCGTCGGGGTATTTACTTCGGTATTCTCTGCGATCGTTATTTCTAAATTGTTGATCACTTCGATGTTGGAGAAAGGAAAAGAAGTTTCTTTCTCAACAGGAATGACGCATAACTTGTTCAAGAACTTCAATTTTGACTGGGTTGGAAAACGTAAGTATTTCTACATCTTCTCGATCGTTATTACACTTGCAGGTATTGGTTCCTTCTTTACGCGTGGTTTAAAACAAAGTGTGGAGTTTACAGGTGGTCGTACTTTTGGCGTGAAAATCGAGAAGACTGCGGATGTTGACTTCGTTGAAGAGGAATTGTCGAAAGTGTTCGTTGAAAAAGGAGCGAAAGACGCGTCTTCTGTAGAGGTTAAAACCAAATCAAACAGCTACAACTTAGAGATCACAACCAACTATTTGTTGGCAAATGATGCAGCAACTGCAGAGGTAACTGCTAAGTTGAAAGAAGGTTTGGATGGAATGAAAGATAAGATCGGTGGTTATGAGATCACAGATTCTCGTGCTATCTCTGCTTCGGTTTCAGAACAAATGTGGACATCAGCTACACAAGCGATCTCGTTGGCCTTGTTAGCGATCTTCGCGTATATCTTGATCCGATTCGGTCAATGGCAGTACTCTTTGGGTGCGATCATTGGATTGGTGCATGACGTGTTGGTGGTATTGTCAGTGTTCTCGTTGTTGCATGGTATCTTGCCTTTCAACATGGATGTGAACCAAGCATTCATCGCGGCGATCTTAACGGTAATTGGTTACTCGATGAACGATACCGTGATTGTATTCGACCGTATTCGTGAGAACTTGAATATCAAAAGTGGGGATGAGAATACGAACCAGATCATCAATGATTCCTTGAATAAAACATTGAGTCGTACATTTAACACTTCCATGATCTTGTTCGTGGTATTGTTAGTGATGTTCATCTTCGGTGGTCCTT
The DNA here is from genome assembly GCA_049241705.1 of Fluviicola sp. Taxonomy (GTDB): domain Bacteria; phylum Bacteroidota; class Bacteroidia; order Flavobacteriales_D; family Crocinitomicaceae; genus Fluviicola. The sequence goes on along the minus strand of JBMLQF010000161.1, from coordinate 3,985 downwards.
CAATTAAAGGATTCTTGTTTGCCTTGTTGGTAGGGGTAGTAATTGGTACTTACTCTTCCTTGTGTGTGGCAACACCGATCTTGGTTGACTTTACAAAATCATTCAAGCGTAAAGCTGTAAAAGCGAAAGCGAAATAATCTTGGAACAGTTTCCAGAGAAGCGTCGGATTGATTCCGGCGCTTTTTTTTTACAACCAATTTGGAAAACGATCATCGCATAAGAAAAGCCCTGAATGATCGTCGTGTTGCCGTTAATGTTGTTGTGGGTATTGGTGTATACGCTATCCCGAAAAGATCGTAAAACGTCTAACCGATGAACTTTTTATTCATATCGGGGAATTTGCGCATGAAATAACGCAAGATCGTGCGTGCATCCTTATCTTCCGGTCTCAGATCAATGTAACGCAACCAGCTAGAAGGATTTGCCTTTAATGCGAAGTAGGGTACAAATCCAAAGCCTTGATAAGAACCGTTCTTGATCCAGATCACCGATTTTTCACGCTTATCTCTTCCAGGTTCGATCAGGAAGAACTCCTGGTCGTCAAAGGTCAATTGTTGGATTAAACCTTCCACCCGTTCGTTATAACTCTCTGGATTCTCCTCACCAATGCACGCGCCGTGACATTTGCGAATTTGATATCCAAAGCATGAGTTGGTGGTTTTTTCCATACCACATAACTTCAAGCAGAGTTGATGATTCTCTTGTAAATGATGGATGTAGTCGTTCGCCTCCTTTTTTGTGGTGAACGTGGTTAACGGCAATTGGGTATTCTTGCTCAAACGATCCACATACAATTGGATATAGTTCGCTTGGTCCACAAAGGAGAAGAGACCGTATACGTAGTTATTTCGACGCAATTTACGGTTGTAAAGCGGCTTGTGTACTTTGATGAGTTCCGATTCATATAGCAAGGCGATTAATTCGGAACCGGTCAATTCGAATTCAATACGTGCAATTTCTTGCATCATCGTATTTCCTTTCAAGGTTTTATTGTTGCGTAAATGCTGATCAATGCGTTTGCGGATGTGTTTGCTCTTGCCGATATAGATGAGCTGATTGACATCGTTGTAGAACTTGTATACGCCGGCTTTGTTTGGAATATCATCAAGGACATCCAAGTCCAAATTGGGGTGCAACACTTTCGGATTTACATCTTCCTGAATGAAGGTCTGCAAACCATTCTTATCCGTTTGATAGAGCAAACGAAACAAATGCGCCGTAGCCTCTGCGTCACCTCCAGCTCGGTGTCGACCATTCACCTTGATCCCAAGATCTTTGGCAAGCTTTCCCAAACTGTATGACGCATATCCGGGAATGACGTAGCGCGCTGAGCGAACGGTACATAGGTGCGGACGGCGGAAATCGAACCCCAATTGTTTGAATTCGTGGCGTATGATCCCGTAATCGAACCCGACATTGTGTGCAACGAACACGCAATCTTCCGTGAATTCAACGATCTGCTTGGCAATCTCGTAAAACTTAGGCGCCTCTTTGACCATTTCATCGTAAATTCCTGTAAGACGGGAGATGAACTCCGGAATGGGCATTTCAGGATTCACCAGCGTGATGAACGAGTCAACGATCGCTTCACCATCATGCTTGAATATCGCAATTTCCGTGATCTTCGACGATTTCGCCGAGCCACCTGTTGTTTCGATATCCACAATTGCATAATGCATAGAACGAAATTAATGAAATCCGCAGGTGAATTTTCAACTATTCGACGGAAACGAAAAAAAAACAATTTTGACAGCTATTGTGTTCGATAGGAATGCATTGGTTACCTTTGTGGAAATAAATTAATGTCATGGCAAACAAGCGAGTGATTAAAAAACAGATCAACGGAATGATCGTTGATGTATTGGACGAATGTTTCTCAGTTCAATTGTATGAGCCGGCAAAGACGCCAGCTACTGAAAAATTGATCGAAGAGGCATTGACTTTTGGTGATGAGATCTTGGCAAAGGTTCACGCTGCGAAGTCGAAAAAAGATTTCCCGGCTATCCGCCAGCAAATGGAAGATAAAGGAATTTACTTCGTAGAAGAACTGAACGGTTTGTAATCCACGCAGTAAAACGTATTTTTAAGCTCCCACAATTGGGGGCTTTTTTTATGCCTATGAAAAATTGGAAATCTGTAGTATTGGTTGGAATGTTGATCTCGGCGATCATTTCGATCATTTGGGGTAATTCAACCGTGCAAGATCAAGCGACAACAAACTATTGTAATGCCTTAACCCTGGGTATTTTGATGGTTGTATTGTGGCTAACAGAAGCGATTCCGATTTATATCACTGCTTTGATCCCTTGGGTATTGGGAGTTCCGCTCGGGTTGATCGATTCAACCGGTTTGTCTCAGTCGTACGGTGATAAAATGGTGTACTTGTTCTTCGGTGGATTTGTCTTAGCTACAGCATTGGAAAAATGGAAGATCCACTTGGTCGTGGCAAATGCGATCATCAATCGGGTGGGGCACTCTAAACCGCGCATTTTAATTGGATTCCTCTTTGCAACGGGCTTTTTGTCGATGTGGGTGTCGAATACCGCTACCGCTTTGATGATGTTGCCTATGGCGGTTGCGATCATTGAATTGATGCCGAAGGCTGAGCGCAAAGGTCGATTTTCCATCTATTTGTTGTTGTCCGTAGCGTACGGCGCGAACATTGGCGGAATGGCCACCTTGGTTGGTTCACCGCCTAATTTGCAAATGGCTTCTTTGTTAGAAAAGCAATTCGAGACAAAGGTTGGTTTTGCCGAATGGTTCTGGATCGGCTTCCCAATTTCTATTTTGATGTTAGTGCTCACAGCGCTGTTCTTCTATTTCACATTAGGCAAAGAAAAGCACGAGCAAGTAGAAGGATTTCAGGCGGAAAAACACAAGCTGAATAAAGACCAGTGGCGCATCTTGATCGTATTTACGCTAGTGGTTTTGGGCTGGATCTTCAAAGATATCATTGCCGGAAAAACCGGATTCTTCCCGAATTTCAAATTGAGCGATGAGATCACTGCAATAGCAGGTGCGATCGTTTTGTTGTTATTGCCCAGTCATTCAAAAGAGCATGGCAAAACGCTTCTGACCTGGAACGACGTTCAAAGTATTCCCTGGGGAATTCTGATCATGTTCGGTGGAGGAATGGCCTTGGCTTCGTGCATGGATTATGGAGGGGTGATCCAATCGATCGCGCTGATCTTTGATGGAGTGGGAGATGCGGGTTACTTCCTGTTATTGTGTCTGATGGTCGTAATAGCCGTTTTCGGAACGGAACTCTTGTCGAATTTGGCTTTGGTGACACTTTTTGTTCCAATCATAGCTGTGTTCTCGGCAAAAAATGGATTCGACCTGGTTTCTTTGTGCATTCCTCTTACATTGGCTTCCAGCTGTGGTTTCATGATGCCTGTTGGTACGCCACCCAATGCGATTGCGTATTCTTCGGGTTATATTTCCATGCCACGGATGTTGAAAAACGGATTGATCATCAATATCATCGGGATTTTAGTGATCATCGGATTTAGCACCTTGTACTACGGCGTATTCAAATAAGCGGTTTCCGCATCCAGATATCGCAAGCAAAGTGACCGGAATCGCCGTAAGGTTTGTTCAAATAATCGAATCCGAGATGTTCGTATAAACCGATCGCGTTGTGCAATTCGGGCAAGGTTTCTAAGTAAACCTCGCTGTATCCTTCTTGACGTGCCGCTTCAATGCTGAGTAGCATGAGATGCTTACCCAAACCGGTTCCACGGTGCGCTTTATTGACGTACAATTTTACCAATTCCGTGCATCCATCCGGCATGCCTTTCGTGGGGTAAATTCCACAAGCACCAACTACTTCACTGCCTTGTTTGGCAACGTAGTAATGCGATTTGGGTGTCTGAAACAACGCATACAAATTGTCAGTAGTTGGATCAGTGAAAACCGTTCCCGGCTTATTTGCGTCGTATTCTGTCAATACTTCCCGTATCATCTTGGCTAACGAAGTATTATC
>JBMLQF010000160.1:0-5382 GCA_049241705.1 Fluviicola sp. | reverse complement strand
CACCATCACAGCAGATGTTCCTGCTTGAATGCCTTGTTTGAACGGAAGAAAATCAACTGCTTTGAATCTGTTTTCATCGTGAGAAACTACAGGAAGTTCTAAATGAGAGTCTTTATCTGTGTCACCATGTCCGGGAAAGTGCTTTACGCAAGAAAGAATGTTGGTACCTTCCATCCCATCAACAAATGCAGCCGTATGTTTGGCAACATGGTTCGGGTCACTTCCAAAAGAACGGAATCCGATAACCGGATTTTTTGGATTGCTATTCACATCTGCCACTGGTGAAAAACTCAGGTGAATTCCAAGTTGTTCACATTCAATCCCCATGTGCTCTCCCATTTTTCGGGTTAATTCCAGGTCGTTAGCCGCACCGATGGTTTGTGCATACGGAAAACGATCCTCACCGGCGATACGCATCGCTACTCCCCATTCTGCATCCATACCCATCAACAAGGGAATTTCCGTTTTACTTTGAAATCGATCGATTGCATCCACTAAGTTCTTGCGTTCCCCTTGAAAAAAGATCAAACCACCAATTTTGTGCTGTTGAATTTCAGATTCTACTTCCTTTAAATGGTTTTCACCCTTGTTGGACCAAACTGGAATCATTAAAGACTGTGCGATCTTTTCTTCCGTACTTAACTTGCTTAAGGTTTGTTGTACCCATTGTTCTTGAGATAAATTGGGTTGCTTTTTATTCGCTTTGGAATCTTTTCCATGCTTATTCAAGGAAAGAATGATCAGGGCAGCCACAACAAGCATACTGCTTGTGAAAATGTATCGGAAGGCACGTCGCGTATTCATAACAACAAAAATACAATTTTAGTAGATGCATGTGCGTTTCTACAACCTACTTCCCATTTGATTTGCTTCGTTCTCTGCCGTTCTGTCAGGTGTGAATAAATGGAACAAGAATTGACAGAGAGTCGCCAAAATCAGGGTGAAAATTGGTATTTTTGCTTGATTACGTTAAGTACACATTAGAAACCAATAGGAAAACATTTATGTCAGACATCATTCGTTTGTTACCAGATCACATTGCCAATCAGATAGCTGCCGGTGAGGTTGTTCAGCGTCCAGCGTCTGTGGTTAAGGAGCTGATCGAGAACAGCATTGATGCCGGGGCAACTAAGATCGAGGTGTATATTAAAGATGCCGGAAGAACTTTGATCCAGTTGGTAGATAATGGAAAGGGAATGTCTTTTATGGATTCCCGAATGGCGTTTGAGCGCCATGCAACAAGTAAGATCCAAGATGCAGCAGATCTTTTTGCGCTGAAAACTAAAGGGTTTCGTGGTGAAGCATTGGCTTCTATTGCGGCGATAGCTCATGTGGTTTTGAAGACAAAACGTGCTGAAGATGAGTTGGGAACGTTGATCCAAATTGAAGGTTCTTCCATTGTAAAACACGAGCCTGAGCAATGTGCGCAGGGAGCAAGTTTTGAAGTGCGCAATCTGTTCTACAATGTTCCGGCGCGCAGAAATTTCTTGAAGTCAGACAATGTAGAGTTCCGAAATATCGTTGACGAGTTTGAACGAGTTGTGCTTGCGCATCCTGATCTGAGTTTCCGATTAGTACATAATGATCAGGAAATTTACCACTTGCTACCGGGGGCTTTGCGCAAACGAATCGTAGATGTATTTGGTAAGAGTTTTAATGATAAATTGGTTCCTGTTGTTGAATCAACTGACATTGTGCGCATTGAAGGATTTGTAGGTAAACCTGAAGCGGCTAAAAAGTCGAGAGGCGAACAGTTCTTTTTTGTGAACAACCGTTTCTTCAAGGATACTTATTTCAATCATGCTGTGAATAGCGCATTTGAGCAATTATTGCCGGCAAAAATGCATCCGAGTTATTTCTTGTATTTGGAGGTGGATCCGAAGCAAATTGACGTCAACGTGCACCCAACAAAGACAGAGATCAAATTTGAGGAGGATAAAGCCATTTATAGCATATTGCGTTCAGCAATTCGACTGGGGTTAGGGAAATTCAATATTGCTCCAACCTTGGATTTTGATCGCGAAAGTGAATTCGATCTTCCGCTTTCCATGCAGCATGCGATACCGGTAGAACCACAGATCAAGGTAGACACCTCCTTCAATCCGTTTCAAACGGAAAGAAGTTCAGGCAGTTTTGGATCAAGTACAAGCTCTGGCTCGAGCGGAAAGTCATTCAGTACTGCTTTGAACAATGCAGGATTTGGATCTCAGAATGCAGCCAAATGGGATGAATTTTGGAATCCCGAGGACGTTCAAGAAACAGCAGTACCGATTCAGCAAGAGATCGCACATGAAGAAAGGAAAGAGATTCCTGTCGGGCCCTTTCAATTGAAAGGTTCCTTCATTATTTCTACAATCAAAACAGGAATCTTGTTGATCCATTACCGACGTGCTTATGAGCGAATGCTTTACGAAGATCTGATGCGTGGCTTCTATTTGCAGCCTTTGGGTTCACAGCAATTGATCTTCCCATTGGAGAAACAATTTTCAAAGCAAGATAAATTATCCTGGGATGAGCACGCAAAGACACTTGAACGCATCGGGTTTTCCTGGGAATGGAATGATCACGAATTGTTGTTGAACGGAATTCCGGAGGTTTTGAACGAGTCAACCGTTTTAACTTGTATTGATACCATTTTGGAACAGGTACAGCATGGCGCTTTGGAAAAAGGAGAAGTAGCTCACACGGCGATGTCACAGTTGGCATTTGCAGGAAGCATGTCCTACTCCATCTCGGCTGATCAGGAGGTTTTAAGTCAATTCATAGAACGATTATTTGAGATCGAAGAGCATGCCGTAAGTCCAACGGGAAAACGCGTGATGGCTTTGATCAGTAATGAACAATTATTACAACTTTTTTAAAATGTTTGGAAATATTCCGCAAGTCACTAAAAATCTGTTACTCCTGAACATCTTACTGTTCGTGTTGGATATTTTCTTCAATATGCGTGGTATTGAATTGGGTCAAATGCTTGGGGCGCATTATTTTGGAACACCGCTGTTTGAACCCTACCAGATAGTTTCGCACTTTTTCATGCATGGAGGTATTATGCATATTTTCTTTAATATGTATGCCTTGGTCATGTTTGGTAGTTTTTTAGAAAGACTATGGGGGCCAAAGCGTTATTTCATCTTGTATGTGGCTTCGGCATTAGGTGCGTTTCTACTTTATAACGGTGTGGGATTTTTTCAGATCATGGAATACAAGCAGATCATCAATAATGAAAGCTTGCTTGCTGGAATAAACGGGATAATTCGTGATAATCCACTGAACGAACAAACGTTGATGGAGATTGATAGTTTCATGCTGCGTCAGGGGGTGGATTCTGAAAATGTCGTGATGGCAATCTATAATTATGTTATGAAGTCCTACATTCCCATGGTAGGAGCATCTGGAGCTATTTTCGGCATCATGGCGTCTTTTGCGATCTTATTCCCGAATACCGAATTGATGTTGCTCTTCCCGCCTATTCCATTAAAAGCAAAATGGTTGATCGGTGGCTATTTTTTAATTGAATTATACGCGAGTTTCCAAGATTACAAAGGAGATAACGTTGCCCACTTAGCACACGTAGGTGGTGCAATTGTAGGTGGAATTCTCGTTTTGATTTGGCGTAGAAATAGAACTCATTTTTACTGATATGCAAGATCGAAATTTTTTTGACGAAATAAAGGCGCAGTATAAGCATGGTGGGATGCATATGAAACTCATCCTGGTCAATACAGTTGTCTTTTTGATAATGGGACTCCTGCATGTCATTTCGAATTTAACAGGAAGTATTTGGCCAGATTATATTCTATATGAGGTGTTTACGCTTCAAACGAATGGCATTCTTTTCATTCAACATCCATGGGGATTGATCACGAGCATTTTTGCACATTTAGATTTGATCCATTTTTTATTGAATATGATGATGCTCTATTTTGTTGGAAATATGTTCCAGCAATTTTTCTCGGGGCGTCGACTATTGCATGTGTATGTGTTAGGTGGTGTTTTTGGAGGTTTACTAGAGGTAATTGCGCATTTGCTCTTCGATAGGATGGTTGATCTGCCTGTGCTTGGTGCTTCCGGTGCTGTCATGGCCTTGTTCATGGCTTTGGCATTTTATCGTCCTAACTTGCAAATTCAATTATTTGGAGTAATACCTGTTCGATTGATCTTCGTTGCCGGGATCTTTTTACTTTTCAATATCGTGAGTTTGGGTAAAAATGATCATGTTGCCTATTTTGCACACGTCGGTGGATCGATAATCGGAATTCTATCAGTAGTAGGAATTACAAGTTCAACTAATATCATCAATATGTCAGAATCTTTAGGGCAAAAAATCGCGCGCTTTTTCTCCTCTTTATTCTCTTCAAAACCGAAAATGAAAGTTGAAAGAGGTGGTGTTAGACATGGAAAAACAGATGATCAATACCGTGAAGAAGCCAAGTTGAAACAGGAAAAGATTGATAAGATACTGGATAAAATTTCAAAATCCGGATATGATTCGTTGACCAAAGCCGAAAAAGAGTTCTTATTTTCACAGAGCAAAAATGGCTAATTGGGCAAGGAATATAATTCGGTTTTCAACGTTAATGAAAATACTAACAGTTGTGGGACTCGTCTCCCTCATACTGTCCTATTTATCGCCCTTTGTCCACCCAAATACATTTAAGATCATCCCGTTCTTCGGTTTAGCTTATCCAATCATTGTTCTTGGTGTTCTTTTATCGTTGATCTACTGGCTGTTTCGTAAAAGTAGGTGGAGTATTCTTGTTGTCGTTGTTTTACTCATTGGAGGAAAACTCCATTTTCGTACGATGACAATCACCTTTTCAGAAGAAACGGAAATTCAAGATGAATCTGTTTGGAAGGTCATGTCTTACAACGTTCGCTTATTCGATGTCTACAATGAATCGATTGAGGGAAAACTGGATACACGTAATAAGATCATTGAATTTGTGAACACCTATAGTCCGGATGTGGTTTGTTTTCAGGAGTTCTATCATCAGGATAGACCAACGAAATTCACAACACGAGATTCCTTGATCAATTTATTAGAAATTCGTGATTATCACGAGCGCTATTCACACAAGATCCGTGATCGTCAAAATTTCGGGATTTGCATGATGTCGAAGTATCCCATGATCGCAAAAGGTGATGTCATGTTTGAGAATTTTGCCCACTCTGACAACTATTGTATTTACGCAGACATTGTTAAAGGAAAGGACACAATTCGTGTTTACAACATCCACTTGCAGTCGATCAAATTGCAACAAAAGGACTATGAATTGTTTGGACAAGATGAAGATCAGGCGGGTTCAAAACCTTCAACTTTGAAGTTGTTATTGGATAAATTGCGCGTGGCCTATCCCGCGCGAGCCGAGCAAGCTTTGCGTG
>JBMLQF010000159.1:0-9183 GCA_049241705.1 Fluviicola sp. | reverse complement strand
AGGTTTCGCACTCCACATAAACGTCCGGCAAGAAGTTCATCTCGATGACCTTCAAACCGCCACCGCCACAGGTTTCACAACGACCTCCGGAAACGTTGAAAGAGAAACGACCAGCTTTGTATCCACGAATTTGCGATTCCGGCAAGGATGCAAACAAGGTACGGATCTCTGTGAATACATTCGTGTATGTGGCTGGATTACTGCGTGGTGTTCTACCGATCGGACTTTGATCGATCTCGATCACTTTGTCGAGGTGTTCCAGTCCTTTGATCGCTTTATACGGCATAGGCTTTTTCACGCCATTGTAAATGTGTGCGTTCAAGATCGGGTAGAGGGTGTGGTTGATCAAGGTAGATTTTCCACTTCCCGAAACGCCGGTTACGCACGTGAAAGTTCCTAAGGGCAATTTCAGGTTGACGTTTTTCAAGTTATGTCCGCTGGCTCCCAATAACTCCAGGAATTTTCCTGATCCTTTTCTGCGTTTTGCAGGCAAGTCAATCGACAATTCGCCGCGTAAGTATTTGGTTGTGATCGAATCGGTGCTTACCAATTCATGAAAAGGTGCTGCATTTACGATTTGTCCTCCGTGGACACCCGCTCCGGGGCCAATATCCACGACAAAATCTGCTGCTTCCATCATCTCTCGATCGTGTTCGACAACAATCACAGAATTACCTGTGTCGCGCAATCTTTTCAAGGAATTGATCAATCGTGTATTGTCTCGCTGATGCAAACCAATACTCGGCTCATCTAAAATGTAGAGTACATTCATCAACTCGGAGCCGATTTGTGTTGCCAAGCGAATGCGTTGCGCTTCTCCTCCGGATAAACTGCGTGCAGAACGATGCAAAGTCAGGTATTCCAATCCCACTTCAAGGATAAATCGCACGCGGGCACGAATTTCCTTCAGGATCTCGGTTCCAATGAGTAACTGGTCGTCATTGAGTTGTGCATGCAGCCCCTCCAACCAATTGTAGAGGTCTTGAATATCCAAACTAGCTACTTCGCCAATAGTCTTGCCGCCAATTTGAAAGTGAAGCGCTTCCTTTTTCAAGCGCTGTCCTTCACATTCCGGACAAGTGATCTTGTTCATGAAGCTTTGCGCCCATCGCTGGATTCCGGCTGTACTGTCTTCTGCATGTCGCGTCATGAAAGTTGCTAATCCCTCAAAACGAACGGTAGTGTCTTTTGCGGACTGCTCCAATCCTTCATTTCCGTTCAGAATTACGTTGATCACATCATCGGAAATGTCTTTTAGCGGAGTCGTAAGTGTATATCCCTCTTGTTGTAAAAATGCTTCAATGCGATCGAAGAACCAATTGCGTTTGTACTCTCCAACGGGTGCTAAACCACCTTTTTTAATACTTAATGTCGGATCCGGGATCACCTTTTCTCGGTCGATCTCAGAAATTTCTCCCAAGCCCATGCATGTTGGACACGCACCGTAAGGAGAGTTGAAAGAAAATAAATTGGGTTCCGGTTCCGGATAGGAAATACCGGTTGTAGGACACATCAATAAACGCGAGTAGTGACGGACCTGTTCGGTTTCGTAATCCATGACCATCATACTTTTTGAACCGTGTTTCATGGCGGTCACGATGGCATCATACAGGCGTTTGCGATCACCGTCCTTTACTTCCAAACGATCAATAACAATCTCAATATCATGGATCTTGTAGCGGTCTAATTTCATCCCGCGTTCGATATCGCGCAGCTCCCCGTCTACACGAACACGAGTGTAGCCCATTTTGGCGATCTGCTCAAACAATTCGCGGTAATGCCCTTTACGGCCTTTGATCTTTGGTGCAAGTACTACAATGCGCTTACCTGAAAATTGCTCCAGGATGAGGTCAGTGATCTGTTCATCCGAGTACTTCACCATTGCTTCCCCGGTTTCGTAGGAGTAGGCAATTCCTACACGTGCGTAGAACAAGCGCAAGAAGTCGTAGATCTCGGTGATCGTTCCCACTGTAGATCGCGGACTGCGTGAAACCGTTTTTTGTTCAATCGAGATAACTGGGCTTAGACCATCGATCTTTTCGACATCCGGACGTTCCAATCCACCCAAAAATTGGCGGGCGTAGGCAGAAAATGTTTCAATGTAACGGCGTTGGCCTTCAGCGAAGATCGTGTCGAAAGCCAGCGAAGATTTTCCACTGCCGCTCAAACCGGTAAAAACCACCAATTTATTTCGTGGAATGACCAGATTGACATTCTTCAGGTTATGTTCTCGTGCACCGTAAACGGCAATTGTATCTTGTTCAGCCATTACAAATAGCGCTTGTAGGGTTTGAGATTTTCTCCGGGAGCTGGTAATTCGATTGTGTATGTTTTTCCGTTTCGGATGGTCAATCTGGTTGTAATCAGCCACGGATTCAACTTGCGTAGGATCTTGATATTAAAACCTTGATCATTCGCCCATTTTGCCAAATTCGGGATTGACTCTGTTACGGTCACTTTTTTGGTTTTAATTGGTTCGTACAACTCCATTTCTTTCGGATAGTAGCCATAAGCTTCTGGATTTTCGAAGATCAGTTTAATGGCCAACAGACGAAAAACATATCTACCCGTCTCACTGTTCTGATCCGTGTCAAAATAATGTTCTGTATCCTGCCAGGCCATATCGTCTTGTACACCTCCAATACCACGGTTATAAGATGCCGTAGTCATTACCCAGTCACCCAGTGTTTCTTTTGCAGACTTCAAATATTGACAAGCTGCACGCGTACTTTTTTCAATGTGCAAGCGCTCATCAACTTCATCCGTCATTTCCAGATCGTACAATTCCGCGGTGAAGGGCATAAATTGCCAAAAACCTTGAGCGCCTAACGGTGATACCGCTTGTTGCAAGCCACTTTCGATAACCGCTAGGTATTTGAAATCATCCGGAATACCTTCTTCTTTCAGAATGCGCTCGATCATGGGGAAATAACGATTGGCACGTTTCAAGTAACCGGTTGTGGCGCTTTGATAGTAGGCATTCATCAGCACTTCTCGGTCCAATCGTTCACGTATATCTTCATCCTCCAAATTGATCACCTGTCCGGCAAAGTTCATTTTTTGCGGAAGGGGAGGAAAAACAACTGCTTTGGTCGTTTCCTGTGTTTTATCAGATTTGGATTTTGTTGCGTGATTCTGGTTGTTTGAACAACTCAAAACAACTACGGATACAAGAAGAATTAAATAGCTTCGCATGGCATGTCCATTAGAAGCACAAATTTAATAAAGTGCAGGCGCTTATCGCTTATAAATGATGGTATTTCTGTAGAGGATAAAGAATACTACGAAGAAATAGAGTGAAAGGAAAACGCTCATCCACGGATTGCCCCATTTGGCGAATAAAATGCCCAGCATAGCCGTAAAGGTGGAAAGAACAGCGATCAATAGGAAAACCAACCAGACCTGTTTGTCATTCATCCCGGCATACACCAAATGATGCGTCGTATGATCTTTACCACCAACCATGGGCGATTGTCCTTTGCGCAAACGATTGATCACAACCGTAAAGGTGTCGGCAGCAGCTGGAGTAAAAGCTATCAAGGTGATGGCCATTCCCGTAAGTGAATTCAAATCGGTTTTAACACCCACTGTCCATAGATCATGAATGGAAAAAAATGCTGCGAAAAGTCCAATAAATTGACTTCCGGCGTCTCCCATGAATAACTTAGAAGGATGGATATTGAATCTGAGAAAGCCTAAAATGGCTCCAATTTGAATGCATAAGGTCAGTGTCCAAATATTCATATTCCACCCATACAGGATAAAATCAGCTGCCAGGCAAGTAGCTAAAATGAAAAGTACCGTTGTTCCGGTAATACCGTCCATGTTATCTAACATGTTCAAGGAATTCATGATCCCAACTACCCATACTACCGTGATCATTCCATCTATCCAGAAAATACCCGATAATGGGATAATCGTATTTGTATAAACAAGGATTACACCACAAGCGATCTGAACGATCAGTTTTATGAGAGGGTTTGTGTTGTAAGCATCATCTGAAAGTCCCATAACAAAGGCAAGGACTCCGGCACTCATGAGTCCCACAAATTCTTTATTATGGAAGATGTTCTCATTTTGGAAAACCACGGAATAGGCGATTGCTCCAAAGACAAAAGCCACGAAAAAGGCTACACCTCCTAAAGAGGGTTTTGACTCATTCGCCCAACGAACAACCACGTCGTTTTTATTCCGAATTCCTAAACTTTGGGAGAAACGAAGTAACAACTCATTACTCACCAAGCTGGCGATCATACCTCCACCTAGGAAGGCCAAACAAGCTATGATGATCTCTGATCGCATGACTAGAACGGGCTTTTGAAATCGTTAAAATTAGGCGCCTCGGCATCTTTTACAGACAAAATAGCGCTTTTATCGGAAATTCCCCAATCTATATTCAACTCCGGGTCGTTCCATAACAACGATTCTTCAGATGGCTGGTGGTAATAATTGGTGCATTTATACTGAAAAATAGTCCCTTCTTCTAAACAAACGAAACCATGCGCGAATCCTTCCGGGATCCAAAATTGGCGACGATTTTCAGCGCTTAATTCTACCACCACCGATTTTCCGTAGGTCGCAGAATCTTTACGAATGTCTACTGCTACATCCAGCACTTTTCCCGAGATCACGCGAACAAGTTTCCCTTGAGCGAATGGAGGTGCTTGAAAATGCAACCCACGCACTACCATTGCCTTGCTCACGGATTCATTGTCCTGAACAAATTGTACATCGCGGCCCACCATTTCATTGAATTTTTGATGGTGAAAACTTTCGAAGAACAAACCGCGGTCATCAGAAAATAAGCGTGGTTCAAAAATGAGTAGATCTGCTATATCCGTTTGAATGCACTGCATGGATTATTTCTTTTTCTTTTTCTTGCCTTTGGAGTCGCGTTCCTCTTCGTAATAACCGTAGCCATAACCGTAGCCGTAGCCGTAGCCATAACCGTAGCCTGATTTTGATACCCGAGCACCATTCAAGATGATGTTCAAATGACTCAGTTGCTTCATGGTGAAAAGGTCCTTTACACGACTTGCAAAGATACGTTTGGAATAGGCCGATTTGAAAACATAGATTGGTACATCTGCACTGGCAAGGATTTGCACGCCATCCGTCACCAAACCTACGGGAGGGTTATCGATGACCACCACGTCGTACCTGTTTTTCAGTTCTTCCAAAATATTTTGAAATGCAGTACTCAAGATCAATTCCGAAGGGTTTGGAGGAATTGGGCCAGCACTAATGAAGTCAAGGTTTTCGATCTCAGATTTTCGGATAGTCTCATCCAACGTTGCTTGTCCAATGATCAAGTTACTCATACCAATCACATTTGGTACATTCAATCCCAAATGGATTTTTGGTTTTCGCAGGTCGAGGTCTAGAATAATCGTTTTCTTTCCTGAAAGTGCAATGATCCCGGACAAGTTTAGGGCAACAAAAGTTTTTCCTTCACCCGAAATGGAGGATGAAATGGCAATGGTACGCGCCTTTGAATTCACGAAGCTGAGGTTCGTACGGATACTTCGCATGGTTTCAGCAAGCATCGATTTCGGTGAAATATGCACCATGAGTTGACTGAATTCGGATGTGTTTTTGATCAATGGTATACTTCCTAAGATCGTGACTTTATCCGGTAATAACTGACGTAGATCCTCTACCGTATTGATCTCGTTGAATGTGACGTACTTCAGTAATAAGACCCCCAAGCCAAGAATACCTCCTACGAAAATGAACGAGGCATATACCAATTTTCTGTTGGGACTTACCGGTTCTGAGGAAACAGAAGGTGGATTTAAAATACGGTTTTGAGAAGCATAACCGGCATTAGAAATTGAATAAAGCACTTTCTTTTCGGTCAATAGCGTGTAGTATTTTTCATTCAGTTCCTGCAACGACTTCAGGCGATTGTATTCCATCTTTTTGGCAGGAAGCAGTGTGTACTGTCCCTCGAATTGACCCAGTTTTCCGCGTAAAACAATTGCGTTTGACTCCAATCGATCTTTGATCACTTCTACACTTTTTCGGATGTAGGAGATACGCGATTGAATTTTTGCATTGATCTGCTTAATCTCCGAGTGATTGTCGTTTACATTCGTTAAAAGTTCTTCTTTTTTTTCAAGCAGCACATTGAGGTCTGTGATTTGTTTAGTGAGTGTCAATTCGTAGCTCTTTCCTAACATTTCAGGGATCAAACGATAGATCTCCAAACGATTCGGATCAGCTTTCAGCTTAGAGTTTACAACACGCAATAATTGGATTTCTTCTTCCAATGCAAACAAATCAGCTTGAAAGCGATCTATATTATTGGTGAGGTTGTTCCCCATGTTATCCGGATCCGGTAAATTTGAATTACGTTGGAACATAGCTAAGCTATCCTTGGAAGTGCGCAATTCATCAGAAATAGAGTCCAGTTGTTTGTCGATAAAGACCAAGATGTTCTCAGAACTTTTGCGTTTGATCTCTTCATCATAATGGAAAAAGGCATCGGCAACTGCAGCAGAGATGTCGTGACACAGCTCTGGATTGTATCCACGGTATTTGATCTGAATGGTTTTTGCTTGCACATCAACTGGTTCAACTGATAGATTCGGTAATAATCGAGCGGCCAGTGTTTTTTTGTTGTTAAAGGTGAAGTAAAGCTGATTTTCTTCCAAATCTTTTTGAAAGGCCTCCCAATCGGTAATTTGAATCGTAAAATCAAACAACTTGTTTTTGAATCTTGTATTCGGTTGAACCAATAAGCTTTGAGCCTTATTTTGGTAGGAAAAATTAAGAGTAACAAATTTCCCCTCAATGTTCATGTAAATTGGAACGTCGCACAAGGAACTATCATTCAACATATAAGGAATGATGTTGAACGAACTTCTGTGGTACATTTCTTCCTCCAGAATCTTGCCTTTGGAAAACAGTGAAACGTTCATATTGAGTCGTTCTATCGCCATGTTGAACAATAGTTCTGACCGTAATAATTCGATCTCTGATGAGATGTTCTCCTTTGTGTTGATATTTTCAATCTCAACCAATTCTTTACCCTGATCTTTTTCAGCCAGCTGTATGACCATGGAAGATTCATAAACCGGCTTTGTATAACGCAGATAAATAAATGCCAGAGCAGCCATAACAACTATGAACGATGCTGCCCACCACCAATATCGACGCAAGATCGTAGCGACGATGATCGGATTATAATCCTTGTTAATTATAAATGATTTCTGCGAGGTGCTCACCTTATTTCAAATTTGTGATGAATGTAAGAACAATTAGTGTACTTGAAATCAACGAAACGATCGGTGCTGCTCGTTCTACAAGTTCTTTCGTTAATTGCTCTGTTGGTTCAATGTATATGTAATCGTTAGCTTGAACGATCATATCGGCATATTTCAATCCCTCAATCGTGGACAGATTCAACACATAAACAATGCGCTTTCCACCAACGTTACGCATGAGTTTCACTTTATCCGCTCTACCACGTTCAGCAATCCCTCCAGCCAAGGCGATCACTTCCATGAGTGTCGTATTGTTATTCTGAAGTGGAACTACCTTGGCATCACTTCCTGAACCAGGAAATACGATCACGCGTTGATTTGTTAACTTCAACTGAACATAAGGTTGGATATATCCTTTGGATTCTTCGTACAATTTAGCAAGTGTATCTTCGCATTGATGTACGGTTAGACCGATTAAACGAACACCACCAATAAGTGGTAGATCGGCTGTTCCGTCTTGACGAATAACATATTCGAAGGTGCGTTGCTCTTCGCGATCCTTTAAGATACCAGCCATTCCGTTTATGATGTCTTCTCCGTCTTTGGTAAACAACTCAAAAGTGAATTTATCATCGACTGAAATCGTGTACTCTGTTGCAGGACGCAATGGAATACTATCTTTTTGTTCCACAACTCCCTTCGGCGTTTTGAACATCAAATTTTTGTTCACACCACAAGAACTGACAAGCAGTGTGATCAAACAAATTCCGATGAGAATTCGAAAATTAATGTGCATGACCTTTTTTCTTTTCTAGCAACATACGGTACAATTGTTCCATATTCTTTGCCAATGTTTTATAATGGAATTGTTCTTCTACGAACTTCCATCCATTTTGTGACATTTTTTCGCGTTTTTTTTCATCCGTCACCAAAATTTTCAATTTTTCAGCGAATGCATCTATGTCTCTAGGTGGCACGATAAAGCCAGTTTCACCGTCCAAAACGATATCTCTAACGCCTCCAACATCCGTTACAACAACCGGAATATTTGTGGCCTGTGCTTCGATTATACTGACCGGTGTTCCTTCGTTATCAGATGTTAGACAGATGACGTCCATACCTGCGTTGAATGTGGCTATGTCCTTGATCCAAGACGTCATAGTGATGTTAGGTCCGAACAAATTATTTAGTGCCTGAACTCTTTTTTCAATTACTTGTTGTTCACTGCCATCACCCACAATAAATACTTTGAAACGAACCTCTTCCTGAAACAAACGTTCCAACACATCCAAAAATAAAGTGTGGTTTTTTATTGGTGCTAAACGTCCAACGATTGCCACGGCTACATCTGAATCGCTTAGACCATATTTTTCTCGTGTTTTTGTTCTTTTCTCAGAGATTCTGTCTTGAAATATTCCCAGATCAAATCCCAGTGGAACGACGTGGACTTTGTCTGCGTTACAGATCTTATGCTCCTCTACTAGTTCTTTTTTCTGCAGCGGACTGATCGCAATAATCGCATCTGACTTTGCGGCGAGTCTGCGTTCAATAAATTTGTAAAGTCGTGTTTTTAGGCTGCCAAAGTAAGAGTGGAAAACGTGGCCGTGATAGGTGTGGACTATTACAGGGACTTTGCAAGCCGAAGCCGCCTTTCTTCCCAATGCACCAGCTTTTGCGGCATGCGTATGCACGATATCTGGTTGGAATTCCTCAATAATCCGCTTTAATTTTTTATAGGCTGCTTTGTCTGAACGCAGATTGGGCATGTGTTGCATTTCCACTATTAATGTTGGTTCTACACCGTAATTTCTGGGGATATGTAAAGAATCTTTTTCATCTGGTTCTGGCAAACCACCCACGAGCTTGGTTTCGAAATCAGCGGCCAAAAATCGAGTTAAAAAAGTAGCGTTGTATGTAGGGCCGCCAATATTGAAGCGATTGATTATACGTAAAACCTTGGGCATATGCAGCAAGC
>JBMLQF010000158.1:0-4349 GCA_049241705.1 Fluviicola sp. | reverse complement strand
TGTCCTTTTGTTGTTGGAAGCGACAATTTCGTTGGTTGGGAAGGCCAATACAACCTTTTGGCAAATCGCGCATCAGCGGTAAAGATGGGTTTTGTGTTGGTAAATTCGAACGAAGCTAAAAGAACCGGTGACGATTCCATGGATGCCATGAAAAAACGTGCGGCAGAAAAAGGATATGTAATGCCTTATGTAGTTGACAATCAACATGAATTGGCAGATGCTTGTGGGGCCAAAACAACACCACATGTATTTGTATTCGATAAAGAAATGAAATTGATCTACACCGGAGCGATTGACAATACCGTTGACGGAAAACGCAAACAAGACGAGCCGTTCTTATTGAATGCCATTCAAGATTATTTGGGTGGAAACCCGGTAAAACAAGCTGTTACCCCACCACGAGGATGCAGTATTAAACGCGTTGTAAAGCAATAACTCTCCAATAATACCTTATGAAAAAACGAATACTCGCTGTTGCCCTTTTGCTCGCTGCCTTTCAATTGAATGCGCAGGTTCAGCAGTTGGGAACACCAATCTCTTGGAAAGAGAAGGTTGGTGTAAGTAAAAAAACAGTTTACATGGAACCGGTTGATAACGCTGTTGAAGCGGCCAACGAATACCAACGCCGGGAAACATCTTTGGAAAAGAACATGCGTTTCGGGAAAGAACTGAGCGTAAACATCGATGTGATCCAAACCGCTGATGTAAAAACATTGCCTAACGGTGATGTGTTGCGTCAATTGACGATCGAATCAACCGGCGCACATTCTATCAACCTGATCTTTTCGCAATTCAAACTCTCACCAAATGCACGATTGTATTTGTTTGATGGAAACAAAACCGAGTTTGTTGGAGCGCACACAAGCCTGAACAACAATGTGAACAACATGTTGGGTACAGAATTGATCCACGACGATGTGCTGGTGATCGAATTGGTTGAACCAGCAAATGAAGCCGGAACATCTATCCTTACACTTGGAACCGTGGTTCATGGATACATCGATCTGGAAGAAGAATTGAAAGCTTTGGGTGATTCCGGAGACTGTAATTACGATGTAAACTGCGCGATCGGGGCTGGATGGGAAAACCAGCGCAACTCTGTTGCTATGATGATGAATGGAGGTGGATTCTGTACGGGGTCGTTGATTAACAACACTTCGGGAACGATCATTCCCTATTTCCTGTCAGCCAATCACTGTGGAACATCCCCAGGGGGATGGGTCTTCCGTTTCCGTTGGGAGCGAACGGCTGCGAATGCGATCTGTGCTGCAAACAATACGGCAACAAACAATGGTCCAACAACCATGAATGTCAACGGAGGTTTGTTGCGCGCCAGTTATGCTCCTTCAGATGTAACATTAACAGAATTGAATTCAGCGCCAAACCCGGCTTGGGGCGTTTACTATAACGGATGGAACGCAACCAATACACCGGCAACTTATGCGGTAGGTATTCACCACCCCGCTGGTGACATCAAAAAGATCTCTTTCGAGAACACACCACTGATATCAACAACGTTTGGTTCTTCTCCAGCCAATAGTCACTGGGGAGTAACCAGTTGGGACGACGGTGTTACAGAAGGTGGATCTTCAGGATCTCCGTTGTTCGATCAAAACCACCGCGTTGTTGGTCAATTGCACGGAGGTGCATCAGCATGTGGCGCAAGTCAATTATCTGATGAATACGGTAAAATCTTCACTTCCTGGTTGGGAGGTGGTACGAACGCCACACAATTGAAACACTGGCTGGATCCAAGCAATTCAGGAGCTACCGAAATTGACGGGATTGATCCAGCTGGTCCGGGTATTTCTCTGGATGCAGGACTCAACTCACCACAGGGAGTATCGGGTACAATCTGTGCTTCTAGTGTTACACCAAGTATTACGATCACCAACAGTGGTACTGATCCATTAACACAAGCCGTTATCAATTATGGTTTTGACGGTTCTACAGGTTTGGTATACAACTGGTCCGGAAACTTGGCTCAATACCAATCAGCAGTAATCAATTTGCCTTCTCAAACTTTAGCAGGTGGTGCACATACCTTTAGTGCTCAGGTCACTTCAGCAAACGGAAACGCGGATATGAACGCCGGAAATAACGTGGTGAGCTCATCATTTACTACGATCGTAAATGCATTGACCGTTGACTTTGACTTAAGCACAGATTGCTATGGAGATGAAGTAACGTGGTTTATTCGAGACACAACAGGAGCCACTGTATTCTATAATGGCGGACCTTACACGCAAAATTCAAGCGGAACAACCGTTAACAATTCTTACTGTTTGTCTGCAGGATGTTACAAATTGACATTCTACGATGATTACGGTGATGGAATGGCTAGCAGCCAATGGTGTTCTATTTCCGGATCGTTCCAGTTAACAGATGCAAGCAACCAAGTATTGGCAGAGATCGATCAAAACAATGTTGATTTTGGTGACTCTATTGAATTTACTTTCTGCTTGTCTGGTGCTGGATTGACAGATCTTTTGGGAGAAAAATGGAGTATTTATCCAAACCCAACAGATAAAGACTTGACCATTGCGTTGGGCGATATTGAAGGAACGAAAACGATCACGGTAATGTCTGCAGCAGGACAAGTATTGCAACAATTTGAAACAACTGAAATGAATGAGCAAGTAAGCATTACTGGCTTGGCAAAAGGAGTTTATTTTGTGACTTTAGATACAACACTTGGACGTGCAACAAAATCGTTCATTGTGAAATAATAAGACCGCTTATTGATTCAGAAGACCGCAGCGAATTCGTTGCGGTCTTTTTTTGTCAATAGATTAAAGTTGTACATTCGTAATAGCAAACATTCAAGGAACCATGGCCAAAGTAAAAACAGCATTTTTTTGTCAAAATTGTGGGTATGAAGCCCCGAAGTGGTTGGGAAAATGTCCGAGTTGTGGCGAATGGAATACGTTTGTGGAAGAATTGGTAGAAAAGCAGCTGCCGCAAATTGTAGCCTTTTCCACCTCATCTGGAAGAACAGCCAAAGCGCAGGCACTGCAAACAATAGAAACAAATGGACAGCGTCGAATTGTATTGCCGGATCCGGAGATCAATCGGGTATTGGGAGGCGGCATTGTTCCAGGTTCTTTGATCTTGTTTGGCGGAGAGCCCGGAATTGGAAAATCCACCTTGCTTTTGCAACTGGCAGTACAAGTGCAAATGAAAGTTTTGTACGTTTCTGGAGAGGAAAGTGAGCAGCAGATCAAAATGCGAGCAGAACGCATCGGTGAGCACAACAAGGAATGTTTCATCTTGACCGAAACGAACATTCAAAACATCTTCAAGCAAGCAGAAGAGACATCTCCTAACTTATTGATCATCGACTCCATTCAAACATTGTTCAGTTCACAAATAGAAAGTGCACCTGGTAGTATCTCCCAAATTCGAGAATGCACAGCGCAATTGTTGCGTTACGCAAAGATGACTGAAATACCCGTGTTCATCATTGGTCACATTACGAAGGAAGGAAGTTTAGCCGGTCCGAAAGTGTTGGAGCATATGGTAGATGCGGTATTGCAATTTGAAGGCGACCAGCATCATGTTTACCGTTTGTTGCGCGGTATGAAAAATCGTTTTGGAAGCACCAATGAACTTGGGATTTACGAAATGGCCGGTAATGGTCTGCGCGCCGTTGAAAATCCTTCAGAAATATTGATCTCCAGTGGCGACACTGGTTTGAGTGGCGTAGCTATTGCTGCCACATTGGAGGGTGTACGTCCTTTACTGATCGAAGTGCAAGCGCTGGTGAGTACAGCTGCATATGGCACTCCTCAGCGATCATCAACTGGATTTGATTTACGCAGACTCAATATGCTATTGGCTGTGATGGAAAAACGTTGCGGATTTAAACTCGGGGCAAAAGACGTGTTTCTAAACATTGCAGGAGGCATCCGGGTTGACGACCCGGCAATTGATCTGGCAGTAGTTGCCGCGGTGCTTTCGAGTAACGCCGATTTGGCCATTTCCCGACAAGTATGTTGCTCGGCAGAGGTGGGCCTTTCCGGGGAGATCAGACCCGTCAACCGCATCGATCAGCGCATTCGCGAAGCAGAAAAATTGGGATTTGAAAAGATCATCATTTCCAGTTACAACAAGGGCATCGATCCCAAAAACTATCAGATCGAATTGGTGCAATGCGCTCGCATCGACGAAGTTTTAAGAGCGTTGTTTGCATAACCTTAACCGGCAAACGGCTCATTAAACCCCGCCGTTCATTCAAAGGCAACATTTAATTCACTGAAAATTAGACGCTATTCACTAAATTTGCGCACAAACTAATACACTATGAAACAGTTGATCTTTTTTTTCGGACTTATTTTGGCATTATTCGG
>JBMLQF010000157.1:0-4513 GCA_049241705.1 Fluviicola sp. | reverse complement strand
AATTTTGGCTGTGGAGCTTTTGATCAATTGAGTATTGAAGTTTTGCCAATACCATTTGTAAACGCTGGCCAGAATCAAGTATTATGTGAAGGAGAAATGGCAACGTTTGAGGCTACGGGTGCAGAGAGCTACAGTTGGTCAAATGGCGTACAGAACGGAATGTCAGTGCTAGCACAAACTGGTTCTTATTTCGTTACGGGTATTGCGCAAAATGGTTGTTCTGCTATTGATTCCGTGAACATCTTGGTTAATTCAAATCCACTGGTGAATCTTGGTGACGACACAACAATTTGCACCTATAATTTGCCATTAACACTCAATGCAGGAGCCGGGTTTGTTAGTTACATTTGGAACACCAATGAACAATCAGAAGAAATTAGCGCATTGCTTGCAGGAACTTATCAAGTTACTGTTAGTGATCAAAACGGTTGTACTGCAACAGATATGCTTGTATTATCTGTGGATAATTGTCTTGGATTGACAGAAAACACAATTTCAAGTTTAATTTACCCGAATCCAACATCACAGGTTATTCATGTTGACCTAATTGATGCACGTCCGGCAAAAATCATAATCTATAGTGCGCTAGGAGAAATAGTTTCTAGTATTGCTACGAATCAGCAAGTTACAGTCATTGACTTGGAAGACCTGTCTGCTGGAATGTATACTTTGGTTATTGAATCCGAAAAATCAAAAGAGTATCACCCTATAATCATTGAATAAGAAAAAAGGTCCGTTTAAACGGACCTTTTTTTATTTAATCTACTTCCGGAGCTAGTCTCAAAACTATTCCATCAATTTCTTCTGTAATTGGAATTTGGCATCCCAATCGACTATTTGGCTTCACGAAAAATGCTTGGTCAAGCATGTCCAGTTCCGCATCCGATTGTTCTTCCAATTGATGATCGCTCTCTAAATAACACTGACAGGTTGCACACATTGCCATACCGCCACATTCACCTTTCACAGGCAATTCGTAAGATTTGCACAACTCCATGATGTTCATGTTCATGTCAGTTGGCGCCACCAATTCATGTGAGTTTCCTTCACGATCGATGATCGTTACTGTAATATCGGCCATTGTTTTTTTTGTAAAATTACTAATTGCTTACAATATAATGCTCAATCCCACATGCGCAGTCATGATCGAAAATCTTCTGTTTCTGGACAAATCTTCCAGTACAGAGTTGTAATAGTCGCTGTAGATTTGTGACAGAAATCCACTGGACATAAAATTGATGTTGTATGACAATCCGTAATTGATTGCCACGTTCCTCGAAATAGGTTGGCGCATATTCGCGGTATACGCTAGCGATAACTCTTTTGGAATGTCCACAGATTGATCAAATTTCCCGGAAACTATCTGAGTATCATATTGACCTCGGTAATTATAGTTGCGATTAACGATTGAGTTAAAAGTAAGCCCTGCAGATACACCGTGCGAAAATCCTACTGGTAGAATTCCTTCTGAGCCGGTAAACTCAAATTTTAAGGCAAAACTTTTACTTGAGTAGTCGAGCATTTCATGTATCACATATTCACTGTATCCGAGGTCGGAACTGTAAATGTAATCTGGACCTTTAGACGATTGATTTAACATAGAGAACTGAAAACCTACCATCAATCGTGGTTTCACATTTAGTCCAATACCACCTTTGAAACCGAAATCCCACCAGTCTTTCGTCGATCGTAAATTGGAATTGTATCCTCCTTCATAGATTAAATTGTACGTAATATGAGGATGGACAACGCCGGACAGATCCAGTACCAATTTCTTACCAAGAAATCCGGGAACATTGGTCTTTTGTGCTAGCGATTGTTGCGGAAAGAAGCAGATCGCGATAAGACTTAAAGTCAAAAAATATTTCATGATCATCTTTGTAATGCTTTGGAGATCGCTGTTGCGATCAGGTATTTTCTTGGTTTGCCTTCAAATGACGTGGTGAACACATGCGTGGAGCACGATTCCAGATCGTACGAAGCAATTTGAACTGTTGTAAAGCTTCCATGCATCAATTGAATCGGCAAAACAGCAAACGCTGCCACAGGCAAAGCAAATATGGTACTTGCTGTCCACCAAACGGGCGTTAAATTCGGATCGAAAACATATTGCATGTTCACATAAGAAACAGGTTTGTTTTCTCCTTGATGGGTCATGCGCAATAAGTAGTAATCAGTTGCAATGAACGACTGATTCTCTGCCTGTTCGATCTCATGCTGCAACCACGCATTCAAGACATTTCTATTGAACTGTTCAGAGCTTACAAGAATTTCATTCTCTGATTCTGGAACATAAGGAACATCCTTTAATAAACAAAGTGCCTGCTCAAGTTGATTGGAATAGAATTCACGACGTTTGTCTGAAACGTGCTTTTCACAGAACACTTGAGAAGCACATAATTCACTGTTCAAGATCGTACTATCAGAAATGGTTTTCTTAACGAGTTTGCGCATATAGAACGTTGAATCCAAAATAATATCTGGAATTGCGTACATGCAATAGTTCGTAGAATCAAAAGATTCGGGTGCATTTGCAGATCGTTTTACCTTGATGCGATCGTACTTTGAAGTTTTAACCGATTGCGTTTGTGCGTTTTGTTGAAGCGTGTCAACTGTTTTAGCTAAAGCTATTGCCAATTGTGCACTCTCATCGAAGTTTTTCTTACTGTATTTGCTCCAGTCAAAACTTTCCAATTGCTCCAATTCCAACAACAAATGCTCTACGCATTTTCCGATAAGCTCATTTCCCGGAAATGCCTTTTGGGCATCGTAAATATTTCGGATCGCTAAGGTATTAATGACGTCTTTATTTGCATTCTTGATGTAATCTTGGAATAGGGCAATTTCCCCTTCCATGAATTTGGTTTTTGGAATAAAACTCGACTTTTTACCACGGTGATAATACTGTAAAATCCCTAACCATGAAAGTGCTTTCATTTCAGCTAGGAATGTTGAAGTAGGGAATTCTTTTTCCAACAAAAAAATGGAATAGATGGAGTTCGTGAAATTTGCCTCGGATACATCAATGCGCACGCTTTCAAATCGCGCAACATTTCGAATGTACTCGAATCGTTCTTCTCCTAAATGGAAAATGGTTTCTTTCCATTCGTTCAATTTCTCAATTTCTTCGATAGCTAATTTCTTGCGGGTTTTGATATTTGGGTGCGTACTTCGGCTATCATCGTAGTTCTCTTCAGCGGTGATCGGATACGTTTTTTTTGCCCAAATTCCATCTGGAATGTACATCTGGCCGTTACTCATGTATTCTTTTGGCATCATCACCTCATCAAAAGGAAGATAGGCATACATCAATACATCAAAAACACCCACGATCTCATTGGGTTCGTAACCGGCGTTGCGATACATTTCAACAGCCATTTTATCTGCTTCTAATTCGTTGTCTTTCGAAAAAGAGCTCAGATTTACGATAGATTCATCGTGGTTTTGACGTCTCCAATTGTACGATTCCAAGCCGTGGTGCCTCTTGTAATGGCTGATCTCATGAGCAAGAATGTAAGCCAATTGCGCTTCATTCATTACTTCAGCTACCAATCCAGTGGTAAAGAAAATGATCCCTTGGTTTGTGGAGAGTGCGTTAGGAACATTTGACTTCAGGGTGTAAAAACGCAATTCACTACGCAATCTTGGTTCATCCTTCAAAAGCTTGTCAGCCAATTCATTGATGTACGTACTGATGTCATCTCCGTATACAACCAAGCCGGAATGAAGGATCTCATCGATAGCTTCTGTGGAAGACATCAGGTATTGACGTTGATCGGCTGTTTTGTATAAATGGCCTAAACGCGTAAGGACTTCCTGATATTTTTCATCTACAGCACTACTGAAATCATTGTGGATCTTTCCTTTGGCTAATAGACTTTGAAAATTGTTGAAGTCAATCTGCGCTGCAAGGTTAAAACCCCAGAACAGAATGGTAATGAATACTAATATTCGCGACATGAATCGGTAATTAAAAGGTCTTTCAAAAGTAAGCAATTATTAACTAAAACAAGAAAGGGGCGTTCTCGAACGCCCCTAAATATATATTGCCGTTCCAAACTATCCGATGTAAATCGGGAAGTCCGGATCGTGAAAGCCCCCGAAGGGACTATAGTGTTGCGAAGTTACTGATATTCCGCTTGGCAACAAAAAAAAGAGGCTGTCAAGTTCATGACAGCCTCTATATAGTTTTACAGGATTTGTTTACATCATTCCAGGCATTCCACCTGGCATCCCACCCATAGCTGGAGCAGCCTCTTCTGGTTCGTCAGCAATAACACACTCTGTTGTCAACAACATAGCTGCGATAGAAGCTGCGTTTTCGACCGCAATACGTGTCACTTTAGTCGGATCGATAACACCTGCTTCATACAAGTTTTGATACTGCTCAGTACGTGCATTGTAACCAAAGTCGGCTTTTCCTTCGCGCACTTTCTGAACTACCACGGCTCCTTCACCACCGGCGTTGGCAATGATCTGGCGCAATGGCTCTTCAATAGCACGAGCAATAATT
>JBMLQF010000156.1:0-13937 GCA_049241705.1 Fluviicola sp. | reverse complement strand
GCTAGGCACCGGTCTGCAAAACCGTCTACAGCGGTTCGAATCCGCTCGAGACCTCGAAGAAGCTTTCATCTTTTGATGGAAGCTTTTTTGTTTAAATCAGGCGCCGAACAAAAACGCCCGGGATTAACCCAGGCGTTCTCTTCAAAGTACGTAGTAGTTATTTGCGTATTTCTAATAATTGTTTGTCTTTCGTTGTCTTTCCGGCTTTGTCAACTATTGTCACCAAGCAGAAATACATTCCGGCATTTACTTCTCCTTGATATTCACCATTCCATGAAAAATGGGGGTCTGGAGACGAATAAACCAACTGATTCTTTTCGTTGTAAATCTGTACCAGGAACACCTCAATGGATTCTTCGTTCTCCACAGTAACACTGTACAAATCGTTGTTTCCGTCATTATTTGGTGTAAATACATTCGGGAAATGTGTCAGTTTTGCAGCAAGGACAGTATTCGCAGGCTCTTCGTTATTAACAGGAGCAACTTGCACCGGAGCTTTTGTATCCGATTTTACATCCAATGGTTTATCCGTTTTTTGAGGAGCTGCCGGTTCTGTTTTAGTTGGGGTAACAACATGTACAATTGGTTCAACTACTTGCGGTGTATGCATGTTAATTTCATCCCCACTGTTATCAAAAGATGGATCAAATACAGGCACAGGACTTACCTGAGTTTCGTCAGAAGCGTTTTCTGTTTCCTTATAAGTATGCGGTTTTGTATCTCCCTGCTCTTGTTGGATGGTCTGTGAAACGACACTTGCTTCTCGTTTTTGAGTTGCATCTTTCGGTACTTCTTCCTTCACAGTTAACACATAAGTAGTAACCGCAATTGCACCAACGGCAGCAGTACCGATGATCCATTTCGTGAGTACAGACACACCCTTCACTACCGCTGTAGAGCCCGTGGCCATACCTGCAGCAACCATTTTCGATTGCACCCCTTGCCACAACTCCGGACGAACCGATGCGGTTTGGTTTTCAAATGCTTTCGAAAACAATTCTTGTATGTTATCTTTTTCAGTCACTTTTCTTTCCTTCTATTTGATTGCGCAAAAATGCACGCGCACGTGAGTACTGGGACTTCGACGTATTTTCG
Source organism: Fluviicola sp. (assembly GCA_049241705.1). Taxonomy (GTDB): domain Bacteria; phylum Bacteroidota; class Bacteroidia; order Flavobacteriales_D; family Crocinitomicaceae; genus Fluviicola. The sequence continues at coordinate 12,842 of JBMLQF010000156.1, read as the reverse complement.
CTTACTCCTAAAGTGTCGGCAATTTCTTTGTGTGAATAACCTTCTATAGCAAACATGTTGAAAACAACCCGGTATCCATCCGGTAAATCGTGGATCATGCGCATCAAATGAGCAACATCCATTGCTTCAAACCCGTGATCTTGAAAGGATACTTTGTAAGAAACATCGTCAACTGAAACATCGCCCAATAATTTTTTGTTTTTACGCAACGCATCCAATGCTGTATTAACCATAATCCTTCTGACCCAACCTTCTAAGGAGCCCTCCATTTTGAACTCACCTATTTTTTGAAAGATCTTTACAAAACCATCTTGTAATACATCCTCTGCTTCTTCAATACTCGCCATATAACGTTGACAAACCATCAACATTTTAGGAGCAAACTTGTCAAACAACACTCGCTGTGCTCGTGGATTTCCCTTGGCGCATTCATTAACCAATGTTAGATCATCCATAACACCTACAAAACACTAGACTTGAAACTACGTAAAAAGGTTGCACGGTAATACATACATCCTAAAAAAAACGTATTTTCGGGTCCCTGATATCACACAATGAAATTAACATTCATAGGTGCTGTTGCGATCTTCATTAGCACCTCAATTGTAAACGCACAACAACTCCCATTAAAACCAGGGAATTATATCGCGTCTTTGCAATTGAACCAAACTACTCAGCTTCCTGTTCACATGCGGATCGAAAAGAATGGAAAATCTGCCGATCTGATCGTTTCAAACGCCTCTGAACAAATCGTTTTAAAACCAACAAAAAAAATAGGGGACACCTTAGTATTGCCTTTTCCAAATTTTGATTCAGAACTGCGCATTGTTGTTTCACACAAGAAATACGCGAATGGATACTGGATCAATTACAACAAAACAGGCAACTACCGCATTCCTTTCAAAGCCCGTCTCGGTGAAGTGACGATAGAGGAAAAGGCCAGTGTACAATTAACAGGGCGCTGGGAAACTTACTTTTCTCCTCTAACGAACGATCAGGAATCCGCCGTAGGGATCTTCGAACAACAAGACAACAAGATCACAGGAACCGTACTTACTGAAACGGGCGATTATCGTTTCTTGGAAGGAACTGTAGAAGGTTCACATTTCTACCTTTCTGCTTTTGATGGAACGCATGCTTTTTTATTAACCGGCTCATACGATGGTGCGAACATGTTCGGCACTTTCTTCAGTGGAAAACACTATCAAACGCCTTTTACTGGAAAAATCAACCCGTCTTTCGAATTGCGCAATTCAGATTCATTGACTTATTTAAAAGATCAACACTCGCGTGTTTCATTTACCTTACAAGATCTTCAAGGAAACAACTATTCCTTTCCAAATAAAGAAACGGAAGGAAAGGTTGTAATTATCCAGATCATGGGTACCTGGTGTCCGAACTGCATGGATGAAACCAAGTACTACAAAGAACTTTATGAAAAGTATCACGATCAAGGATTAGAGATCATTTCCATCGGGTATGAGGCAGCACCAACCTTTGAAACACAAGCTGAAAAAATCAAACGTTTAAAAGAACGTCATAATTTGGCATTTACTTTTTTGGTGGGAGGTAAAGCTAATAAGAGCTTGGCATCCGAACATTTTAAAATGTTGAACGAAGTAATTTCATTTCCAACAAGTATTTACATCGGTCGTGACGGTTTGGTAAAACGCATCCATACCGGTTTCAATGGTCCGGGAACAGGTCAATACTATATTGAATACGTGGAAAAAACCAACGCCTTGATTGAAGCATTACTAAAACAATAAATCATAAAAAAACCGAGAGCTTTCTCGGTTTTCTTTTTTACTATAATTTCAATCTCGGTCGTTCTGTTTCGTTTGCCAACTTCCAGGCCGTATGGAAAACAAGTCGTGTCACCAATTCAACTTTTGAAAAAATGATCTTCTCAATATCGTCAGTTGGTTGATGATAATCTTCATGAACTCCACTGAAATAAAATACGCTTGGAATGTTATTTTTCGCAAAATTGTAATGATCTGAACGATAATAGAACTGATTCGGGTCTTTTGGATCATTGAATCGGTAATCCAATTCCAGTTTCGTATAATTCGTGTTTGCCCATTCATTCGCGTTGTGCAAGTCATCACTCAGGCGATCAGCACCGATCACATAAATGTAATTCTTCTTGTTTTCATGAGCGATGTCATTTCTACCGATCATATCTATATTCAAATTGGCAACCGTTTGTTCCAGTGGGATCACCGGATGATCTGTATAATAAGAGCTTCCTAATAATCCTTTCTCCTCACCAGAAACAGGCATGATCAAAATTGATCTGCGCACACCATGTCCTTCTCGATATGCTTGCATGAATGCTTCTGCTAATTCCAAAAGTGCTACCGTACCGGTTCCGTCATCATCTGCACCATTATATACCGTTCCATTATCGATACCAATATGATCGTAATGTGCTGTAATAACAATGATCTCTTTAGATAAGATTGGATCGGATCCAGGAATAAATGCTAAAACATTCGAAGAAGTTAATATCGTTTCACCTTCGTTTAAAGTTCCGGATAAAACACCTATTGCTTTTTTACTTGCCTTTTTAGACTGCTTACCTTTTCCAATCAAATAGCGAAATGGTTTTGATAAGGACGCTTCGATGGACTTCGTATTGACCATGATCGTTGGTATCTCCTCGCGTTGTTCGTTATCCAATAAACGCATCGATGGAGTAGTGGTATAGTGCTCTAAATATTCATATACCTGATCATAATTTGGGTGTAACAAAACAATTCCTTTCAATCCGGATGGAGCAGCTACTTTTAACCTTTGAACTTCAGCTCGTAATTCAAAGGTTTCAATTTTGGCCACCAACACATAGGTAATAGGCTTAAGTAGTTTTGCGGTTTCCAAGGTCATTAACGGAAGATCATTCACCGACCATTTGCTTTTTGCACCATAATAAATGAAATCCGATTTAAATGCTAAAGTCTTATTACTCCATGTGATTGATCCTCCCGGTTTAGTTTCAACAACCTTAAAATATTGTTCATATCCAGTGGATCCGGGTGCTTGAGCAACGCCTATCTTTTTAAACTTTTCAATCAGATACGCGGCAGCCATTTGCTGACCTTTCTTTCCGGTTTCGCGACCTTCATAGGCATCTGAAGCCAATACTTCCAAGTGAGTTCTAAGATCCACGGAATCAATTAAGGTAGCATAATGTGCAGCCCAATCCTTTTTTTGTCCAAATACAACGGTTACACCAGATAGTACAAGTACTAGCAGTAAGCGAATTTTCATAGACAGCAAGGTATTTTTTCAATGCGGCGTTGGTGACGTCCACCTTCAAATGGCGTTGCAAAGAACACATCAACCATATCTTTTGCTTCTTGTTCAGAAATGAAGCGAGCCGGAAGTGTAAGGATGTTTGCATCATTGTGTTCACGTGCCAATTGCGCGATTTCCTTTTTCCAACAAAGAGCTCCACGAATACCCTGATGTTTGTTAACAGTCATGTTAATTCCATTTCCACTACCGCAAATCACGATACCAAAAGTTCCTTCATGTTGTTCAACATGATCAGCAACCGGGTGTCCAAAATCAGCGTAATCAATGCTATCTTCGCTGTAGCATCCGTAATCCTTTACAGAATAACCTTTTTCGGTTAAGTAATCGATCAATACTTGTTTTAACTGAAAACCGGCATGATCTGCGCCGATTGGAATAACTTGTTTCATGATATTTCTATTGATTGTTTCAAAAGTAGGTCTTATTAACAAAACGAACAAAGTATAAACAATGAGTAATTTCTTCATTTGTTATCATACTGAAAACTAGCACTATTCAAATTGCTTTTATTAACACACTTTTTAAATCAACCGTGAATATCAGCTAATAACAATCAGAAACTTTTCCTTGTACAATTCAATAATCCGTTATATATGTTCTTTTATTTGGAATACACATAAAAAGTTAACGAAAGTTTCATGTGAATTTCAAACAGGTTATCTCCATGAAAACATACTTAACAGAGCAACTTATTATCCACACAATACACTATTCACATAGATGTTTATATCTACCTTAAATCATGATAAATGAAAGCATTAACAATACTCGTCCCTGTTAACAAAACTCATTCTTTTGTTTAAAACACAAATCAACAAGGAAAAGCACTGAAAGTTTTACACGAATTAACAGCCCTAATAAAAAGAGTAAATATCTTAAATTAAATATTCTTTATTTTTATAAGTTATTATCAAACCTCTCGGACCGGTTATTTGTTTTATTAATTGGTTTACAGTATATTCGGTAACGATTATTGACAACTATTCATTGAAATATTAATCAAGTGGTCGAGGTTTAGATGAATTTTTGACTACTTTTGGAAACAAAGAAATACCCCATGACTAAGGCCAATGTTCTGGTTGTTGAAGACGAATTTATTGTGTCAAAGGACATTCAGTCCAGCTTGAAGAAGTTGGGTTACAATGTCGTTGGCGCTGCTCCATCTGGTGAAAAAGCACTGGAGTTGGTGGCGCAAGAACAGCCGGATATTGTCTTAATGGACATCATGTTGAAAGGGGATATGAACGGTATCGAAACGGCTGAGATCGTTCGCAATGAATACGCCATTCCTGTTATTTACCTGACAGCTTACGCAGACGAAGCTACCTTGGCAAAGGCTAAGGTAACGGAACCATATGGTTATATTCTGAAACCATTCAAGGAGATCGATCTACATACATCAATCGAAATGGCTCTTTACAAACACAAGAAAGAGCAGGAGGTTGAGCGCGAACGCGACATGTTGTATTCACTTGTTGAAAACAAGGAGAAAGAAACACAGCATGATTTCATTTTCGTAAAATCGAATAGTAAGTTGGTAAAGTTGAATACGAGTGACATTTTCTTCATTGAAGCATTGAAAGATTATGTCGTGATCAACACCAATGATTTTCGTTACACGATTCATTCTACCATGAAGGACATTGAAACGAAATTGGGGAACGATCACTTTATTCGTGTTCACCGATCTTTCATAGTTCGCCTGGACAAAATTGCCTCTATCGATTTTCCGAATTTACAATTAGAGAACGACCGCAAATTAATTCCAATCGGAGGATCTTACCGCGATGAATTAACGGCGCGTATCAAAATGTTGTAATCAACACGATTTTTACGAATTTGTCTATTTTGGTCACCTAAAAGTGATCTAAGCTATTTTTTGCCCAAGTTCAGGAGAAATTTTATAGGCGTTTCTAAAGAGAAACGTTATGTTAAATAAAAATAGGCGTTTTTGATTTTTTTTAAAAGATGTTTATTTCGAATTTAGCAAAGTTGCTAAGTTCGAAAGTTTGATAATTTCAACGATACAAGTTAAAAAAAGTATTATTGAAAATAACATTTACAATCAAACATCAAATTATCACAATTCTTTTAAAACACCTTCCAAGTTTGATTTAACTATACCTAAGAAATACTGTTTAACGACAACAAGTAATGCCGTCAATATCAGTAAGGCCATTAAGGTGCAGAAAGCCACCGTCAATAAAAAAAGCAATCACGGATTTCCAGAGGTGATTCGTTCGTAATACTCGCGGTCCTCACGGGCTTCCTTCTCTTTTTTCAGACGCATTTTTTCAGCGGCTAAATGGAAGGCTTCCTGGCGGTCGGTTTCTCTGCTCATGTAAATGATTTAGGATGCAATAATAGTAATTCTAGTAATAATTAAGCATCTAACCCTTATGTGAAACAAGTTCAAGATCGATGGTTCTTTTGCGCGGACTTACCTCTGAAATTCGCACGCGAACAGCATCTCCAAAATGGAATTCTTTACCCGTTTTTTGTCCAACAATGATCATTTTATTCGCATCAAAATTATAGCGATCGCCCGGTAATTCCTGAATAGGAACCATTCCTTCACAAGCATTCTCTGTCATTTTCACAAACAAACCAAACTCAGCAACACCCGAAACTATACCGTCAAATTCTTCTCCGATCTTGTCATGAACATATACCACCTGGAAGTATTTATTCGACTCGCGCTCTGCTTCAACAGCCTTACGTTCCATGCGTGAAATGCGTTTACAAACATCCTCCAAACCGCTGCCATATTTGTGTGGTTGATTTTCCAAACACTCCAACAGTATGCGGTGCACCATCAAATCGGCGTAACGACGAATAGGTGAAGTGAAGTGGGTGTAGTATTGGAACGCCAAACCGTAGTGACCAATGTTATCAGTGTCGTAGGTTGCCTTCGCCATACTGCGGATCGCCATTTGTTGAATGATGCTGTGCTCGTTCGTCAGACGAATGTCGGTCAATAATTTGTTGATGCTTTGTGCGATCTTATCGGGATGCGAGAACTCCAACGAGTACCCGAATTTATCAATGAACAGGTTGAATAAACCAATTTTTTCGGGATCCGGTTTGTCGTGTACACGGTAAATGAACGGCACGAAATCTTTCCCTTTTTTCGGTTCACCAACAAAAGATGCAACACGCTTGTTTGCCAACAACATGAACTCCTCGATCAATTGATGCGCGTCTTTCGAAATCTTAACGGTTACACCAACAGGCTCTCCTTTATCGTCTAGTTGAAAACGGACTTCTTCTGAGTTGATCATCAAGGCCCCGTGTTTGAATCGCTTATTTCGGTAAATTTTTGCGATTTTATCTAATAAACGCACTTCGTTTTCATGTGGACCTGCTGCGCCCTCCAAAATCTCTTGTGCCTCTTCATAGGTAAAACGATGATCGGAATGAATGACCGTTTTGCCAAACCACTCGTTGTAGATCTTACCGGATTCATCCAATTCGAATACCGCTGAAAAGGTAAATTTATCTTCTCGTGGACGTAGGGAACAAACCATATTTGAAAGTTGTTCTGGCAACATCGGAATTACACGGTCAACTAAATAAACCGAGTTTCCACGCCTTAATGCTTCCTTGTCCATCGCGCTGTTTGGACGCACATAATGACTTACATCCGCAATGTGTACACCGACTTCGTAATGTCCGTTTTCCAGTTTTCGGATTGACAGCGCATCATCGAAATCCTTCGCGTCGACAGGGTCAATGGTGAAGGTAAGAATATCTCTAAAATCGCGTCGCTTCGCGACTTCCTGTGGATCGAGTTCAATACTCACTTGTTCAGCTTCCGACATTACATCCGCATCGAATTCGATAGGAATACCTTGGCTAACCAAAATACTGATCATTTCATTGTCGTGCAACGAATTTCCTCCCAAGGTTTGGATCACTTCGCCGAAAGGATAATCAGCTGATTTCGGCCAAACGGTAATCTTAACCAATGCGCGATCTGCATGTTTGGCACCGTTCAACTTTTCTTTAGGAATATAGATCTGAACACCTGTTCTGGAATTATCCGGTAAGAGGTAAGCAAATTTATCGTGCATTTGTATCACCCCAACGAATTGGGTGCGTTCGCGTGAAACAACCTCGACAATTCGTCCTTCGGGTCTATTACCACGTTTTGTAAGTGCCACACGAACGGTATCACCATGAATGGCCTGTCCGATTCCGTGCTGTGGAATAAAAATATCCGGATCGTTCTTTCCAAGTAAAATGTATCCGGTTCCACGTTGCGTCAATTGCAGTTCGCCTTCCAGCGTTTCCGCATTTCCATTGTACTGATAAGTAGCATAACCATTCTGACGCAGAAAGCCTTCCCGATGCAGCTCATTAAGGATCTGAACGACCAGTTTGCGGGTTTCGCTGTCGTGAATATTCAAAAGGCTACAAACCTGCTTGTAATTCAACAGCGCATCTGGATGTTGTTCGAATGCCTTGCGAATGATGTGGAACAGACCTGTTTTCAGTTTTTTATCTCCCTTGAATTTCTGTTTGAACGGTTTTTTTCTACCCATTGTTGCTATTATCTATATCAAAGGTACAAAATGCGCTAAAAGGACGGGGGTTTTGGCAATTAATGTGATTAAATGACAAGAACAAATTCAACCAAATTGGCATCAAGGTGTAACCCCCACCATGAAATACTTCTTCATTCTTTTTTTACTGGTTAGTAGTTCTGTTTTTGGACAATCCATCGAACGCCAGTTGTATACACGCTATTTTAAAGCGCTGTTTCCGTATGAGCCAGCCATGGTGCGGGAACAAAAACTGGAAGAAATCACCGAATGGCGCACCGATCAGTGGCAACACGTCACACTCACCAAACGCACGAAGTTGGCTCTGTTTCGTGCAGATGGTCGGCCTACGTTTTATGCTGAAAGACAACCTTTTGGTGGCGATTCATTGATTTCCACCTACAGCTACGATTCATTGAACAATTTGGTAGAATACAAAAGTTGGTCGTCACACAACGTTTCGCAGCAAGGCACCAAATACAACACGCATTATGTATTCACTTACAGCGGAAATCGCTTACAAAAAGTTCTGCTATACGCCTATGATGAATCGTGGTCTTCAAAACGATTGGTGTACGCGCATACCCTGACGTATTCTCCAGATTTAAAGCACGTCACGATCAACAATGGAAAAACCGTTACCACGTTGCAAGAAATCGGTGATTGGAGTAAAAAGGTTCAAGCAGTTGACAAGGAAGAATTATGGAAAACCAATTGTCAATATGCAGATACTAGTTTACGTGTCCTTCAGCGCTTTTATCAAATAGCTTGCTTGGATGAGGTGCTTAAAGCGGGATTAAATCAACAGCACATATTGTATCAGTTTAACGTACAAAACAGTGGTAAGTTGGTGTATAATGAAGCAGATTTCAGCAAACAAACAGTGGGTTTTTATTTGGACACCGTGAAGAAAGAACTCTTCTCAAAATCCGTTACTTCAATGTCAGAACCCACTTCTTTGGCCGATCGATTTACCCATACAGCCACGTTGAGTCATTTCTCGCCATCTTTACAATTGGACTATACTATTACCACCAGAGAAGTGAGTAGAGGAAATTACGAATACAATGGTTATAACGAATACAGCATTGACAGCATTCAATCGTTTTACACCTACACACCATTTGGTTGGCAACAACAGCGCATCGAATACCATTATCCAACACATCAAATGCAGCTTCAAACGAATGGAACAGAGAGTGAAAAATCTTCTTACATGCCCAATTATGTACTCAAAGAATGGATGGAGTGGAAGCGGAGGGAATAAGGCCGTTCAAACCTGCATGAATGAAAAACACCCCGCGCGGTGACAGAGAACCACTTAAAAGTTCGTACTTTTGATACATCACTGAGATAATTTAGAAATTATGATGAACAAGCGCATTGAAATCGCATTGAACGAACAGATCGAAAAAGAATCCTCTTCTTCACAATTCTATTTGGCAATGGCCTCTTGGGCTGAGAACAACGGATTGAATGGTACCGCTAAATTCATGTACCAACATTCCGATGAAGAGCGTTTTCATATGTTAAAGCTGATCAAGTTTGTCAATGAGCGCGGAGGAGTGGCTATCGTACCAGCAGTTCCGCAACCACCAGTTCAGTTTGAATCCATTGAGAAAGTATTTGAACTGTTGTTGGAGCACGAATTAGGCGTTACGCAAAGTATCAACAATGTGGTAGATGTATGTCTGCAAGAAAAAGATTACTCCACACACAACTTCATGCAATGGTACGTTTCCGAACAATTGGAGGAAGAGGCGTTGGCTCGCGGAATCTTGGATAAACTGCGCTTGATCGGTGGCGATAAAGGCGGACTTTACTTGTTCGATCGCGATTTGGAGACCACGGCAGCCCAAGCAGCAGCAACCATGAGCGGAGAGCAAGGATAAGAATCTATTTAAAAAGCTAAACCAATCTGCGAAAAAATATGTAGATTGCTAGTCTCTACTTGTTCATGCTGAAGCGATTACTAACATTTTTGATTGTTATAGCGATCGGGAAATCGGCCCTTGGTCAATTGTCCTATCGTTTCCGCAATTTCAACATCAGCAATGGCCTGTCTCAAAGTTGTGTACTAACTGTCTTGCAAGATGATGTTGGTACACTTTGGCTTGGTACACAAGACGGGTTGAATCGTTTTGATGGACAGCAATTTCAAGTATTTACATCTGATGATACTCCCGGTCTTGAAAGTGAATATGTGTATTCTTCACTCCAGGACCAAAATGGCAATTTATGGTTTGGCACAGCAAACGGATTGACCTGTTATTCTGCCAAAAAAGAAACGTTTAAAACCTTCCATCTCCGCAAGGGTAAAACCTTGTCTATAGAAAGTATGGCGCTGGCGCCAAATGGTGACATCTATTTGGGAACATCTACCGAAGGGCTTATGCTGTTCAAAGCTGCGGAACAAAAAATCGTTCCGTTAACCCTGAAGGTACCATCGAAACGCATACAATATTTAGCGATTATTTCGAAGAACTACTTGTTGGTTTCAACGGAAGATAAAGGAGTTGTTAGGATAAACCTGCAAACAGGCAAAAGCAGTCAGCTATTTCCAAGAAACCTGGATGCAGAAACCTGGATGGTAAACGATGTGGAGGTCTTTTCTGACGGCGTACACCTGATAGCTAGTAATAAAGGCTTATTCCTCTTAGACGATGCTAGTGGAAACTTACTTCCGTTCCTGACCCAAATTGAAAAGAACTTTGGGATTTTTGAAATTTCCGATGTGCTGATCAAGTCGCACAACGAAATGTTCGTGGCTACTCAAAACAAAGGTTTGTTAACCATTCGCAAACAAAATGGAGTGTACAATATTATCCAAAGTCACCACGACATCTTCCAAAAGAACGCTTTGTTGTATGATGAGTTGAACAAACTCATGTGGGACAATAATGGTGTAATTTGGGTTGCTTCTCAACGTGGATTGAGTTGTTTCGATCCGGAAAACCGCGGTTTTTTGGGAGTGGGACCATCCGGAAATTTAAAGCAAGGTATTCCATCTCCTAGTGTATGGGGTTTCGCAGAAGACCCTAAAGCAAAATCCTTGTTTGTAGCATCTGACTTTGCGGTATCACACTTAAATCGTGAAACGGGAGAGTTTGAGCAATATTACATTGCGAAAGGCTCCGGTAAAAACGAGACGACGATCCTTTCGATCTGTTATGTGAATGATCACCAATTGTTGGTTGGTTGTACAGACGGAACCTACTTGCTGGATTTCTTCGGTCCGATGTACAAGATCAAGAAGATACAGTTGAAGAAAATCGATAATCCGGGAGCATTTACGCGCGTGTATCGCATTGCACACTATAAAGGAGACAAGTTCTTTTTAGCAACAAAAAGCGGTGTTCTATTGTATGATATCAAGACAAATGCAGTTGTACCATTTGTAGCAGATCCGAAAAAACCAAGCAAGTCCATTTCTCCGGGAATTTGTCGTGTTGCCTATAAGGGACTGGATGGCACGATGTATTTCGCAACAAGTGCCGGAGGATTGTATTATTTGAATGATAAAAAAGGCGATCCCCTTATCGTTCCACATAAATGGAACAACAAGATCCTAGCCCTTTCGAAAGATTACATTTCGTGTTTGTTTCAGGAAACGCGAGATGAATTGTGGATTGGTACTTCAGGTTCCGGAATGCTTTGCTTGAACTTGGTAACCGGCGACCTGAAACAGTTTAAACGAAAGAATGGCCTACCAAACAACTTCATTTACGGTATCGAAGCTGATCATGGCGGGAATCTTTGGTTAAGCACGAACAAAGGTTTGTGTCGATTCTCTCAATCCAACTTTAAGTGTGAGAACTTCACGGAAATGAATGGCTTGATGAGCAACGAGTTCAACACAGGTGCTTACATGGCCTCTAAAACAGGAGAATTGTTCTTCGGAGGAATTGCGGGTTACAACTTCTTCAATCCGAATAAATTGGCCGTCAAGCAAAACACAGTTGATGTCGCCTTTTTAAAATTTCGTTTTGACGATAAGTGGTTGATCCCGGGTGAAAAAGACGCGCCCTTTAAAACGGCATTTTCTGAAGTACGTGAATTGATGCTTCCTTATAACAGAAGGAGCTTCTCCATTCGTTTTGTGTCTTCAGATCTGATGAACCCGGAATTAATCGAATACAAGTACCGCTTGTTGGGATCTGATCAAAATGAAGTGCAATTAGGTAATTCGAGCGAGATACGCTTTAATGCATTGCAACCGGGGCAGTATACACTACAGGTTTTTGCGCGCAAACTAGGAGGAGAATGGAGTAAAATACCTGCTGTTTTGGATATTGAGATCGCTGCTCCTTTCTGGATGCGGTGGTGGTTTTTCGTATTGCTGGCAGTGTTCATATTCTTTTTGGTCATTTTCATTATCCGTCAACGCGTTGATCAGGCACGAAGGGAACAGGTTCGATTGGAAATGAAGATCGTGGAACGCACCAAGGAAATTCGTGCGCAAAACGAAAAGATCGAATTGCAAAAACAAATTATTGAGGAGGAAAAGAATAAGGTTGAAGAGCAAAAACGCTTATTACAAATCGAGAAGGATAAAACGGAAAGCGTCTTGCGAAACGTCATTCCGGAATCCACCGCTGAGGAATTGAAGACAAAGGGTAGGGCCAGTGCGCGAGCATACAAAACGGTTTCGGTATTGTTTACGGATTTTGTTGGTTTTACAAAGATTGCGGAAGGTTTAAAGCCAACAGAATTGGTAAACCGACTGGATGTTTATTTCCGTAAATTCGATGAGATCATCGTCCGTAACAACCTGGAAAAGATCAAAACGATTGGTGACGCATACATGTGTGCAGGGGGTGTGCCCGTGCGCAACAACACGAACCCGATAGATGCAGTACTCGCCGCGTTGCAGATCCAAGATTACATGCACAAATTGAAACACGATGCAATCGCCAATGGAACAGAATATTGGGAATTGCGTTTGGGAATCAATACAGGTGAAGTAACGGCGGGTGT
>JBMLQF010000155.1:0-5591 GCA_049241705.1 Fluviicola sp. | reverse complement strand
CATAAATTGGATAAGAATTGTTTGCATATCTGGCCTCGTGGAGAATTCATGATGATCGCTTTGGCAAACCTCGATGGTAGCTTTACGTGTACTTTGTTCTTCCCAATGAAAGGAGATAAATCCTTTGAAGCATTGAAGACAAAAGAGGACGTGTCGAACTTCTTCAACAAGACTTTTCCGGATGCAGTTCCGTTAATGCCGACCCTTTTGGATGATTACTTCGACAACCCAACTTCCTTGTTGATGATGGTGCGAACTGAGCCATGGAATTACAAAGAAGATGTCGTTTTGATTGGAGATGCGGCACATGCAATCGTGCCTTTCTACGGGCAGGGAATGAACTGCGGTTTTGAGGATTGCACGGTTTTCAGTGAAATGCACGATGCGGCGAACGGAAATTGGGATGGCTTATTGGATGCGTTTTCTGTGCAGCGTGTTCCGGATGGAAATGCGATTTTAGATCTGGCTTTGGATAATTACATCGAAATGCGCGACCTTACTGCCGATCCAAACTTCTTGCTGCGTAAAAAGATCGAAGCGAAGTTTGCCAATATGTATCCAACTAAGTGGATGCCACTTTATTCGCAAGTTACGTTTAGCCATATACGTTACAGTGAGGCGTATCGCAACGGAAAGGCTCAGGACAAGATCATGGAGCAGATCATGGCGATTGAAAACATACACGAGCAATGGAATGAACCATTCGTTATGGATAAGTTGTTGGAGTTGGTATCGTAACGTTTTCGAGTTTTCTTGATATTTACAGAAATAATCAGGAGGTATGAGCAAATCCATTTTAGTTCTATTGGCTTTTTTCACAGTTGCAGCAACGGTCTATGGGCAGAAGTCTGGTAAATATGGAAAAAGGCGCAGTGATTTTTTCGGCGGAGCAGAGGATTATCGCGACATCACCAAGAATGGATTGCAGCTATCATTTGGACCGAACTACACGTTCGCCTCTAATTCATTCAGCTTTTCAGGCTTAGACACTGAACTGGGGAATCGTCCGTTTGACGCCACTATAGACCCATCCGGAAGATTTGGAGGTTTCATAGACATCGGGATGGCGCATTACCGGTTGAAAAGCTCGAAGGTGTTGACTGGTATTTACAAATTGCGCAAAGAGAAAAAACCGATCAAATGGATTGGGGGGAACTTGTTTCATCGCTATGATTGGGGACTTGGATTTGATTACATCGGAGGAGTGGAAAACACCAAGATTGTTTATCCGGGGTTCAATAACCGCTTGGAAGAAACCGGCAAGTTTTATAACGGATATCTTTACGGTCGTATTACTGCAGATCGATTCACGCAGTTAAATGACAAATGGCATTTGGAAACAGGCTTGGGTTTGAATTTTAACTATAACATCTTACCCGGAGCAAAACAAGCGTATCTCCAACCGGGAGCACCACAGTATTACCAGAAGGATTTCATGGTTCAGCTTCATGGTCATTTGGGTTTCAATTACCGAATTCGTCGCGGGGATTACTTGGTCTTTGGGTTTTATATGCCACTGCTTGGAGCATATGAGTGGAATAAAGCGAAACCAACGATCCAGTGGTATTCCAATACGGGTGAGGAGAATAAAAAAGACCGTACTCAAACGCAATACTATCCGGCACATTTTCAGATCAAATGGATTCACCATTTCACGAAAAAATCGAATGGTTGTAACACCGGAAGTCCTGAAGACCGCAAACGCAACGAGGAGTACATGCAGAATCGTTGATTTTGCTTATTACCAATACAAATGGAAGAATGAATCGGATCTATTTTCTCAGTACTTGTGACACCTGCAAGAAGATCATGAAAGCCTTGCCTTTACCGACAGATATGGAGCGCATGGATATCAAGCAACAAAATATTGACGCGGAAACACTGGATTGGATCAAAGAAAAAGTAGGTTCATACGAAGATCTTTTTTCCAAGAAAGCGCAAAAGTTCAGAGCAATGGGTTTGCATGAGCAAGCGCTCGCTGAAACGGATTACCGGCGTTTGATCCTGGAAGAATATACCTTTTTGAAACGACCATTCATCTTGCATAATGATCGTGTTTTTATTGGGAATTCTCCTAAAACCGTACAGGAAGCAGCAGCTTATTTTGAAGGATTAGGATCTTAGAAAAAGCGAAAACGACTACGCTGGATCGATTTTCTATACTCGTCCACACGTTCGTCATGGTTGCGTTGTTGCAACTTACGCACAAACTTCATGGTTCCTTTGCCCATTTTATAATCCAGTTCGTCTGAGAAAATAGGAACTATGGTTAAGAAATGGACCGTTTTTTCTCCATCATTCACTGGCTCCAATTCGTTTGCAAGGAACATCGGATCGGTAAAAATGAAATGATCTTGTTGCATGGTTTCCGAGATCGGAGCAGGGGGATTGGCACAAGGGATCGTATGTCCCGGACCAAACCAGGTTTGCTTTTCACGCACAAAAGTTTCCAATTTGAACAACCAATGGTAGATCCAATTGAAGTTTGGGTTTTCAATGTCCTCCAAATCCCAGTGAGCCGGAAGCACGAAACAGATCTCTGTGAATTCACGACCTTTCCATTTCTCAGAAACTGGCATGTGGTATTCGGAAAGAGCAGCTGTGCAAACTACTGTAATGGGAACGTTTAGTTCCAGATAGAGTTGAACCAGTTGTTGCTCCGGATGTAACGGATTTGCTATGCGGTGCACCCGGTGTGCTCCGAATCTATTTTCCAACTGTTCTTTCCAACTCATGGCGCAAAGATACAGCTTCCGTTAGAATCTTGTTTAACTGAACAGGTGTGTTCCGTGCACAGCAGCAATAAAGAATGAAACAAAGGATAGAATGATACCTAGTATTGCAATACCATGCTTCTTGATTGCGGGGTAAACCAACAGCAAAAACGCAAGGATTGCGGCAAAGAACAAGTACATTCCATAAATTACTTTTGCCTCATATGTTTCAAATAAGGAACGATATTCCGGACTGTTATAAGCATCGGTAATAGCTCCACTTAGGAAATCAGCTTCATATTGCATCATTTGAACTTCGGCTATTTCTGAATCTGGGACAACGATGAACTGCAAATAGATGGCTCCGAGAAAAACGACGACCGAAATAATAAACCCGATCAATGTGAATGTTTTCATATGTTTAATTTTCAGCAATATAAGGAAAAAAACGTTGCGGAAACGAAGCGTGCTTTATTTGGTCATTTCGTTAAACATATCCCACACCGATTGATCGGAAAGTATACAGCCCTGATCAAGCAGTTGGTGCACCGCCATTTCTCGAGTTGAGGGGTAACTTCTGGTACTTCTAAAGAACTCCAGTTTACTCAATTGCATGGATAAAGCCTGTTGGATACTTTCGGGTGTCGAAAGATCAGCCACCACTGTATCCAATGATTTTACAAGGATCAGCGATTGTTGTTCGTTTTCTAAATGTAGGACCGCAAAAGAGTCCGGGCTTCGAAATTCCAGGAAGGAGATATTCTCATATACTCGTTGCAGGATCACATCCGAGAACAGTTCTACCAGTTCCACGGCCTTATCAGGTGTTTCCTTGTTCATTTTTTCCCACAAGGGTCCATCAATACCATGAATGATCAAAAAGGCTTTTAGATCTTCTTCAAAATGGGACAATTCCTCGTGGGTTAAGATGCGGTATTTCATGGTGCAAAAGTAGATGTTGTATTTGATTTTATGATTTCTGATCGAACCAAAGATGAAATTGTCTGTTCCATCGGTTGTATTAACTTTGTTGCATGCAGAAAAAAGGTTTAGCTATTTTGGGGTCTACCGGATCGATCGGTACTCAGGCGTTGGAGGTTGTAGAATCTTACAGTGATTTTTTCGATCTTCAAGTCATCACGGCTCAAACCAATGCAGATCTGCTTATCCAACAAGCCTTGAAGTTTCAACCCAACGCCGTAGTTATCGGTGACGAATCGAAGTATGAGCAGGTCAAAGAGGCGCTTTGGTCTTCTGACATACATGTGTATGCGGGTGAGCAAGCACTGTGTCAGGTTGTAGCATTTCATGAAGTCGATATTGTACTTACGGCATTGGTTGGATACGCCGGATTAAAACCAACCATTTCGGCAATTCAAGCCGGGAAGAATATTGCATTGGCAAACAAAGAAACCTTGGTTGTTGCGGGTGAATTGATTACATCCATGGCCAAAGAAAAAGGCGTGAATATCTATCCGGTGGATTCAGAGCATTCCGCCATTTTTCAATGCTTGCCCGGTGAGTTTGAAAACCCGATCGAAAAGATCTATCTCACTGCTTCCGGCGGACCATTCCGTGGGTGGAAGACAGAGGCTCTAGAACTGGTAACCAAAGCTCAGGCCCTAAAGCATCCCAATTGGAGTATGGGCGCAAAGATCACGATCGACTCTGCAACACTCATGAACAAGGGACTAGAAGTGATCGAAGCGAAATGGCTGTTTGGATTGACGAATGAGCAGATCGACGTTATCGTTCACCCACAATCGATTGTTCATTCATTGGTGCAATTCCAGGACGGAAGTATGAAAGCGCAAATGGGATTGCCAGACATGAAATTGCCGATTCAGTATGCCTTGACCTATCCAAAACGCTTTCCAACAAACTTTCCGCGATTCAATTTCATGGATTATCCGGAATTGACCTTTGAACAACCGGATCGCCAGACTTTCAGAAATCTGGATTTAGCCTATCAGGCATTGGAGCGTGGCGGTACAGCAGCGTGTGCCTTGAATGCTGCGAATGAGGTAAGTGTTCAATTATTCCTCGAAGATAAGATCTCATTTCTAGACATTGCAAAGATCAATGAGCATGTGATGAATGAAGTGGCATTTGTTACTCAGCCGCGTTACGAAGATTATGTGGAGGTGGACAGATTGGCGCGAGTGGCAGCCTTTACAAGGCTAAAATAAAAGCATATAAAGCGCGATGTAACGGATCGTTTTTCCTGTAGTCATTAACAGCAGAGTAGACCAAACCGGAGTTTTGTAAAATCCAAGTACGAGCATTAGTGGATCTCCAATAAAGGGTAACCAGCCCAATAACGCCGTCCAAATCCCAAAACGATTGAATAATTTCTCTGCCCGCACATGCGATCGTTTGCTGAGTTTTCGCCCCCAGAGACCTAAGAAATAATTGGTGCTTCCTCCAAGTGAATTTCCCAGCGTGGCAATAGTTAGGATAAGCGCCACACGATCATCTGACTCGAGAACATACAAAAGTGCGGCTTCAGAAGGAAATGGAAGCAAGGTAGAGGACAAAAAGCATGTTCCAAACAATCCCCATAATTCCAATCCAATTTCCATAGTTTACAAAAATAAAAATGGGGGCCGAAACCCCCATCTTCTTTGTGATCAGTCACAATTATTTTTTAACGATGCGTTTTGTAACAACATCATTTCCAACTGTCAAAGTTGCATTGTAAACACCAGCTTCAAATGCCGCTCCGTTGATAGCGATAGTTTGAGCACCAGCGTTCATTTGAGTTGCAGCTACAGTAGCTACTACACGTCCGGCCAAATCAGTTACTACGACAGAAACCTCAGCATTGTTCTTCAAGTTGAAAGAAATTGCAGTTTCAGCAGTGAACGGGTTTGGAGC
>JBMLQF010000154.1:0-5697 GCA_049241705.1 Fluviicola sp. | reverse complement strand
TACGACTTTTTAAAACCTGAATGTCGGCATGGAAGCGGTAAATATGTTCCGTTTTATAAAGATCCGGATTGTCGTAATAATCGTCTTGTGACCAAGAGGTTTGGGTGAAAATTAGTAGTGAGGTGAAAAACCAAAATAGCTGTTTCATGTCTTAAAATTTTTGGGTCGGTACAAGGCGTTGACCATCTTCCGAAACTGCATAGAACGGCGCCTTTTCAAAATTGAACCACGAAGCAATCATAGATTGTGGGAAGGACTGAATACGTGTGTTGTAAACCCGCACGGTTCCGTTGTAAAAACGACGGGCAAAAACCAAATGATCTTCGATCTCTTTCAGTTGTTTCATCAACTCCAGAAATGGACCGTTTGCTTTCAGATCCGGATATGCTTCAACAACCACTTGAAATGCTTGGGTTGCCTTGGTTGTAGCTACATCCAAGGACTCTCGTTCACTTGCCGATGAACCAGAGCGCATAGCAGCTACTTCTTCCAAAACATTCGCTTCGTGAGCCGCATATTGTTTGGCGATGGCCACTAAAGAAGGGATCAATTGTTGTCGTTTCAGCAAGTGCACATCAATATCGGCAAAAGCACTTTCCACCAAATTTTGGTCGCTAACCAATTTGTTGCGTAGTACAATAACCACGAGTAACAAAAGAAACAGGAAAGCACCGAATATTCCAATCCAAATCATGGCGGTAAATTAATTGAAAACAGTAGAATAAGCACTGCAAATAACAAAATATAATCTGCAAGATGCTCGGTCAAACTGTGCTTTTGAACATCTAGATAAAACGTTAGCTCTAAATTGGTGGATTAGCGCAGGATTTTTTCCAGTGATCTTTCTTTAGCTAATTCATCAACGAGTTTGTCGAGCCAACGGATCTTTTTCATCAGTGGGTCTTCGATATTTTCAATGCGGACACCACAGATCGTTCCTGTTATTAGCTCGGCATGTGGATGTAGCACTGGAGCTGACGCAAAAAACACTCCGAAGGTCGTTTTGTCTTGTATAATACGATCCAGATCGAGTTCAGAGTAACCCGTTAGCCACGTGATTACAGCATGCAATTCGGAAACTGTGCGGCCTTTCTTCTCCACTTTGTTTACGTAGTGCGGATAAACACTGGCAAAGGACATAGTATAAATGCGGTGCGACATGGGAAGGAGGAAACGATTAGGAATTTATCTTGCCACACTTCTTACATCCCGCTTGCTTCTTGCGCTTCGCAGTAGCCCAAAAACGCCAAACGAGGTAGATCGCTGCAGTTGCAATGGTTACTATGGTCAAAACGGTTTGCATCAAGAGAACAAGTTAAAAACAATGAGGGCTCCTAAGTAAGCCATGACTCCCATATATGCTGTTTGGATCAAAGGCCACTTCCAACTCTTGGTTTCACGTTTTACTACCGCCAATGTTGCCATACACTGCATGGCGAAGACATAGAATACCAACAAGGAAAGTCCGCTAGCTAAGCTGTATGTAGGGGTTCCATCGGCGCGTTTTTCTTTTTTCAAGCGCTCGATCAATGGAGTAGGATCATCATCTTCTTGGTGTACCGAATAGATAGTGGCCAAAGAACCCACAAAGACTTCACGTGCGGCGAACGAGGTTAAAAGCGAAATGCCGATTTTCCAGTCGTAGCCCAATGGACGGATCACCGGTTCAATGCCCTTGCCCAAGTAGCCCATGTAGGAGTGTTCCAATTTGGCAGCAGCAACTTCTTCTTGGTAGCGGTCGAGTGAAATGTTCTTTTTAGAAACTTGTTTTGCGGCTTCTTCCATTTCGTTACCCGGACCAAAACTGGCCAAGGCCCATAACAAGATAGAGATTGCTACAATGATCTTTCCGGCGTCTGTAACGAAGATCTTAACTTTGTTGAGCACTTCCAATCCCACATTACCCCAGCGTGGATTTTTGTAAGAAGGTAGTTCCAATAAGAACACGCTCAGTTCTTTGGTTTTCAATATTTTCTTCAATACCCAAGCTACAGCCAATGCACCGACAATTCCCAGGACATACAATCCGAAGAGCACCAATCCTTGCAAGCTGAAGAAGCCAAGAACGCGCGTATTTGGGATTACTAGCGAGATCAATAAGGTGTAAACCGGAATGCGCGCCGAGCAACTGATCAGTGGCGCCACCAAAATCGTTGTCAAACGCTCTTTGTGTGAGGCGATCGTACGTGCGGCCATGATTCCAGGAATGGCGCAAGCAGCGCTTGAGATCAAGGGAACCACACTTTTTCCATTCAATCCGAATGGGCGCATCAATCTATCCATCAAGAATACCACGCGAGCCATGTAGCCGGTTTCTTCTAAAATGCTCAGGGAGAAAAATAACAAGGCAATTTGTGGAACAAATACCAAAACTCCCCCGATTCCCGGAACGATCCCTTCGGACAATAAACGGGTGAATAGTCCCGGAGGAAGTGTTTCGCTAAGCCTCGCAGAAAGGTCGGCAAAAGTACCGTCGATCCAATCCATCGGATAAGCAGCCAAGGTGAACACCGATTGGAAAATGAACAACAACAGCAAGAAAAAGATGAGGTAACCGAGAATTGGATGCGTCAAAATACGATCGGCTTTGGAACGCTTTGCTCTATCAATATCTTTTACTTGAACGGCATCCTGAATGAGCGTTCGAATTGCTTGATAACGGCTATTTGTGTCAGTTGCTTGTGCGGAAGTATCATCGATCGCTTGAAGCGATTCGGTTTTGATTTCCGTAGGATTTAATGAAATTGTGCTAAAAGCGTCGATTAATGCGGGTATTCCTGTTCCGATTCGAGCATTGATGCGAACGATCTTTGCGCGTTTGTAGGCTTCTTGAATTTTCTCCAGATCGATCGTGATCTGACGTTTGGCAGCCACATCCGTCATGTTCAAAGCCATGATGGTTGGCAGTCCCAGATCGTATAATTGCGAAAAGAGCAAGAGGTTGCGCTCTAAGTTGGTAGCATCTACCACCACCACGATCAGATCCGGAAATTCCTTGTGTTGCGGATTCGAAATGACATCATATACCACACGCTCGTCCAGCGATCGGGGATAAACGCTGTATGTTCCAGGAAAGTCAGTTACGGTCCAAGTTTCATCGTTGACCTTGATGGGTCCACTGCTTTTCTCTACGGTAACGCCCGGAAAATTCCCGATGTGTTGTTTCAAACCAGTCAGGCGGTTGAACAAAGAACTTTTACCCGTGTTCGGATTACCAAATAGAGCTATTTTTTTCATACCACGTCGGCTACTTCAACATAAGCGGCCTCGTCCAGGCGCATGGATAACACATATCCGTCAACGTCCACAGCAATAGGATCTCCGAGAGGTGCTTTGAACAAAACTTCGACGGGTTTTCCGCTGTAAAGGCCCATTTCGAGCAACTTCGTATGCAAAGCACCTTCCTTGATGTTGACCACCAGGCTGCGTTTGTGCAAGGGAAGCTGTGCAAGTGTTTTCATGGGCTCGTTACTACGACTTGCAAAAATAAGGAATGAGAGGCGTGTTTGCGCTACCCTAAAAAGGGTATTTTATTCCTCGCGTTTGAGGTCTTCCAATATTTTCTCAACATCCAGTTCTGTTGCGCGAAGCTTATCCTTGCAAAACTTGATCAAGACACTGGCGCGTTTTACTTTTTCAGAAAGTTGGTCCACGGATATCTCTCCGTTCTCGATCTCATTGATCAATTCCTGCAGTTCGTTGAATGCCGCTTCGTATGTGGTGTTTTCAGTGTTTTTACTCATGATCTTAACGTTTTATTCCTCCGGCAATCTTCCAGCCCAACCAGGCCATTGGCAGGTAGCAAAGCAACAGGTCAACAAAGATGGACCAGATTGGGAAAGGAATCATCATCACCATAGCTAATCCGCCGAGCATGAATAAAAAACCTACCGCCCAAGCCAGATATTGCTTTTTAGATGCTGAGAAACGGATCGTAAAGTAAGCAGCAACCAGTGTTCCGAGTGCATGTGCTAAAAACGGAAAAAAGAAATGTTTGAGTTCCATAAGGGGCAGGGCTTTGGTTAATCCTTCTGGCGTTGATGGATCTGTACCTGCCGGTGGCGGGATCAATTTCATACCCCATTCCACCAAATACATGTTCAATGCTCCACCGATCATCATGCCTCCTAAAAGGGCCAAACCATTGCGTAAAACCGGATTCATTTTGCTGACTTTGATCTAAAATTACGTTTTTTCTTCGTTTTCTACCCGAGTGGTCAAATGTTGATGAGCTGTTTGAACGTGTAAAACATCTCCCTTTTTTGCCAGATTACTGGTAGACAAAACTCCTTGATCATTCCTGACAATCGAATAACCGCGGTTCAGCACATGCGCGGGATCCACCAATTCGATGAATTGTGCCATGCGTTCCACATGACGCACCTGTTCTATGAATTGATTCGGCACCGACCAAAGGATACGTTGTTTGTTTTCGGAAAGCAATTGTTTTCCTTGACGCAAGATGCTTTCACTTCCATGCGCCATACGATCCAGGTGTTTTTGGAGCGTGTTTGTTGCATCGTTTAATGGTCGTTGACTGGTAAATCGTAAATCATTACGTTTTTGTTGAAGTGCATCGTTGAAATGGCGCAATGCATAGCGGATCGAACGGTCAAATGTTTGGGTTGATTCCGAAAAAAGGCGTTTTTCCAACTGCAAACGTTGTCCGGCAACAAGGTGAAATTGGGAGCTGCTACGGTCTTGTATAAAGTGTGCTTCTCGCAGAAAACGTTGTACGATCGGTATCGTCTTCGTGCGCAGCGCATCAATTTCCTGATCAAGTTCTTCCAATATGCCAATGAGAAAATAGGCCATATCACTTGGCGTGATTCCATTTCTATAAGCGATCATTTCGCAGACTGTGAGGTTTGTACTGTGTCCAATTCCGGTTAAGACAGGCAATGGAAAAGTTGAAATGGCTTTTGCCAATTCGTAGTTGTTGTAACAATGCATCCCGATCTCGCCGCCGCCGCCACGGATGATCACGACGGCGTCAAAATGGTGTTTTACTTTTCGAATGCGTTCCAATTGTGCGGATATCGATTGAATGGCGGCATCTCCTTGCAAGGTGGCTTCAAACAAGAACGTATCGAAATGATAGCGCTTCGGATGTCCATTCAGCAAGGTCACGAAATCCGAATAACCTTTGCTGTCGGCTTGAGAAATGATTGCCAAGCGTTTAGGTAGCAATGCCATCTCCAGTTGTTGATTCGCATTCAGCAAACCTTCTTTGTTCAGTCGGTCGAGTGTTTCCTGACGTTCGCGGTGCAAAGCCCCCAGCGTATAATTCGGATCGATGTCGATGATTTCCAGCCCAATGTTGTAGAGTGGGTGGTAGGTGATCTTTACCAAAAAAAGCAGTTCCAGCCCATCGCGCAAAGGTTCTTTCACCACTTCAGCGAAGCGTTTTTGAATGCGCTCGAACTGTTGCTTCCAGATCGTTCCCCGCATTTCCACAACGATCTGTCCGTCTTCTTTTTGCACCAGTTCCGGATAACAATGACCTTTTCGTGTGGCGTTCAATTTGTGCATTTCAGCCGTTACCCAATAGGTGCGCGAATAGCGTTCCGCGATCGTTTTACGGATCGATTCGGCTACTTGTTTAAGCGTGAAGTGCTGGGGAGAATCCATGAAATAAAGGTAAAAAAATTACGCTGGTAGCACAAGTTACTTCCGAATATGCGCGGTGCGTTTCAA
>JBMLQF010000153.1:0-6753 GCA_049241705.1 Fluviicola sp. | reverse complement strand
CCTTGTTCTGTGGTGCACCTGCTATTTATGTAGGTGTATTGGATCCCTTAACACTTCAACCATGGGGAACTCACTACGGCACAGCAAATCCAGACCATGCATTTGGAAACGGGAACACGTTAGGTGGAGGTTGTTCTAGACCGCGTGTAGAAAATTTCTTTGGGTTCAATCAATCTGATCCGGCACAATTAGCTGCCTTTGAAAACATGATTGAAAACGAGATCCCGGACGGACATTGGGTAGTCATTTACACCGCTCAAGAAACGCAATACGATAATTGGGACTTGTACCAGCCAACCTTGTATAACATGTTTACAAACTTAGGTTCTACTGTGGTCAATAACTCCCAAGCGCGAAAACCTTTTGGTATGATCTTTAAAATGGGGGATCCATCTACATTGGTCGAGAAACATTATCCAGATACGATCACGGACCCTGCACTTGGTGGAGGACATGTGTTTGTTGAAACCTTCTTCAATGAAATGGACTTCATTGGTGAGGAAACTACCCCATTTATTGGTCCTGCATTTGATTGGCAAACCGTTTACTGGAAACGCGATTCACTGGATCCGGCAGCCGCTGACAGTGTTCGTTTACGCATTAAAGCTTACGACATCAACCAAGCACTTCAGTTTACAATTGACACCCTGTTCACTCCGAACGACAGTATTTTAAATTTAGCCAGTTTAGTGGATGCTCAGGATTACCCATACATACGTTTGAATGTTTACAATCAAGATGGAATATACAACACTCCGGCACAAGTTGACCGTTTACATGTATTGTACAGTCCAGTTCCAGAGGCTGCTATAGACGGCACAATCAGTACATCCATTGCATATTATTTCAATCCTATGACCGATACTTTGGAAGAAGGTCAACTGGTTAGCTTTGCAGTGGACATTCGGAATGTAAGTGATTATGACATGGATTCCTTACTCGTTCATTATTGGGTGGAAAATGATGCCAACCAGCGCATTGACATTCCATATCAACGTCAAGGACCGCTATTAAGTGGTGGCGTTTTAAGAGACACCATTTCTTTCTCTACATTAGATTTTGCCGGTTACAACTTGTTGTGGGTAGAAGTGAATCCATATATCAACGGTTCATTAGTGATCACGGATCAACCGGAACAATACCATTTTAACAACTTAGCACAGGTACAATTTAATGTGAACGGGGATGACATTCACCCAATTTTGGATGTAACCTTTAACGGAAAACACATCCTGAATGGAGACATCATTGATCCAAATAGTGAGATCCTCATTACCTTGAAAGACGAGAACCCGTATTTGATCATGGATGACATTTCGGATACAACCCGCTTTGGTATTTACCTTACCAATCCGAATGGAACACAGCAACGAATTCCATTCATTGACGGAATGGGTAATACGATCATGCAGTGGATCCCGGCTGAGTCTACTAACAAGAAATTCAAGATCGTTTATCCGAAAGAATTCCTTCAAGATGGAAAGTACCAGTTATTTGTTCAGGGTACAGACCGCTCAGGAAACCTATCTGGTGATTACGAATACCGCGTTTCATTTGAAGTAATCCGCGAATCGTCGATCACGCATATGATGAACTATCCGAATCCATTCTCAACCAGTACGCGTTTCGTATTTACGTTAACAGGAACGGAGGAGCCAGACGATATTATTATCCAGATCATGACGGTTACTGGAAAAGTAGTCCGTGAGATCACAGAGGCTGAATTGGGACCGATAACAATTGGTAGAAACATCACATCTTATGCTTGGGATGGACGAGATGAATTCGGTGATCCGCTGGCGAATGGTGTATACCTGTACAGAGTGAAAGCTAAAATTAATGGGGAGGAGATCAAACACCGCGAATCTGGTGCAGACACCTACTTCAAAGAAGAATTTGGAAAAATGTACTTAATGCGATAAAATAAGGCTCCGAATGGGGCCTTATTTTTTGTGATATCATTTAGAAAAATCGACAGGAGAAGATCGCCGTATCATCCACCAATTTAAGGTTACCCCGCCAATCATCCAGTTTCGAGAAAATGATGTTATTCATATCCTCCATACTTAAGCGATAAAAAGAATGGATGTTACGGACCAATTGATCCAATTCAAAATGCTGCTGTTTGGCATTCTCGAGCTCAACAACGCCATCGGTATAAAGCACCAAGGTTGTATTGGGACCTAATTCTTCTCTACCAACTTGAATGAAAGGAAGTTCATCAAACATACCTAGCCCTACCGTTCCAATATCCAACAAACGGTATTCTTTGCCATTGGTCAAAATCGGTTGGTTGTGACCCGCATTCACATATTCCAGAACGCGCGTTGAAGCGTTGTAAACGGCAATGAAAAAAGTAATAAACTTCTCCCCTTTGGCACTTGTCATCACCTTTTTGTTCAATTCTTCGATCAAGAATTCCAATGAAAAAGATTGAAGTTGAAATACCGAAGAATAAAATGTACGGATCGTAGCCTGGAAATTGGCCATTAGCATTGCTGCGCTAATTCCTTTCCCACTTACATCTGCAATACAGATCACATAGCGATCCTCGCCAATTGGAATAAAATCATAATAATCACCGCCCACCTCGTGACGTGGAATGTATTTCGCCGAGATGTCCATACGCTTGTTCGAAGGAAGATCACTCGGGAAAAGCAACTTTTGCATTTCAGAAGCCACTTCCAATTCTTTCTTCAAACGCTCTCTTTTGATCTCCTCACGCGCCATTCGTTTATTTTCGATAGCCATGGAGACGATATTTGTCAGCGTCTGGATGAATTGCATATTTTGCATGGTCTCAGAAAGTCGCATACGTTCTTTTTCCAATCCTGCAATAAGTAGAAATGCTAATGGTTGTTGCTTATGATAAATAGGAATTACCAGATCAAACTCATTGATCACTGGCGAATGTGACGACTCGATCACCGTAATTTCGCGAAATCGTGTAAGTTCCTGTTGCACATCTATGTCTCGGATCTTACTTTTCAAGCCCACTTTAAGCAGACAAGTCCATTCCTTTTCTTTGTTAAACAATACAAAACGGTCGAAGCCCAGTTGCTCACGCATGATAAACTCGAACAAACGAGTCAATTGCTCTACCGATTGATTGGTTGTAATAGCCCGCGTAATTTCCAATAGCGACTGCAATCGGAACTCATTGAGTTCCAATCTATACTCCAGATTTGCTATGGCGCGTTCCTTCAACATTATTTCATTTTTTGGATCAAATCAGGCAACATGCGAAGGGCCGCCATTTCTTTGAACTTACTTTTAAATTCGCCACACGGACTACCGAAGTAAGATTTACCTGCTTCTAAATCCTTGGATACACCAGATTGTGCCATAATCACCACATCATCCCCGATCGTCAATCCGGATGCCACACCCACTTGTCCCCAAAGCGTCACGCGATCACCGATTGTTACGCAACCTGCTACACCTGTATGTGCCGCTATCAAACAGTTTTTACCAAGTACCGTGTCGTGACCGATCTGCACCAAGTTATCGATCTTAGTTCCTTCTCCAATGCGCGTGATGGCACTAACTCCGGCGTCTATCGTTGTATTCGCTCCTATCTCGACATTCTTTTCTAAGTAGACAAAACCACAACTATGCATACGATCGAAGCCTCCCGGTTTCTTTTTATAGTAAAAAGCATAATGTCCTATCACCGCATTTGGTCCAATGATGCAGTTTTCTTCGATCACTGTTCCATCACCGATGTAAGCACCAGGATGAATGGTCACGTTTTCACCGATAACCACGTCATGACCGATGAAACAATTCGGAGATAAATGAGCACTGTCAGCAATTTGACAATTCTCACCGGTCATGGTCATTTGAGGACGATACGGATTAAACTTGCGCGTAAGCTTATTATAATCATCAAATGGTATCGGTGAAATGATCAATGCCTTTCCCTCCGGAATTGGCACCACTTTATCGATCAAGATGAACGAGGCAGCAGACTGCACAGCCTTGTCGTAGTATTTCGGATGATCCACGAATACAAGGTCTCCCTTAACAACGCGATGGATCTCATTGATACCGGTAACGATCAGTTCCGGATCGCCGACAACCTCCCTACCCAAAAACTGGGCAATATCTCCAACAGTGTGGATCGAGCCAATTTGCATAATTTGAATTATACCATAAAAGTACAACGCAAAAAAGTGGTTCATGGAACCACTTTTTTGAACTTATGCGCTTTGAAATGTTAATAGCTTCTACCTAACTTATTGAACTGCTAATAAAACCTAAAACTACTTTGCTAAACATGAAATGAAGACTACTCTTCCTTCAAAACGCGATAACTTTTTCCTGACTCTGTGATCAAATAATAAACTCCAGACTTCCAACCGTTTGTTTGTATTTTCAGCTCCTCTTGTTCGGAATAAAACTGTCCGATAACCCGACCATAAACATCCATCACCAAAATATTTCCCAGAGACAATTCACCTCCATTTCGAATAAAAAGCTCTCCTTTTGTCGGATTAGGATAAACTGCGAGCT
This sequence comes from Fluviicola sp., assembly GCA_049241705.1. Lineage (GTDB taxonomy): Bacteria > Bacteroidota > Bacteroidia > Flavobacteriales_D > Crocinitomicaceae > Fluviicola. Next base: position 2,238 of record JBMLQF010000153.1, on the reverse strand, counting down.
CATTATGTGCCTCTACGGATCGCACTCCTTTGTAGGAAATGGAGCCATCTAAATCAAATGACGTCAGACGATAATAACTCATACCTTCAATGGGATTTCTATCAACGAACTCATAAGAGAGTAATGTGTTCGAATTACCCGAAGCTTGAACTGTGCCAATAGCTTCCCAGAATTCGCCATCTGATGATCGCTCAACACGAAAGAAATCGGTTGCGGCTTCGGATTGTGTATTCCAAAAAACAACTACCTTCTCACGCTCGGTGAACAAATCAAATTCATACAACTCGATTGGTAATGGTCCGCAAGTCCCCAATGTAGCACAAGCTCCATTACAGTTGTTTCTTGTAGCAGCGCCGATCGCCCAAGTCGCACCAGCATCTACAGTTCTTTCAATAACATTACCCAGTGTTGGAGCAACCCCTGCATATTCGATTTGATTTGCTCCCGATCCAACCGTCGTCGGTCGCGGTAATGCTCCAAGAGCCGGACAAGAGGAAGCGGTAGCCGCTGGCGCATTAAACGTTCCATTTAAATCGGAATCTGCCGGCCATTTTGATGACTCTCCGGAACTAAATGTCCAAAAAACAGCATCTAATAAACTTCCTGTTGCATCATAAAGCGCTACCCAACCATCTCCATTTTCTAAATAGAATCGTGTATCTGCACTTAAATAATGATTATTCGCACAAAAGCCAGGCAAAATAACATTCGCACTAGAAGCACCTCCGCCAACAGTATAAAAACCTCTTGCAGGAATTATAGTACCAGAAGGGAATCGAAATTGACCGGTTGTCACTCCTTCTGCACACAGTATATAACAACCAATATTTACTGGGCAATCCGAATTATTATACAATTCAATATACTCTAACCCACAACCAGAATTTCCTGCACCACAGTCAGCCATTGATTGCTGACATTGATCCGATGCACTTGTTCCAGGTTTTACAGCGATCTCATTAATTACAATTTGTCCTGTCAATGGCAAAATGCACATAAGGACAAAGAAAACAGTAAGTCGAATTGGCAAATACATAGCAGCTGTTGTTTAGTCAGCAAGGTTATTCTCCAATTAAGCTAAAACCATTTATTAGAATAAAATGAAAGGTTTCAATGAATTTCAGTACATTTCAACAACCAATCAACTCGCTGATTATCTATTCGTTAACTGACCGATTACTGCCATGATACGATCGACCTTATCTTGTCTAGCAATACGTGCACCAACTTCGAAACTCAACTTTCCTGATGCAATAAAAGACTCTTCATATTTCAAAAGCACTTCAGAAAAAGCATATTTTGACAATAATTTCTCCAAACCATCAAGTTCGATATTCGAGTCATCTAATTCCAAACTAATGTTTCCCAGATCTGCAGAAAACAAATCCATCTGATTGATCTGAATAGTGGCATCCTTATTCCAATATTCAACCATGCGGAATTTGATCAAGGCCATATCGGCATGAGACAACGGCATTTTCAGTTTTCCGGCTATGGCAAACATCAACCAATTCAAATATGGCTGTAGCATTTTATTCGCAGACACATATTCCGTTTTGATATCTTGCTCATCCCCTTTTGCGGCGAATGTAATCTCGACGTAATAATGTAAACTATCGCTATGACCAACTTTTAATCGACGAATATTATAGATCTTTTTAGCTGTATTTGGAACAATACGCTCAGCTTGTCTTAACTCATTCAAGTATAAATTGAAATAGATCGCATTGAACACGATGAAGGCTGTCAAACTGAAGAGCATTAAGCCCAAGCAATAGTAATAAGCAAAACGCAAATGATCTGGAAAAATGGCAATTGCAGGAAGTGCTACTTGCGTTAATGCTAACAACCCAAGCATCGAGATCAACAAAGCTTTAAGATTTGTCTCTCGCCAATAGATCGTAAGCGATTTAAATAGAACGATCGTAAACAAGATGGTAGATACGATAGAAATTACTGCATCGATGGCAATGATCACTTTTTTCGAAAAATCATCCGTAAAGCTGCGATCGATCATCGTAAAAAGAACCGTTATCACTGTGAAAAAGATCATCACAGAGGTTATCCAATTCTCACGACGAATGTACTGATACAATTTCCACTCTCTCGCTTCCGAAATTCCCGCAAAATAAGGCAAGGAAATTACAAGGAAGAGATTACTGAATGCTGAAAGGATACGGTCGTTGATCGCATTTATCAAACTTGGAAATGGAGGGTCTGCAAATTTATAAACACCCA
>JBMLQF010000152.1:0-4046 GCA_049241705.1 Fluviicola sp. | reverse complement strand
CCGCCAATATTGAAGCGATTGATTATACGTAAAACCTTGGGCATATGCAGCAAGCGGGTTTTGGATCAGTACTAGCTTCAAAGGTAAGCATTCAGTTAGTTTTATTTTGCAATAGCATAAAAAATGATGGGTAGTCAACATGGTAACTGTTCAAAAGTTTTCCATGGCATTCAAATTGCTGTGCGCCTAGCAGCGATTTTTGTATTATGCGAGGATTGGAAGTGTTAAAAGGCTTTTTGCTGGGTTTGTTCTTGACATGTTTTGGTTTCTACAGTTTTGGTCAGCAAAGCATTCAACAAGCCATCGATGCGTTCTCTTCGGATTATTTTTTTGCGAATGCTGGAATTTCATTTCTAGCCGTTGACTGTAATACCGGAGAAGTACTTGGTTCAAAGAACCCGAACACGACACTAATACCAGCATCAACCACCAAACTATTTTCCACTGCGACCGCCTTTCAGCTTTTGGGGAAAGACTATGCGCCAAAAACGCGTGTTTACATGGATGGAGTTATCACGAAAGACAGCGTATTAAATGGAAATATTTGGATACGAGGCGCGGGGGATGTTTCCCTTGGAAGTCGCTATTATAACGGGGATGGCTTAGAGGATCAATTCTTGAAATTTTGGGCCGATTCGTTGATCAAACTGGGCATTAAACGTGTAGATGGAGCAATAATCGCAGACGCCAGTGAATTTGGTTATGAAGGTGCTCCTGATGGTTGGAATTGGGGTGACATGGGGAATTATTATGGCGCTGGAGCATCCGGTTTGTCAATCTATGACAACATGCTGCGTTACTATTTTAAAACGGGCAAAACTTCTGGTCAAGCGACCACGTTTTTAGGTACCTTTCCTGTCGTTCCGGGCTTCAATTTCAACAATTACATCCGAACAGGCGGAAATGGCGACAATTCCTACATTTATGGTGCGCCTTACTCCTTAGATCGATTTGGTACGGGAACTATTGAGGCAGGACACAATTCCTTCACTGTTAAAGGTTCTCTACCCGACCCGGAGTTGCAATTCGCCATAGAATTTTCGCGCATCTTAAAAGGTAGAGGAATCATTGTTCGGGACAACCCGGTTGGAGCAAGATCACTGGCCTATCAGTTGCCTTCGGTACGTTATCCATCTAAAAAATTGTTGTTCACTCATGTTGGAAAAAGTGTGAATTCAATTGCATGGTGGACCAACATGAAGTCTGTGAATTTATTTGCAGAGCAATTGCTGACTTGGGTTGGATATGGCACAAATGGCAACGGAAGTATCGATAATTCGATCGCCCGAATGATGAATTATTGGGAAGATAAGATAAATACAAGGGGCCTTTACATTAAAGATGGTAGTGGACTCTCTAGAACCAATGCCATTTCTGCAGAACATTTTTGCCAGCTGTTGCGATTCATGACAAAAAGTAGTCAGTATAAATCATTTTATGGGACTTTGCCTATTGCCGGAGTGTCTGGCACCTTGTCGTCAGTATGTAAAAATCAAGCTGGCGAAAATCGTATTCACGCAAAAAGTGGCACTATGAATCGGGTGAAGTCATATGCAGGTTACGTAGAAACGAAATCCGGAAAGACAATCGCATTTGCACTGATAATCAATAATTTCAATTGTTCAAGTGAGGCAAGCGTAGAGCGCATGGAGCGCGTTTTTAATGTTATGGCTGTTTATTGATCTAAAATCAAGACCAAATAACTTTTTGAGGCATCGTTTTTTTCCATCTTTAGAGAGGTGATTTCTGAGGTGGTCAACTCGAATATTATTATCTTTGCCCCTTCGTATTTGATTGATTCGAAACTAAAATTCAGCATTTTGAAGAAAATTGAAATGGTAGACCTGGTAACACAATACCAGAAGATAAAACCTCAAGTTGATGATGCGATATCTGAAGTGCTTAACTCGGCAGGATTCATTGGTGGTCCGGTAGTGAAGCGATTTCAGAGTGCGCTAGAAAATTATACCGGCGCGAAACATGTTATTCCCTGCGCGAATGGTACAGATGCTCTTCAAATTGCTATGATGGCTTTAGGCTTAAAACCGGGGGATGAGGTGATCACTCCGTCATTTACTTACATTGCAACCACAGAGGTAATTGCTTTATTGGGCTTAACGCCTGTTTTTGTTGATGTAGAACCCGACACTTTTTGTATTGATCCGAAGGCTATAGAGGCTGCAATAACTCCAAAAACCAAGGCGATTGTTCCTGTGCATTTGTATGGTCAGGCTGCGGATATGGAGGCAATTATGAAAATTGCTGAAAAACACCATTTGTTCGTCATCGAAGACAATGCTCAAGCTATCGGCTCTGATTATTATTTTTCTAACGGTACAAGCAAAAAGTTAGGAGCAATTGGAACGATCGGATGTACAAGTTTCTTCCCTTCCAAAAATTTGGGGTGTTATGGAGATGGAGGTGCCATTTTTACCAATGATGATCAATTGGAGGAACAGCTGAGAATGGTCGCTAATCACGGTCAAAAGGTGAAGTACCGCCATGAGGTTGTAGGTTGTAATTCACGTTTGGATGCAATTCAAGCAGCTGTTTTAAATGTAAAACTCCCGTTTTTAGATAGTTACATTGATGCACGCATTGCCGTTGCTGATGAATATGACAGAAGATTGAGTACTTCTCCGAAGATTACGGTGCCCTTCAGGCATCAACGATCGAAGCATGTCTTTCATCAATACACGGTTCAACTGAATGGTGTTGATCGCGATGAGTTACAAGCATATTTAGCTGGAAAAGGAGTCCCTTCCATGATTTATTATCCACTTCCTGCACATAAACAGGGAATGTTCGCTTCTTTCAATATAGGTGAATTGGATTTGCCGGTAACGGAAAACCTGACTGCTAAAGTGATCTCTTTTCCAATTCACACGGAAATGGAGACAGAACAACAAGCATTTATTTGTGATACTATTTTAGAATTTGTTAATAATCATTAGATGAATAGAATTGCCGTAATTGGTACAGGATACGTAGGCTTGGTAACTGGTACTTGCTTCGCTGAAACCGGAAATAAAGTGATTTGCGTTGATATTGACGTAAAGAAAGTGGAACGCATGAGAAACGGCGAGATTCCTATCTACGAGCCGCATTTGGACGTTTTATTCGAACGAAATATCAAAGCAGGACGACTGTCTTTTACAACAAGCTTAGAGGAAGGTATTCGCGATGCGGAAATCGTTTTCTTAGCATTGCCAACTCCGCCAGGAGAAGATGGATCAGCAGACTTGCGCTATATCTTGGGAGTTGCTGATGAATTGGGGAAATTGATGAAGGACTACAAAGTTATTGTAGACAAAAGTACTGTTCCCGTTGGCACAGCTGAAAAAGTACATGCGGCTATTTCCAAACATGCAACTACCGAGTTTGATGTTGTTTCTAATCCAGAGTTTTTACGTGAGGGATTTGCGGTTGATGATTTCATGAAACCGGACCGCGTAGTGATCGGGACATCCTCTAAACGTGCGGAGCGTGTCATGGAGCAATTGTACAAACCTTTCGTAAGACAAGGAAATCCAATCATTTTCATGGATGAAAAATCTGCGGAGTTGACCAAGTATGCGGCGAACGCTTTCTTGGCAACCAAGATCACTTTCATGAATGAGATCGCTAACTTTTGTGAGCGAGTAGGTGCAGATGTTGATAAAGTGAGAATCGGAATTGGTTCTGATGAGCGTATTGGGAAACGATTCTTGTTTCCTGGAATCGGATACGGAGGATCTTGCTTTCCGAAAGATGTGCAAGCGCTTTTCAAATCAGGCATCGAAGAAGGGTTTGATTTCGAGATCCTGAAAGCTGTAATGGGTGTGAATGAAACCCAAAAAACGGTTCTTTTCCCAAAGATCAAGTCTTACTTCAATAATGACCTAAAAGGAAAGAAGATTGCCTTGTGGGGTCTTGCCTTTAAACCAGATACAGATGATATTCGCGAAGCTCCTGCTTTATACATGATCGATGCGCTTACGAAAGAAGGAGCTGAGATCGTTGCGTATGATCCGGAGGCTATGCCGAATGTGCAGAATTTGATCGGA
>JBMLQF010000151.1:0-15085 GCA_049241705.1 Fluviicola sp. | reverse complement strand
CCTCACCCTATCCGGTTGTAGTATGCGGTGATTTCAATGACACTCCAATGTCATATGTGTATCAGCAATTCAACCGCTATTTGATCGATTCTTTTCGTGAAACTAGCAGCGGAATTGGTAAAACCTATGCTGGTCGTGTTCCAGCAGGAAGAATCGACTACATTTTCCACAGTCCGGCACTAAAAGCTCAACGCTTCAAGATCCAGGAACAGGTTTTGAGTGACCATTTAGCCATCATGTGTGAAATTTGGCGTCCTAAAGCTCAATAAGTAAATTTTATCGTCAATTTTTAACGAATAGAATTTTGTTTCGTCAATTCTATTATATTTAGAACATGAAACGAAATTGGGTTCTTGGATTTTTTGGCTTGTCATTTATGATTATGGCATGCACTTCAACAGAAACGAGTGACGAAAAATCAGCGTCTATTTCTGGTCGTTGGAAACTTCGTTCAGAGGAACAAACTCCGAAAAAAGAAGAAGGAATTGATCTTGAAAAGCAGCCTACAGTTGTTGTCATGCATTTACAACAGAATGGCTATTTCATTATTTACGATTCGTTTGTTGATCCGAATTGGCAGAAAAAAGGCTTGCCTAAAATTGAGCAACGATCTAAGGGACAATGGATTTATGAGGGTGATAAATTGACTCTAAATCATACGGGAGATTCTGCCTACTCGAAAGTATTCAAGGTAGGTAAATTAGAGTCAGGAAATCTAGAGATCAAGGAAACTGTGAACGGTAAGACCACCAAGAAGAGTTATTCGAAATAGAAAAAAACCATGCAGCTTACCGCTATGCGGATTCTGAACGTCTCAGAAAGTACGATTTGGTTCGCTGCGATTCGTTGTAATCTGCTGTTTGGAAAACTCCAAAACCTTTCGGTTGCAGCCCGCCATTGAATCTACAAGACTCCCCTTTCGCGATAAAATGTTAGACGTCAATCTATCACTGCATGGGTTCCACTTTCGTGAACTGTTGTTTACACTCTGACCTTTCAGACGAACAACGCTCTAAAGATATAGCACTGGGACAATTTTGTAAAGGATTTCATAGAGAATTGTAGATTAAAACGATTTAGCACTAATTTTGTGCGAAATTTTACAAGATGAAAAAAGTAGGGATTGTTGGTTGTGGAAATTTAGGAAGTGCTTTGTTGAAAGGATTTCGTGCGCAATATCCTGAATTGAAGATCATCGCGAGTAAACGAAATTTGACTCAAGATCAACTTAAGTCAACCGATGAAAACACGATTTTTACGACTGACAACGAATACTTGCTTGCAAATTGTGAGATCATAATCATTGCTTTAAAACCTTATAATTTACTTGATTTCCTGGCGAAATACAAAGGGAGTATCGATCCTTCTAAGCACACCTTGGTGAGCGTAGTTACCGGAATTGCCACGAGTGAGATGATGCAGTCTTTAGAAAATGATGCCCTTTCTATGTATCGGGCCATGCCAAACACGGCTGCAGATGTGCAACAAAGTATGACCGCGATTAGCGGTTTGCTTCATGATCCTTTGAACCGTAAACAAGAGATAGAAGAATTATTTAAAGCTGTTGGTGAAATTGTTTGGATCGATGAACAATTGATGGAGTCTGCTACAATTTTAGGTGCTTGTGGCATTGCGTATGTTTTGCGATTTATTCGAGCTATGATCCAAGGAGGAATTGAAGTAGGATTTGATGCAAAGACTGCTAACACTATTGTTAATCAAACAGTTAAAGGAGCGGCTGAGTTGTTGATTCGAAATGGTTCACATCCGGAAGCCGAGATTGATAAGGTGACCACTCCGAAAGGTGTAACGATCGTCGGATTGAATGAAATGGAACACAGCGGATTTTCATCTGCGTTGATCAAAGGAATCGTGACGAGTTACCAAAAAATCGAGAAGTAATTTCAGAATTATCGAATTCCATAATTGTATTATTAACTAATTCTATAATTCGCAATGTTGCGAAGTTCGAAAGTTTGAATTTTCGAAAAAAATCACCGAAAACTTCTCCGAAAAACTCTTGTTTAATCTAATTCCTGCTGAGCGAATTGCTCAACCTTCTCCATAAATACTTGTTTTATCTCACTCGAAACAAAGCTCGCTTCAAAAGCATTTTTTGTCAAGGTCACGATTTCATCCTTTGTAAGTTTCAAGTGCTTTTCAAGTGCCAGATAATTCTCATTCATGTATCCTCCGAAATATGCCGGGTCATCTGAATTGATTGTAGCACACAAACCCAAATCGAGCATACGACGAATAGGATGTAGATCGAGATTCGGAACGACTTGTAATTTAAAGTTCGATAGCGGACATACTGTTAGTGGCATGCGTTTATCAGCCAATAATTGGGTCAACTTAGTGTCATTTAGTGAATTGTTTCCATGATCCACTCGAGAAACAAGCAACAGATCCAAAGCTTCCCAAACGTATTCAGCGGGTCCTTCCTCTCCTGCATGAGCAACAGTCAAAAATCCTTCGTTACGCGCTTTCTCAAATACACGCTGAAATTTGGAAGGCGGATGACCTACTTCCGAAGAATCCAGACCTACTCCGATGATTTTGTCTTTGTGCGATATCGCTGATTCCAAGGTTTTGAAAGCCGAATCTTCATCCAAATGACGTAAAAAACACATGATCAATAAACTATTCACGCCCAATTGTTGCTTACCATCTTCCAGTGCTCGATGAATTCCGCTAACGACAGTTTCAAATGAAACTCCCCGATCCGTGTGGGTTTGAGGATCAAAAAAGATCTCGGTATGTACCACGTTTTGCTCCTGACATCGCTTTAAATAATGCCAAGTCAAATCATAAAAGTCTTCTTCTGTTTGCAACACTCCCGCCCCAGCATAATAGATATCAAGAAAATCTTGCAGGTTACTAAATTCATAAGCATCGCGAATTTCATCCACCGATTTGTACGGGATTTCGATTCGGTTGCGCTTGGCAATTTCAAACATCAATTCAGGCTCAAAAGTGCCCTCTATATGAACGTGTAACTCTGCTTTTGGGATCTTTTCGATGAATGTTGCTATTGTCATGAATCTCTGTTTGAACACGAAAATACGTTTGTTTTCGAGCAATTGCGTTAAGTTCTCATGAAAATAATAAGTTGAAAGTCAAGTAAATCGATTTTGTTCTAAACATTCATTTTAAATGAAAGCTAAACTGAAAAAAGGATTTCAAATCTGCCATATTCCTTGGCTCGAATCGAGCAATACATGGTGTATTTCCGGCAGCCAAAAACTGACTGCATTCAAAACAGATCTCGATAAAGCCGATAAGCTTGTTTTCTTCATCGTAGAATAGGATACCATTTCTGGGGTTGTAACAACGGTGTGACTGGTAACTAACTCATTATAGAAAAGAGCCTGAAACAAACTGTCTTTTAAAGTCATGTCAAAATCACAACGATCTCCAATCATTTCGCCTTTAATCTTAGTTGAAATGTCTGGAGAATTACTGGACTTAATAATGGAGGCAGGAATATAATAGGTGAACTTTCGATTAAAAAGCCATAGATATTTATGATAACGTGTCTTGGAATAAGGTATTAATGCGACCAGTTCAATTCGATGAACAGATTTAGAAAATTCCGACGCCGTTTTACGCACAGAATCCACGTATATGGTGTCGATTTGAGCTTTTGAAGTATAGCAAAAAGGGATGGATATGAATAGTAAAATTGATTTCAAGGACATCGTTTTTTTGTTCTAGGATGCAATATGCGAAACTTATCCATAAGTGCGTGACATTATTAATACCTTTGAGGAATGTCTGAGAAATACCAAGATTTAGTCAAGAATGCAGGGATTGATCGCTTAAATCCTATGCAAGAAGCTTGTATCAATTCCTTTGAAACTTCAACGAATGTGCAATTGTTGGCGCCAACGGGCTCCGGTAAAACCTTGGCTTTTTTATTATCTACAATTCCATTTATTGAAAAAAACGGAACGCTTCAGTTGTTGATCATTTCCCCGACACGCGAATTGGCGCTTCAGATCCGTGAGGTTGTTCAATCCTTGCGAACCGGACTGAAACAGGTGGTAGTTTATGGTGGACATTCTTTCCGAGAAGAAAGAGCTTCGCTTTCGGAAACACCTGAAATACTGATCGCCACACCTGGTCGATTAAATGATCATATGCGTCGAGAAACACTTGATCTTTCTTGCGTAAATTCGTTGGTGTTGGACGAATTTGATAAAATCTTGCAAATGGGTTTCGAAACCGACCTACAAGCAATCGTTTCCGCTTTACCATCACAGCGTAAAACCATTTTAGTTTCTGCAACAACTGATGCGCAAATTTCAGATTACTTGCGTTTTGTTAATCCGTCTGTTGTTGATTACCTACCTAAGGGTGAAGCTAAAGAACAACGCATTATTGAGGTGCCTTGGATCAATCAAAATGTTCAACAAACAGCATTAGAATTGATTTGTAATTTACCCACCGATAAAACCATTTTGTTCTGCAATCTACGGGAACAAGTGATGGAATTGACCGATTTTTTGAACGATAATGGTATTCCTGCTTTGTCCTATCATGGGGGTATGGAGCAAGATGACCGTGAGAGAGCGATCTTTAAATTTTCAAATGGTTCTGTATATTATTTGGTGGCGAGTGATTTGGGTTCGCGCGGTTTGGATATCGATCAAGTAGCACATATCATTCACGCTTATCCAGCGCAAGATCCCGCTTCTTATACACATCGTAATGGTCGAACTTCACGTCAAGATCACGAAGGGCTGGTTTTTATCTTAAAGGATCCGACAAGAAATTTACCAGATTATATGGTGTGCAACGAGAAATTTGAGTTGGAAGAAGGCGAGCCACTCCCCGATTTGCCGCAGTTTAAAACCATTTATATCGGAGGTGGAAAAAAAGATAAGATCAATAAAGTGGATATTGTCGGCTTTTTATGTCAGATCGGAGGTTGTGAAAAATCAGATATTGGAAAAATACTTGTTAGAGATCGTGATGCCCTCGTGGCAGTGAACGCTCACGTAGTAGAAGACATTGTTCCCGTTATTCGAGATCAAAAAATCAAAGGCAAAAAAGTCAAAATTGGCTTTGCGAGATAAAAAAAGCTACTCAATTGAGTAGCTTCGGTATAATTGGATTCTTTGAATTATTTCTTTTTACATGTGCTAATTCCAAATGGCACGTATAGTGGACAAAAAGAGATCAAACTTGTCAGAACAAATACTCCGGCCAAAACCAATAAAACGATCCCCAAAGTTCCTGTTATCACTTTCATGAAAAATAATGTGGCAATCACTGCTGCAATTAATACGCGAATAATTCTGTCCGCTCCTCCCATGTTTGCTTTCATAATCTATGTGTTTAATGTTATGTTTCAAAAGTATTAGTATTTACCATGGGAAATAATGACTAAAGTCATGTTTTTCAGCTGTGTAACTTTTGTTACAATAAGCTATTTGACTCTAGACGATAAAACAGATAAGATTTCATCCAATGCCACTCCTTTGGCGCGCAGCAATACCAAATAGTGGAATAACAGATCAGCAGCTTCTTCTTTGAATAATTGTGGCTCGTCCCTCATAGCTTCAATGACTATCTCTACGCCCTCTTCTCCCACTTTTTGAGCGATTTTGGGAAGTCCCTTTGCGATTAGCGACTGAATATAAGATCCTTCTTTCGGTGTCGTAAAACGGTCATCGATCGTTTCTATCAATGTTTTTAAGACTGAAAAATCAGGCTCTTGCGTTTCTCCCCAGCAGGAACTCGTTCCGGTATGACATGTGGGACCATCAGGTTCTGCTTGAATTAGCAACGCATCTTGGTCACAATCTAATTTCCAGTTATTCAAGCGTAAGTAATTACCGGATGTTTCACCTTTTACCCATATCTCATTTCTGGAGCGAGAAAAAAATGTGACTATACCTGTCGCGACCGTTTGATTGAAAGCCTCTTCATTCATGTATCCCAACATGAGGACTTCTTTTGTTTTGCTATTTTGAATGATCGCTGGGATCAATCCATTTACATCATATTTCATTATTTCTTGCTTATTGTCTAATTCGTACTTTTTTGCTCAGTTCGTTCTTTAATTGCGGAATCGGAATTTCATTGAAGTGAAAGATACTTGCTGCTAAGCCTCCCGAAACGCTTGTGGTTTCAAATAATTCCTGAAAATGTTCCATATTTCCTGCTCCACCACTGGCAATGATTGGAACGGACACCAGTTTTTCTGCAGCTTTATAAAAATCTAGCGCAAATCCGTTTTTGGTGCCATCCCCATCCATCGAAGTGATCAATAATTCGCCGGCTCCCAAACTTACAGCATCCTGAATCCAAGTGAGGGCGTCTATTCCGGTATCTCGTTTTCCTCCATGCGTGTGAACAGTCCATCCGTTTTCTACTTTTCGAACATCCACTGCAACCACAACACATTGTTCTCCAAAAGCGTCTGCCAATTCACTGATCAATTCCGGTCTAGCAATCGCTGAGGAATTAACGCTGATCTTGTCTGCTCCACTGCGTAATAACTTGCGCGCCGTTTCTACCGACGAGATACCCCCGCCAACTGTGAATGGAATGTTCACTTGTTCCGCAACTTGCTCCACTATCGGAATGAACGTTTCCCGTTCCTCATTCGTGGCAGAAATATCCAATAAAACCAGTTCATCTGCTCCTTGTAATGCATATAACTTAGCCAGTTCAACAGGATTGCCAGCATCTCGGATCGACTCAAAGTTCACGCCTTTTACCGTTCTTCCACCCTGAATATCTAGACAAGGAATGATACGTTTATATACTTCCATTGTTAAACTCATTTAGTTCATTCAAAGTGATCTTTCCTTCCAGTAATGCTTTTCCAACGACGCAACCATAACAACCCGCTTTGCGAAGTTCTTTAAGATCAGCTAATGATTCTACTCCTCCACTGGCGATCCATCGTTGATCTGGATATTGTTTCACCAAGCTTGTATAAAGTTCCAGACTCGGACCTTTACCGGTACCATCTCGTCGGATATCAGTGGTCAAAATAGTTAGACCTTTTAATCCTTTAAAGCGCTCCATCAATTCTTCCAACGAAACGCCGGAACCTTCTTGCCATCCTTTGATTTTTAGCTGTGTGCCGTCTGTGTCTAACGCTAACACGAAGCGCTCAACCCCATGTTTTTGGATCCAGTTGTACACCAGATCTGTTTGCTTCACACATAAACTTCCAATGACGACTTGGTTTGCACCTGCTTCAATGAGTTCCTGAAGGTCCTGTTCTGTTTGAATTCCTCCACCAAAATCAACTTTCAAACCGGTTTCTTGCACTAGGTCTTTCATTATCTGGGTGTGAACTAATTTGCCAATTTTAGCTCCAGATAAGTCAACTAAGTGCAAGTACTCTAAATTGTTTTGAGCGATCTCTTTTGCATAGCTTATCGGGTCTAAGGCGTAATTAGTTCGTTGTCCGTAATCTCCTTGATACAATCGAACAACTTGATTGTCGATCAGATCTATCGCTGGTATTGCTATCATAATATTTCTAATGAATTCGTAATGAATTTATTCAACAGGTCCTCCCCGTTCTTACCACTTTTTTCGGGGTGAAATTGCACACCGTAGAAGTTGTTTTTTCTTAACGCAGCTGAAAATGGAATGCCATATTCACTTTTTCCCCAGGTTTGATCACAGATTTCAGCTGCATAACCATGAACAAAGTAATAAGAACCTGTTTCTTGCTGGAAACGAACATCATTCCACCCCATGTGTGGAATCTGAATGGCGTAATCAACTTTCGTGTTTCCAATCATCTTTGCCAATGAACGTGTTTTTGTATCAAATATTCCGAGCCCTTCCGTATTTCCTTCTTCAGAAAACTGAGTCATGAGCTGCATACCCAAACATATTCCCAAAACGGGTTGCTTCAATGCAGGGACCAACTGATCCAAATTGCTTGCTCTCAGTTGCTGCATCGCTGTTTGGGCGTGACCTACTCCGGGAAATACAACGCGATCAGCTGATTGGATGATCTCTTTATCTGCGCTAACAATTGGCTGCAGCCCCAGACGTTCAAAGGCTTTTTGAACAGAGAACAAATTTCCGGCTCCGTAATCGATGATGACCAGCTTCATTACAGTTCGTTTTTTGTTGTTGGTAACAGATCCAAATTCCCACTTCGTCGTTTGGCCATCAATATTGCTTTTGCAAATGCTTTGAAAATGCTTTCGACCTTGTGGTGTTCGTTTTCACCTATTGCTTGTATATAGATATTGCAACGTGCTGTAAAACAGAATGATTTGAAAAAGTGTTTCACCATTTCTGTTGGCAATTTCCCAACGTATTCGCGTTTCAATTCAACATCCCAGATCAGTTCTGCACGACCACCGAAATCAATGGCGCAAGTGGCAAAACAATCATCCATTGGAAGTGAGAAGCCGTAGCGTTCAATGCCTCTTTTGGATCCTAGTGCTTTGTCGATCGCTTGTCCTAATGTCAATGCAGTATCCTCAATGGTGTGGTGTTCATCGATCTGTAAATCGCCTTTCATTTGAATGGAAAGGTCCATTTGTCCGTGTCGCGCAATTTGATCCAACATGTGATCGAAAAAGTCAATTCCTGTATTTATCGCTGATTTGCCGGTTCCATCCAGGTCCAATACGATCTGACAATCGGTTTCCGCAGTTGTTCGTTGAACAGTAACTTGTCGGACACCCAGACGTAGGTCCGCAACTAAGTCATTCCAATTTCCTACTTTTCTTGCAATTACGCTTTCTAGTTGTTCCCTCGTGCAACTCAATTCTGCCCCAACTTCAATTTCTTGTGTCGTTAAAAAATAGGCTTTACAACCTAAATTAAACGCTAATTCCACATCTGTCCAGCGGTCTCCGATCACAAACGAATTCGCCAAATCATACTCATCGGAAAAGTACTTAGTCAACATACCCGTTCGTGGCTTTCGCGTTGGCGCATTATCTGCAGGAACTGAACGATCTATGCATTCTTCAGAAAAAGTAATTCCTTCGCTTCGCAATACGTCCAACATTAAGTTGTGCGGGCCGATGAAGTCTTCATAAGGGAAAATATCTGCCCCCAGAGCATCTTGATTGGTAACCATTACTAATTCGTATTCATTCCACGAAACAACGGTTTTAAGAGCGGAAATAACACCGTCCAAAAAAGCTAATTTCTGAAAACTATCAATTTGATATCCTACAGGTTCTTTGATGATCGTTCCGTCACGATCGATAAATAATATTTTCTTTTTCATAATTGTTTCATTTGTTCAATGAACTGGTCATTTTCTTGTTTCGTTCCAATACTAACACGTAGCATGTTCTTGCAATTGAATTGCGACGATCTATTTCTGACTACCACACCTCTTGATGCCAGGAATTGATATACTTGGGACGCGTTGTCAACCTCAAACAAAATGAAATTTGCAGCACTTTCTACTACTCGTCTAACGATCGGGAAGTTTCTTAGGAAGTCTTCAACGCGATCTCTTTCAGCAATAATGGTACTGGTTACTTCATTCCAATTTGTCGAATTTAAAAAGTCAATTGCTTTTTCTTGCACGACCGCACTCAAATTATACGGAGGTTTAATGGTGTTTAACCCATTTATCCAATGTTTGTTTGCAATGGCCATACCGATGCGTAACCCAGCCATACCAAATGATTTGGATAAAGTTTGTGTCACTATTAGATTTGGATATTCATTTACCAGATTTGCAACACTTTCCTCCGGACAGAAGTCAATATACGCTTCATCAACTACCACCACACCATTGAATGCCTGAATAATTCGGATCAAATCCGGTCTTGGATACAACATTCCCGTCGGGTTGTTAGGATTGCAAAGCACCAACAATTTGGCGGTTTTCGCTTGTTCCAGAACATTGTCAACTGAAATCGTGAAATCTTGGTCGAGATCAATAGCTATAGTTTCTATTTGATTGATTCCAGCTAATACATTGTACATGCCGTAAGATGGGTTTAGATAGGCGACTTTATCCAATCCGGGTTCGCAAACCAAACGATAGATCAGATCCAAGACTTCATCCGAGCCATTGCCAAGCATCAAGTTTTCTGTCGCGATTTTCTTGATCTTAGCGATCTCATTTTTTAATGCGCGTTGCAAAGGATCCGGATAGCGATTGTAAGCCGTTACCAATCCATTCTCATTCGCATCCAGAAATACTGCGGCTTCCCCTTCAAACTCATCTCGCGCGGAAGAATAAGGAGTTAGTTTGCGCAATGCAGGACGAATCAATGACAAACTAATGTTTTTAGGATTTTCCGGTAATTCGCGACTTTTTTGTTCAACCGATTCCAAGCGCACTTTGACAGCATTTGCGTGCGCTTGAAGAGATTCCGCTTCGGCCATTGTGACTACAGTTTGTCCTAAGTTGCGTAATCCGGTTTCACTCACACGTTGATATGTGATCTTCTTCACAAAACTATCAGATGAGACACCGCTATAAGCACGTGCATAGCCAGCCGTTGGTAAGGTGTGGTTTGTTCCAGACGCATAATCACCAAAACTTTCTGCGGTATATTGACCGATAAAAACACTCCCGGCATTTGTCACTTTGGAAACAATGAGTTCTTCGTATTTACCCATAACGATCAGGTGCTCTGGAGCATAAGTATCAATAAACGCTGGCCACTGCTCGGGTTCAAGGATTACGAAAGAGCTATTCTTCAAGGTATCAATGGCGATCTCTGCACGAGGCAATTTTTCAAGCTGAGCTTGAACTTCTTGTGTCACCAATTCAGTATAATCTTCGGAATTTGTGAGAAACACTACTTGAGAATCCGCTCCGTGTTCGGCTTGTGCCAACAGATCTGCAGCAACAAATCTAGGATTGATTGAATTGTCAGCTGCAACCAATACTTCCGACGGTCCGGCAGGCATATCAATGGCTAGACCTAATCGCTGAGCGTAAACTTTTGCAGCAGTAACATATTGGTTCCCGGGACCGAATAACTTGTCAACTTTTGGAATGGACTCTGTTCCAATACTCATGGCAGCTATTGCTTGTGCTCCGCCAACTTTAAAAATGCGTTGAATACCAGCGACTTTAGCAGCAAAGGCAATTGCTGGGTTGATCTTTCCATTTTCATCTGGAGGAGTACAAAGCACTCGATTTGGACAAGCCACAATGTTTGCCGGAATTCCAAGCATCAGTACAGTAGAGAATAACGGAGCGGATCCGCCAGGGATGTATAAACCTACATTTTGAATTGGAACGGACCTACGCCAACAGCTCACACCTTGAGTAGTTTCAACTTTCGGCTCAAGTCGCAATTGACTTTGGTGAAAGCGTTCAATATTCTTCGCTGCAGTCTCAATTGCCGCTTTCAATGTGTTATCCACTTGATTGATGTAATCCGCCCATTCTGCATCGTTCACCTCAAATTGATCGATTTTAGCCTTGTCAAATTGTAGTGTAAATCTTTTCAACGCCACGTCTCCATCTGTGCTAACCGCATTGAAAACAGATTGAACCGTTGCATCAAGATCATTCATATTCATGGCCGGTCTTTGGGAAATTTCCAGCCATTGTTGAGTTGATGGATTTATAATTGTTTTCATAGTTCTAAGAGATCATTTTTTCAATTGGAACGACAAGAATACCTTCTGCGCCAGCTTCTTTCAATTTTTGAACAACCGACCACATTTCTTTTTGCTTTACCACAGAGTGTACACTCACCCATCCTTCAATAGCCAATGGCAAGATAGTTGGACTTTTCATTCCCGGAAGGATGTTACAAATGTTATCCAACTGATCTTTTGGAGCATTCAACAAAATGTATTTGTTGTCTTTTGCTGCTAAAACCGATTGAATTCGGAAAACCAATTGATCCAATAGTTCTTGTTTCTCCTGAGGAAAACGATCTCCCTTGATTAGAACGGCCTCTGAGTTTAAGAATGGAAACACTTCGCGCAAGTTATTTTGGAATAAAGTGTTGCCTGTCGAAACGATATCGGCAATCGCATCTGCAAGATCCAATGAGGGAGCAATTTCCACCGATCCGGAAATGGTGTGGATCTCAGCTTTGATACCACTTTTGTCTAAGAATTTTTGAACTGTGTTCGGATAAGAAGTCGCGATGCGTTTTCCTTCCAGATCCGCTGCTGTTTGAATAGCTGAGTTTTTTGGAACAGCAAAGGACACTCGGCACTTAGAAAAATCTAAAGGTAAGATCACTTCGACAGGGGCATTTTCTTCTTCTAATAAGTTGGAGCCAACAATTCCCAAGTCAACAACACCATCCGCCACGTATTGAGGAATATCCGAATTGCGGAGGAATAGGATTTCCGCAGGGTAATCTGCTGCTACGACTTTTAATTGTCCTTCGCGGTAATCCACTCGGATTCCGCAAGCTTTAAGTAATTGTAGAGAGCCTTCTTGAAGACGTCCCGATTTTTGTAAGGCAATAACTAATGGTTTCATTTGCTTTGTTTTTGCCTGACATTCCAAGAAAGTTTTTGATTTGTTGAAAATATCTTTAAGAAAATAACAACAAAAAACCCGCTTGAAATGCCAAGCGGGTTAAAATATGGTGTACATATCACTTCAACCTACGCTTAGCGCATGGAATGATGATGATGATGTAGTTGTGTCATTTTCATGGGGCAAATATACATTGTAATTTTATTAAAACAAGAATTGGTGAAATTTTATTGTTCCAGCTTCAATTTCAAGTTCAATGATTCTTCACTAATTTTGTGCTATGAGAAAACAGGTTGAAATACTTGCTCCAGCAAAGAATTTGTATCAAGGGATGATGGCAATTAATGCCGGTGCTGATGCTGTTTACATTGGCGCACATTTGTTTGGTGCACGTACAAATGCGACGAATAGTGTTGAAGATATTGCGAAACTGGTTGAGTACGCGCATTTGTTCAAAGCAAAAGTATTTGTTACGGTCAATACAATCTTGTATGACAATGAATTGAAAGCCTGTGAACAATTGATCCATGAACTCTACAATATTGGTGTAGATGCACTCATCGTTCAAGACATGGCGATTATGGAAATGGACCTTCCTCCTATTGTGATCCACGCTAGTACTCAAGCGAATAACCGTACACCTGAACACGTGAAATTCTTGGCTGATTGCGGTATGAAGCGAGCGGTCTTAGCGCGTGAGTTGAACCTGGATCAAATTCGTGATATTCACAATGCAACTGATGTTGAGCTGGAATTCTTCGTTTCCGGAGCATTGTGTGTCTCTTTTAGCGGAAATTGTTACATGAGTGTTGCCAATGGAGAACGCAGTGCAAATCGTGGTTCTTGTGCTCAAAATTGTCGTTTACCCTATAATTTGATCGACGGAAACGGAACAACCTTATTGACGGAATATCACTTGCTTTCCATCAAAGATCTTGATTTGAGTAACCAGTTGCCTATGTTAGTTGATGCTGGTGTGACATCGTTTAAGATCGAAGGACGATTGAAGGACTTGGTTTATGTGAAAAACAATGTTTCTCATTTGCGTAAGAAGCTGGATGCTTTTTTAGCGTATAATGAACTGTATGTAAAAGCATCTTCTGGAAGGACTTTCTACAATTTCGAATCGCAGATGGACAAGAGCTTTAATCGCGGTTATACTGATTATTTTGTCAATCACCGAAAAGAAAAGATTGGCTCTTGGGAAACACCAAAGTCGCAAGGAGAGTATATTGGCAAATTCCTTGGTATTAAGGCAAATGGCTATTTGATCGAGAATTCTGATCTTTTGAATAATGGCGACGGTTTGTACTTCATCAACGAGGAAGGTCGTGCAGATGGTGATCGCGTAAATATCATTGTGAATGATGTTGTTGTCCCAAATAACTTTCGCGAATTAAAAGTTGGAACAGAAATCTACCGCAATTACGACGCTGCGTTCAATAAGTTATTGGAACGTGAGGATGCGGCTGTTCGCAAAATTGGTGTGCATTTAGAATTGACAGAAAGCGCAGATGGCTTTTTATTGATTGCTACGGATGAAGATGGGCACACTTCAACTGCATCACTTGCTGTTTCTAAAGAATTGACAAAATCGGGTGAATCTGGAGAAGAAGCAATCAAAAAGAATTTGGCCAAAACCGGAAATACGCCGTTCATCTTAGATAGCATGCAAATATCGTTTTCTCAGCATTGGTTCATGGCTAATTCTCAAGTGAATGAGTTACGTCGTGAGGTGTTGGAAGCATTAATGCACACGCGAGTACGTGAATATGTGCGCGAGGAACGCAAGATCGAAAAGACCGATCACCCTTATCCGGTAGAGAATTTGGATTATACGTACAATGTATCGAACAAACTAGCTCGTCAATTTTACCAACGACATGGCGTTAAGGAGATCGAGAAGGCCTTTGAATTGCAATGGGATCCCGGGAAATCCCGCGTGATGACAACCAAATACTGCGTGAAATACGAATTGGGGAAATGTCCGCGTTACCAGCGAGAAACCATGGGCGAAAAAGTAAAAGAGCCTTTAGTGTTAAAGCAAGGAGAGATCGAATACAAGTTGAAGTTCAATTGTAAGCCCTGCGAAATGGAGATCTGGGAGAAAGATGCGGAATTTGAAATTGAAGAAGAAGGAATCTGGGATGACAGATAAGTCAACGTGCTTTTCATAATCCCAGACGAATAGTTTACCTTTAATCACACTAAATCCTATAATTTGAACGAGTCCATTCAAAAATACTTCGAAGATTTTGATGCGGAATATCGCTTGATCTGTGAACGATTGCAGGAGCTGATAACAGCTGCCATTCCTGAAGCTGAGGCCAAGATCTGGCATGGACATCCGGTTTGGTTTGATGCTGGAAATCCCATTGTTGGTATTAGCAAACTGAAAGGATGTATTCGTTTGTTGTTTTGGAGCGGACAATCATTTGGAGAAGCCGAATTGCAAAACGAGGGCAAATTCAGAGCAGCTGAAAAACGCTATTCTTCTCCGGATCAGGTGGATCCTGAAGCCGTGCTACGCTGGTGTGTTAAAGCCTTTGAAATCCAGTGGGATTATAAGAACATTGTTAAACGAAAAGGTGTGTTAGAGCCTTTGAAAGGAATAAAAAACGAAACGACATGAACGAGCAAATCAAAATAAGCACTCTGATC
>JBMLQF010000150.1:0-3415 GCA_049241705.1 Fluviicola sp. | reverse complement strand
AACGATCATTGCTTTCTTTTTCGCTTCAAATACACTAAAACGATGAAATTATTCTTAATCTGCATGCTTGCGACTGTTTCTGTTACAGCATTTTCTCAAACTGCAATCATTGCACACAAAAGTCACTCCGGAAATGCGAGTACCTTTTTCACCGATCCAAACACCAATTTTGGAGAACCTGGACCTACGATTTACGAGACTATCTATATCAACGATTCAACATACGTGCGCTACATCCAGAACTGGGGTTCTGACTACATATCGGTAGATACTGTTAGAATTTTTAAAAACCAGAATGCTCAGCCAATGAGTGCTGCGTTAAGTAAACCGACGCGCATTTCCCCAAATGAATTCGAGCGCGATACAGCTCAATTGAACAAGAAGATTTTGCAGCAGAAGGATTCTTTGCAACCTGAAATGAAAGTTGAACCATCAAGCACCCATAAAAATAAAAGCAAAAAAAGCAGCTTGCCATGGATCTTAGTACTTTCAGTAATCGGATTTTTTAGTTCAAAAAGACTCTTGAATCGTGGCGAAATCGCATGATGTTTACGGGAAGTTGATAGGCATCCTTGTGGCATGGTGGATCTTATTACCATTTGACTATTGGTTGATCGATCCGATCATGAAAGGTATACAGTGGCCATTCAAAAAGCTATTCTTATTCTTTGAACCTACTGCTGTGTTTGAAACAGACACGTATGGCATGCTTTGGCTCAGTGTTTTTAGTATTGCCCTAGGATTGATCATGCACGCATTCGTTACACGCATCTTTCGAAATTTGACCATTTCAAAAGCGCACTTTCAGCAAGTTTCCTCGTGGATCTTAGCTTTTTTTCTATTGAAATACGGCTGGGACAAGATCGTTCTCCTTCAGTTCTACAAACCGGCTCCCAATATCCTGTATACCAATTTTGGCTATTTGAGTCAAGACATTGCTTTTTGGTCACTGATCGGAAGCAACCCTGGATTAAGTCGCTTCATTGGAGGGACTGAATTAATTGTCGGAATATTGATGCTACTTCCCCGTTTTCGCTTCCTAGGGGCCACACTGAGCGCGGGGATTTTTGCGATCATCGTTGGCATTAACTTCAGTTTCGACATTTCCGTCAAACAATTATCGTTTTCCCTCCTTTTTTGGTCGAGCGCACTCGTACTGAGTTACCCTGAAAAATGGAAATTATTACTAGGATTTAGCAGTCAAATTGATCTTCCCAATCATGCCAAATCCAACTATAAATTAGCAATTCCAGTTTTACTAATTATTGGAATCGAAAGTTTTTCCAGCACCTTACAAACCGGAAATTTCAACTTTCAAAATGACCAACCAATCGTCAATACCAAAGCATATGTCATTGTGGATCATCCGAAATACACTGCTGTATTCACCCATCCTCAAGGATTCCTGATCTTGGAGGATAAAGCCAGAGAAAAACGTGATTTCCCGATCGAACATCCATTTCGGAAAAATGTCGATACACTCAGTTGTTCTATTGGTTCTTTGATCCTATCGAAACACCTGTTCATTCAGGATAAACAAGTTTATCCATTGAAAACGCTACCCATCAATGAACTACCTGTGCTGAAAAATGAAATGCATTTATTTTCTGATCAATTTCATTAAAGCAGGTTGATAAATACCACTTTTTAGTGATTTGCCCCAAGGAGTTTTTTACTACATTTGTCTTGTTTTGATTCAGTCTAAATAAAATGAAGTTAATCCTGGCAGATAGTAATGAGATCATGCGCATTGGTTTGCGTACCTTGTTGCAAACTGTCGGCAATCTTCAAATTGTAGGTGAAGCAAAAAGCAGTGAAGAACTGATCGAATTGGTAAAATCCTTTGATGTAAATCTTGTTTTGCTTGATTATACTTCCAAAGGCTTCTCGATAGACGTTATTCCTCAAGCCTTGCAGCGTAAAAACGATTTGAACATCATTGCCATCACCCCTGAACAGTCCGCTCCAACACTTGTACACGCGCTACGCTCAGGTGTCAAAAGCTACGTGAAAAAAGATTGCGATACGCAAGAGATCATCGACTCTGTTAAAGAAACCGGAAAAGGAAACAAATTCTTCTGCGGACAGATCCTGGAAACCATTCGAGATGCATCTATCAACGTGGACGATATCGATATTGATACCTTGAGCTGTGAACCGGTGAGTTTATCTGAGCGCGAAAATGAGATCATTACTTTGATCGCAGAGGGACTGACCAATCAGCAGATCGCGGAACAATTGTTCTTGAGCAACCATACTATTAATACCCATCGCAAGAACATCATGGCAAAACTCGGTGTTAAGAACACTGCCGGAATCGTGATGTACGCAGTAAAAACAAACTTGGTTTCCCCAAATAAATTCTTGTTTGCCGGAGATTCCAATACTTTCGGATAAAAAAATCGTATTTTCATTGAACGGATTTAATCCTTGATTGTAAATAGAAAAAAAACAATCATGAAACGCACGTTGTTTTTCGTTCTCTTGCTACCGGTTTTTGCTTTTTCACAAGCAGAAACAAAGAACAGCGCACCTCCTGCTTCCGCGAATTCACTTTCGCCGCAAGAGGAAAACACCTTGGACTCGCTCCGTGAAACTCCGGTGAAAATGGAAGCAGTTTCAACGAGTAAAAAACTCAAAGTAGCCGAAAGTGCGAACAAAGACACACAACAAGCAAATATGCGCTTTCAGCAATTGAACTATTCCAGCAATCATCGTTCTTATCAGCGTAGCTTGACATCCCAGGAGAAACAGGAGATGCAGACCTCTCTGAATCAACAGACCGCATATGCTCCAAATACATTTGAAACCCAATTGAACGCCTACCTGATCGGCCGACACAACATCCAATTACTCCCATTCTTGTTGAAAGCAGCCGCGATGAAACCAAACGATCTGCTTGTTCGTCAGCAATTACTTAGCTATTATCATATTGTACACAACACCAGTGCAACCGACAGCTTGATCAGTGCCATGAAAACAGATGGAACGATCACACCGCAACAAAGTAATTATGGCTTGCAATTGATGCAAAGTGTGCAGCCTGGTAATACGCTGATCATTCACGGTTATGACGATCTGATCGCAGTTGCAGAAAATAAAGACGAAAGCGAAAAAACAGTAGTATCCATTGATTTGATGCAGAGCGAAGCATACCGCGAACAATTGGCCGCTGCAGGTTATATTTTACCCGAAACTACGGTGATCGATACGGCTTATGTCCATCAGTTCTGTAAAGATAATGCCGGGAAGAACTTACAACTTTCCCTGACGATCCCGAAGGATTATCTCCAAGCTATGAGTGCTTCGCTGTTTCCGATGGGGCTGACTTTCGCTTACAACAACGATTTGGTTGACACTTATGATTGGAATAACAAATTGTCACCTGATGAAAAATATTTTATCAAACATATTT
>JBMLQF010000149.1:0-14809 GCA_049241705.1 Fluviicola sp. | reverse complement strand
AAGGAACTGTTGTAAATACCATTCGTTTTGTAAAACAATAATTGTATAAGTAACCTCAGTAACTACGGAGTATTTGACCTGTCAGATAACTCCAATAAACCGGAAAGGGAAGAGCAATCTTCCCTTTTTTATGTTGTTCAATCCAATACAAATTCCCAAAACAAAAAGGTTATTCCAAAAAGTAGAAAGTATCTTATTTAATTATATGTCTAATTACCAGTAAATCAGGAAGATATAATTTTGGCACTATGTTCGTTAGAACAAAAGTATTCGTCAATCACAGACATGTATTATTGATAGTATTTGATCAGTGCGTAAGAACAATCTTGTATCTGTAAGAACTGGTCGCTATAATGATCATTGGATGTCCGAATACAAAGACCACCACTAGAAAATAAAAAAGGGGAAGCAAGTGCTCCCCCTTTTTTGGTTGTATGAATTCAATTCTTATTTGATCACAAATTGCAAAGTTTGATTTACGTTTCCTGAAGCCAAGTTCACGAAGTAAACGCCATTTGCATAAGCATCTGTGTTTAATGCTACCAAGTTTGCACCTGCTTTACCATGGATCAAATGACGCTCGATCACTTTGCCAGTAACGTCGGTAACAGAAACCCACATTTCTTGAGCCGTAGCTGCATTGAATGTTACATTTACTTCATCATCAGCTGGGTTAGGATACAAGTTGATACCATTTACTTCAGCTTCTTCCAAACCAACGATCACAGGAGTATCAGATGGAAGTGATTCGTAAATATTAATATCATCTAGATAAACGTTATTTCCTCCTCCTGATTCAAATTGGAACTTGAAGCGGAAATTCTCTACCCAGTATTGAGAAGTTACGTTAGTCATGTGAACCGTAACCCAGTCATTGGCTGTTGGAGTCCAAGCAGTACTTACAGTCGTAGAACCTGACATGTTTGTAGCTGACAAAGTCTTGCGAACTTCCCAAGAAGAAGCACAGTTATTCGTTAAGAAAACACGTAAGTAATCTGCGCTGCTGCTGTTTCTTTTTCTGTATGCATAACGGAAAGACAAAGTCACAGTATCCACATTCGATAAGTCAATCGTTTTAGAGATCAATTCATCGATTTGATCAGATGCTTGTCCAAAGTTGTTGATCTTAGCTGATTTTGCACCTGAGTGTGCAGCAGCTGAGGTAACTTCCCAAGCATTTCCACCGTTGTTCAACAAAATCCATCGTGAAGACGTAGACAAATTTGTTTCATTTTCAAATCCTTCGAAGAATGGAAGTGTTTCTCCACCCGCAGGAAGAACTGTGATGTAATTGGTAATTGTTTCAGTATCGTTACTAGCACCATCAGTAGCTACCAAAGAAACGGTGTATGTTCCAGGTGTTGAATAGGTTACTGAAGGATTTTGAACAGTCGATGTTGCAGGAGAACCACCAGTAAATGTCCAGTTCCATCCGTTCACCACATTGAACGACTGATCTTCAAAATCAATTGTTTCACCGGCACAGATCACCGTTTTTGCAGTAGAGAATTTAGCACTACACAAAACAAGTGGTTCTGTAGCTCCTGTGAAAGCCAAGTTCGTTGATGTCCAAAGCTGGTTTCTTCCTGATACGGAAGATACTGCAGCATTACGCATACGAGTGCGTTGACCAGGAGTAAACATTTTTGAACAATAAGAATAATCCATGTAGTTCTCTGCATTGTCAATAACATTTGTTGTCCACGAACTGAAGTTATTTGGATCGTTGGTATCATCACATGTGTTGGCATTCAAATTACATGAAGTTAGTCCAATACACATTGGTGTATCCTGAACACCGTCGTCGTCACCACAACTTGCAGCATTTCCAGGGTTGTTGTTTGGTCCCCAAGTGTGCTCCAAATTCAACCAGTGTCCAACTTCGTGAGTCAATGTACGACTTGTGTAATTGCTTGAAGTACCAATTGATCCTGTGTAATTATGCAAAACGAAGATTCCGTTGTAATACATGTTCGTAGCATTTGCTGTTGTTCCACCCATTGGGTTGAATGTATATCCAGCTGCTCCTCCAATTTCATCACACACATAAATATTCAGGTATTTTTTGTGATCCCAAACACCTTGATAAACGTCATTTCCAGCTACAACAGCATTCACTTGCGCTTGTCCGCTTGATCCGTCAAAAGTAAGTGGAGTCAAGGTACGTGTAATACCACTGAAACATTGACCATTTGGAGCTTTACGAGCCAATGCAAATTCGATCTCAATATCTGATGGCATACCAACGAACGGCGTTTGAACTGTCGCTGCATCTGCATTAAGCAAGCGGTAATCGCGATTCAAAATTGCTACAGCATCTTCGATCTGCTCTTTAGAGATGTTCTCAACGCCTTCATTGTGCAATACGTGAAAAACTACCGGGATCGTGTAAACGGTGGCCTTAGTAGTTCCTGAAGGTTCTTTTGATTTTTGAGCTGCCTCATCAGCTAATTGTTGCTGCGCTGCACGATACTGAGCCGCAAAAGCAGGATCTTTCATGGCTTCTGCCATGTGTTTGTGTTGAGTACAGTACTCAACTTTTTCCCCTTCGCGCATATTGGATTTGTCCAATTGGCGAACAGGTGTTTGAGCGTTAAGCATACATGTGGAGAACACGCTTGACGCAATCAATGAAAAGGTAATTTTTTTCATAGTTTCTAGCCAGTTTTGATTAATCGTTGCGAAACGATTAATTGAATTGTAATCATAAGAGTAAACACTTACTGAAAGATTCAGCACTTGTAAGTCCTCTAAATTAATAATTGTTTATCCGAAAATGATTTTTTTTGGCTGAACGGGGTGAATTATTGATTGAATGGTTTAATAATTAGACCACAAAATTCGCGCAACAAGTAGAGTGAAATCATTAATAAATTGAAAATCAACACGAAACAACAACTTCGTCCCGCGGGCCTTGATCAATCATTTCTGCGATTTTCTTGGCGACATCTTCCGGTTTTCTGAGTTCGTTGTTTTCATGTAATTCTACAAAACGATCTAAGGAGGAAAAGTCGTTGTCTGGTGTTCTTCGAATGGTTTTTTGCATCTCAGTATCTACAACACCAGGCGCTATGGCGTGACAAGTGATTGAACGCCCCTTTTCACTTTCTTCTGCTTGAACGGTTCTCAACCAAAGATCAACCGCTGCCTTTGAGGCACAATACGCTGCCCAGGATGGGATGGGTCTTTTACCGGCTCCAGAACTGATGAAAACTACTGATAACGCTTTGTCCAACGGCAAGTTTTGAAATAGGCGATGAACGAGGTCCGCACCAGAGAACAGGTTTATTTGAAATACCTCTTTTAAATCCAGTTCTTGTTGATCGCTTACGCGTTGTATTTTTCCGATCGTTCCGGCATTGTGAATGAAAACAACTTCAGACTCGCCAGCAATATTTGGAAATTGAAATGCTTTCACTGCTTTTTCGTCTCCCAAATCCAAATCGATGTGCGTGTAGTTTGAATGCGATAGCGCACAAGTTCTGGAGATTCCTAAAACGCGTTTGCCAGCTTGAAGATAGTGTTCGGCCAGTGCTTTGCCGATACCACGGGATGTTCCGGTAATTATGATCATGTGTTAACCATTTGCTGAATTAAAAAAAGGTCCAACAGCTTTGAACTACTTGAACCTTTTGAATGCTTATTTCTTGTGTGTTTTATGCTAGTGCTTGTTCCAAATCTGCAATCAGATCTTCTACGTCTTCAACTCCAACGCTCAAACGCAATAAGTTGTCGACAACACCTGCTTTCTCACGCTCTTCTTTCGGGATGGATGCATGTGTCATTGTTGCCGGATGATTGATCAATGATTCCACCCCACCCAACGACTCTGCCAAAGAGAAAATGTGGAATGATGAAGCCACTCGGAAGGTGTTTTCAATGCTCTTGTCTTTCAATACGATCGAGATCATACCACCAAAATCGCGCATTTGCTTCTTCGCGATCTCATGGTTCGGATGCTCTGGAAAACCAGGCCAGTATACTTTTTCAATGGCCGGATGCGCTTTTAAGAAATGTGCTATCTTTTTCCCATTCTCGCAGTGGCGTTGCATGCGCAAATGCAAGGTTTTGATCCCGCGCAACACCAAGAATGAATCCATCGGTCCCGGATTTGCACCCGAACTATTCAAAATGAAGTATAGTTGTTCATGCAACTCGTCACTGTTCGTGATCAAGGCACCCATCACCACATCCGAGTGTCCGCCCAAGTATTTGGTCACAGAGTGCATCACGATATCAGCACCCAAATCCAGTGGATTTTGCAAATAAGGAGATGCAAAAGTATTGTCTGCTACCATCAACACGTTATGTTCTTTCGCAATAGCCGAAACCGCAGCGATATCGATGATCTGCATCGTTGGGTTTGTGGGAGTTTCAGCCCAGATCAGGCGTGTATTGCCATTGATGTATTTTCGTGCATTTTCTGCATTCGTCAAGTCGATAAAATGGAATTTGATCCCAAACTTTTCATAGATCTTCGTAAATAAGCGGTAAGTACCACCGTAAAGATCATCTCCGGTAATCACTTCATCCCCGGGTTTCAATAACTTCAATACAGCATCTGTAGCTGCAACGCCACTACTGAAACAAACACAATGCTTTCCATTTTCCAAGGCAGCAATGTTTGCCTGCAAGGCCTCACGAGTTGGGTTTTTACCACGCGCATATCCATAGCCCTTGTTCACTCCCGGTGCTTCCTGCACATAAGTGGATGTTTGAAAAATTGGCGTCATGATCGCCCCGGTTGTTGGGTCTGGTTGAACGCCGGCATGAATTGCTTTAGTTCCGAATTTCATGTTGTGTTCCATCTCGTGTATTTTTCTTCGCCGTAAAGTTAATGGCATTATTTGGTAATTGGAGCAATGAGCTGATACTTGTCCAGAATTAATTCTTCTCGAACCGCGTTGGATTTATCCAGCAATTGAATGCGTACCTTTTGTTCTTTTGCCGAAAAACGGATCAAACCAAAGTTGTTTTCCATCACCGCTTGCCCCACGCGATTTGGGTTTGGAGCAGGACTGTGCCAAGTAGAACTGAGTCCGCTGCTGGTTACATCGTAAAGCGGATAACCGATCTGTAAAGTGTCTTTCGAAATTTCGCCGTAATGCACATCTCCGGAAAGAAACACAACCCCATTTGCTTGTTTGCTTTGGATCAATTGTGCCATCTTCACTTTCTCCCAGGGGAAATTGTTCCAGGATTCGTATCCGTTAAATGCATGTCCAAATTGGATACTGCTGCAAATAATTCGGAAATCTGCCGGCTCACTTAATTTTTGCTCCAGCCAAGACCATTGTTCTGCTCCTAAAAGTGTTCGTGTGGAATCTGAGCAGGGAGAATATTCCGGCCAGTAAGGAAAATACGATTTTGGATATGGCAGGTCGTTAAAGATGCACAATGAATCACGAAAGGTTCTGGTGTCGAGCAAGATGAACTGAATGCGCAATCCTTCTAGTTGGATCAGTTTGGAACCGTAAATGCCAGCCCGTTTCCAGCGACAACTGTTTGGCGGTTCATCGAAAGCATCGAGTAACAAGACTTTTGTCAATTCTTTTTCAGGATACGTTTTCCCTGCGTCGTTCCAGCCGTAATCGTGGTCGTCCCAAATAGACCAGATCTCCGTTTGATCTTGCAAATTTCGGAATGACCGATTGCACAGAAGCGAATCGTAGCGTGCACACATCGTGTCCTTGTCATGTGTGTCTAAGTATACATTGTCGCCCAAAAACAAAAACACATCTGGTCGGTGCGTCACTATTGTATCGAAAATACTCAAATCGAATCGCTGATTGGAACAAGAACCAAAAGCAACAGTGAATTCCTGTGCTGAAGCGGAACGAGATGTCAGAACAAATAACCAAAAAAGGAAACGATTCATGTTGCCAAGATACGTCGATTTTCCCTCTTAAGCGCGCTTCAACCCTGAATTTATATGTACATTCGTTGCATGCAAGTTGTTGATGCAAAGCAAGTCATAGATCAGTTTTTGTTGGATCTTTCAGCGATCCCAACGTCAGATGCTTTGGTGAATCTTGCCAACCATCAATTATCCCTTCGTTTAGAAGCCTTGCCAAGCGCTGCATTTCGTCAGCCACTTGAAAATAGCCTGATCAAACTTTTAAAGGAAGCACAAAGCACGATCCGTGAATCGGATATCAATCCACTTACTTTGGCTATTGGTACCTTTTCGACAGAAATAGCCAATCAGAGTATTGCAGCTCCGGTATTATTGGTTCCGATCAGTTGGCGCAAGGTGGGATTATCAGACGTGATTGAATTGGAGCCTGATTTTGAACGAATCGTTTATAATCCCTACTTGAATCATGTTTTCAGAGAACAGGGTGCATTACCCGATTTGGAAGGAAAAAAGCCGGAAGAACTTTTGGAACAATTCCAAAGGTATTTGGAGAAACATGAGATCCAAGGCGCACTTGCTACTAGTTTTTTAATTGGAAATTTTCATTTTGCTCGTTTCCAGTTTTTACGTGAACTAGATGGCATCCTAAAACAAGAATTTTCCCCTTTACTTCGACAATTTTTAGGGGATGAAAGTGTAGAAACCAGCTCGTTGCCAAAAAGCAAGGTTCAGTTAACACCTTTGGATGCGGATCAACGCCGCGTACTCGATGCTTTTCACGAAAACAATTGTGTCATTCAAGGTCCGCCGGGTACCGGAAAGTCACAAGTGCTGACATCCTTGATCGGACGATGCATGGATCTGGACCTTTCAACCTTGGTGCTTTCAGAAAAGCCCGTAGCATTGGCCGTTTTGAAAAAGAAATTGGCTGCACACGGATTAGATGATCATATTGCTGTTGTTCATGCCAATTACAGCTCGCGCGATTTTCTAGTCGAATTGAGGCAAACTTGGGAAAAATGTGAAGCCTACATCGCAGATAAACCTGTTTTTCTTCCCCTTTCCACGATGCGCTTGCAATCTTTACAAATGACTCTGGATCGCTTGAATCAGCGCGACCTCTTGGGTGGTGTCTCGTTGCATGAGTTCCGCGAGTTGGCGCATCAGACTGATTGGCAGCAGGCTCCGTTTGTTTCCAATGTGCCGGATCTTGTAGCCTGGAAAGAACAACAACCGATCCTTGAACGTCTGCGAACAATTTTACCGCATATTCAAGGCTTCAAACGTGCTTTTTTCTTAGGGGAAAAGCCGGATGTGATACTAGACAACCATATAAAATCCCTCTCGCGCTTTGAGCCTTGGCTTCAATTCGGATCTTGGCTAGAACTAAAAAATTTAGAGGAGGGATTGCATCTCTGTCAATTAGCAGAAAATGAACAGTTCGAACGGTTCCTACAACTCTTGGACAAACCACGCGAGAAAAAACGCTTTGAAAAGGTGATCCAGTCGTATCGAATCAAACGCATTGAATTGGAAAAAGCACAATTCGAATTGAATGTTTGGAAAGTGGTCCCAACGAAAACGCAGATCGACCATTGGCAGGAGGCTCAGGGATACTGGAATAAGAAACGCAGTAGAAAACAACTACAGGCGCAATTGATCGATTTGACCATTCCTTTGGAGCGCTGTGTGGAACGTTGGCAGGAGTGGTACGCCATCCAACAAGAGATCTTCGAACTTGAAACGCAATTGCTTGAATTTGGTTTGGCACCCGGTTATGCTCAGGTCGAATCTTCCATGCTCTTTTTTCAAGAACTTCAAAAACACAACCACAGTCGCTTACAAGAGGTAATCGCATGGGGTTCAGAAAAACGACAGTTCCTATTAACTCAGCAACAAGAACTGAAGCTTTTAAGAAGTCAATTGAAATCTCAGTTCTACTGGAACGACGACACCCACATAGCAGATCTGCTTCACGAAAAAAGAACGATCATCGAGCCGTTGGTCGCAGATTGGAAGGAGATACGAGAAATGCCTGAATGGGTGTTTCAGTTTGTGCATGTGGCAGCCGACTACGATGAGTTGAAAGCGATCGTTTTGAAAGGGAATTATAACAATACCTTGGCACTTTTCCCGGAATTGCTGCAAGCGACCGGTGAAAAAATGAAGGACAGGATCGCGCACATCATCGAGGATGAAGATGCTGAGATTGCTCATTTTGGTGCTTTGTTGCGATCTTCGATCCACGAGCGCTTTGCGGAATACACGCGTTTATTGCGTATGGTTCCAGCTAAATTGAGTGCTGAAAAACGTGAACTCCGAGCTCGTTTGAAAAAAGGAAAAGCATTGTTGGTGAAGGAGTTTGGTAAGTCGCGCTCACATATTTCTATCCGAGAATTATTGGAAAGCGACGCTGCGCCCTGGATTCGGGTACTTTTCCCATGTTGGTTCACGACCCCGGTACAGCTGGCTGATCATCTCCCATTAGAGCCTGAAATGTTCGATGTGTTGATCGTTGATGAAGCTAGTCAGATGCCTGTACCGGCTGTTCTGGGAGCCATGCAGCGTGCCAAGCGTGTGGTGATCGCCGGAGATGAACAACAAATGGCCCCTTCCCAATTCTTTGGAAAGGTGATCAGCTCCTTAGATGTGTTGCATCAAGGTTCATTTTATTTCGAAAAATGTCCTTTGAATCACCATTACAGAAGTAAGCAAACCGCATTGATCGCTTTCTCAAATCGCCATTTTTACAATGGACAGCTCGTTGTTTACCCGAGTGCTACGGTTGAACAGGCAGTCTTTGATCATTTTATTTCGGATGGGATCTTCGATGAGCGAACCAATGAACGCGAGGCAAAAGCTGTTGCATCGTGGTTGAAACAAGCTGATATTTCGAAGAGTTTAGGAATCGTTGCCTTCTCGAAAGACCAACTTCAAGCAATTTTGAAAGCTTGTGATCCAGCTACCTTACAAAAGATCCAGGAAGGAGAAGAGCAAGGTGTTGTTTTCGTAAAGACTTTGGAAAATGTGCAAGGAGATGAAGCACAGTTGGTGGTTGTGAGCATGGGTTATGCGAAAAATACGGAAGGTAAATTCCCCTTGCGTTTTGGCCCTTTGAATCAAGTGAACGGATTCAAACGACTCAACGTGTTGTTGACCAGGGCACAAGAACAGTTACACTTCTTTAGTTCTGTTCGTGCTGACGATTTTTCCATGAGTTCGAATGAAGGTGTTCATTTGTTGAAACAATGGATAGCAGTATTAGACAAAGACCTGCAACATCCGGTTCTGGAATTTCCACATCATGTAAGTGCTGAACCTGAAGGTAACCATTTGACTATTCGAGAGATCGAATCGGCCATCCCGAATGCAGAGGACTTGGTTATTTTTCAGCGCGTCATGTCAGAACGAGGCTGGAACCTGCGTTATCGTTAACCGTTTACTCAGTATTCTATACATTCCCCTCAAACTTTTAACGAATTGCATTGTTTTTACAAGAACAAGCCTTAATTTTCAGAAGATTACTCTATTATGAAACGAGCTTTAATATTTTTTATTGGTGCTTTTACCAGTATCGCTTTTGCCCAACAAGAGCAAGTTGTGATCCAGAAAGGATTGCAGGACCGCGCTCCACAACTGGGTTTGAGTGCTTCGGATTTCAACGGGATCGAACTGACATCAACTGCTAGTTCGCTTGCTCCCGGAGTGAAACATGTGTATATCAGACAAACATTTCAGGGGATTCCTGTCCTCAATGGTGTCGGAAGTGTTACCTTAAAGGATGCTGCGTTAGTGCATGTATCCAATCGTTTCGTGGATCTTCCGGATGCTCCTGTTTCGTTGCAAACAAATACGGCCTATTTGGCTTTAGAACAGGCAGGAAAACACTTGGGGATAACCACGCTTCATGCAACGGTTTCTCAAGAAGATCAATCTAAAAAAGCTTACATTTTCAATGCTCCCGAACTTTCTAAAAAGCCAATTCCGGTGCGCTTGTTCTGGATGATGCATAACGGTAGCTTGGTGCCTGTATGGGATATGAGTATCCTGACTAAAGACAACTCACACTGGTGGTCCATGCGCGTGCATGCGAGTACAGGAGAGATCTTGTTTCAAAACGATTGGATGAGTCAATGTCAATTCGAAGCATGCGAATCAGAAGCGGCGCATACCCATCACCAAACTGCACGTTTGATGCCTCCTCCTCCGGGAGCTGATCAGTATTTGGTTTATGAACTTCCGGTAATCAGCCCGAACCATGGAAACCGATCTTTAGTGGTCAATCCTTCTGATCCGATCTATTCGCCTTATGGATGGCACGATACAGATGGCGTGATGGGAGATGAGTACACGATTACGTTTGGAAATAATGTTTATGCATCTGAAGATATCAATGACGATGATCTTCCGGGTTACTCTCCTGATGGAGGAGTTTCTCTGAATTTTGATTTCCCGTACGATTCATTGGTAGGTGTGCAAGGTAATTTGGATGCCGTGATCACCAACTTGTTCTACATGAACAACATGATGCACGACATTTGGGCATACTACGGCTTTGATGAGGTGAGTGGAAATTTCCAGGAAATGAACTATACCGGAAACGGTCAGGGAATGGACCAGGTAATGGCCGATGCGCAAGATGGTTCCGGAACTAACAATGCAAACTTTGGAACTCCACCTGACGGACAGAATCCACGTATGCAGATGTATTTGTGGACTTCCAGCAACGTTCCTGATCTTTTAACGATCAACGCTCCGGCGGCACTTGCCGGATCGTATGCCGCATCTACAGCAGGTTTCGGACCGCCAGTTCCATCCGTTCCGATCACGGAAGATCTGGTTTTGGTTTTGGATGATGGAACAGATACAACGGATGGTTGTGGTGTGATCTCGAATGGAGCAGCACTGAACGGTAAAATTGCTTTGGTACGCAGAGGGAACTGTACCTTCGTTCAGAAGGTAGAAGCTTGTCAGGCTGAAGGGGCTATTGCGGTGATCGTGATGAACAATCAAGCTGGAACGCCGATCTCGATGGGTGGAACTTCTGCTACCGTAACAATTCCTTCGATCATGGTATCACAGGCCAATGGAAACAGTTTTGTTACTTCTCTGAATGCGGGTAACGTCGTAAATGGCACCATCGTGAATCCTGGCGATTTAACGGCTACGGATTCTGATTTCGACAACATGATCATTGCGCACGAATACGGACACGGGATCTCGAATCGCTTAGTTGGCGGTCCGGACAATGTGGATTGTTTGTTCAACGCAGAGCAAATGGGTGAGGGCTGGTCTGATTGGTTCGGTTTGATGTTGACCATGTTGCCGGGAGATCAACCGGAAGATCCTAGAGGTGTTGGAACATACGTGACCAATGAACCAAACAACGGCACGGGTATTCGTCCGGCACCGTATTCCACAGATCCGGCATTGAACGACTATACTTACGGAAATACGAACGCCAACAGCTTATCACAACCTCATGGAATTGGATTTGTATGGGCATCGATGTTGTGGGATCTGAATTGGGCCTTGATCGATTCATTAGGTTTCGATCCGAACGTAAAAACTGGAACTGGTGGAAACAACATAGCGATGGCTTTGGTAACCGAAGGTTTGAAATTAACGGCTTGCGGTCCTGGTTTTGTGGATGGTCGCGATGCGATCCTTCAAGCTGATCAATTATTATACGGTGGAGATTTCGAGTGTTTGATTTGGGAGGTATTCGCCAACCGCGGATTAGGATTTTCAGCAGATCAGGGTGATCCGGATGATCGCAATGATCAGGCAGAAGCCTTTGATATGCCACCTGTGTGTTTGACTGCAGGTATCAATGAACTGACTTTCCCGGCCCGTGTTTATCCGAATCCAACAAACAATCTGGTAAACATCGATCTACAGGCTGCAGGTACTTTGAATAGTCTCCGTATTTTGGATGTAACCGGAAAAGTGATCGTGGATATGGCACAGCCAGGAAATGAGTTGATCCAGCTATCAACTGCTGACTGGAGTCGTGGTATTTACATGCTTGTTTTGGAAACGGCTGAAGGGGTAGCGACAACCCGAATCGTGAAACAATAACACAGAATAAGATACAAGGAAAAGGCGGTACGAAAGTGTCGCCTTTTTTAATTTTCGGATCCCAAGCGGTATTCCAAAGGTGTGATCCCGGTCTTGCTTTTGAACAAACGGCTGAAATAATGTGGATAGTTGAATCCCAATAAAAATGCGATTTCGCTTACGGATTGATTACCGTTAACCAAAAGCGTTTTTGCTTTGTCGATCAGAAATAATTGAATGGCATCCTTGGCATGATTTCCCGTTTCTTTTTTCAGTAAGTCCGAGAAATAATTGGCCGATAAATGCACTTTTTCGGCGAAATACTCGATGCTGGGCTGACCGTCCGTGGCAAATTTACCGGCGTCATAATAAGCTTTGATCAAGCGGTCGAACTGGGAAACGATGTCGGTGTTTTGCGCAGAGCGGGTATTGAACTGACGCTCGTAGTAACGTTTGGAAAGATTCAACAAAAGTTCCAAACTGGAAACGATCACACGCTGACTGTGATTATCGATACGCTCCGCAATTTCCCGTTTGATCAACTCCACACAATCTGTGAGCATAGCCTGTTCTGAATCCGAGCAGTGTAACGCTTCATGGACATCATATGAGAAGTAATGATAGTCATCGATAGTTGTTCCCAGTGTCGTGTTGCGAATGAGGTCCGGGTGAAAAAAGATCATCCAGCCCTGCACCTGATTGCGTTTCTGTGGTTCTAGGATCTTGGATATTTGTTGCGGAGCGGTGAAGATCAACACGCCCTCGTCAAAATCGTAAGCGTTTCGCCCATATTGCAAACCACAACTTTTGTCTTTCAAAGCAATGGTGTACAAATTCATGGAGATTTTCTGATTCACATAGGCCTCCGGAATTTCCCAATCGGCCACATTGATGACAGAAATGAGCGGATGTTGTGGTTTGTCAAAACCGCTCATTTCGTGCAATTGACTGATTGAATCGATCGTTATAATGGATGAACTCATAGCTGTTGGCTAAGTTATTTCAACTGACTGGAGATCAATTTTTCGAAAACGCCGTCACCGAACCATTTGCGAATGAAAAGTGCTGGTTTCGCCATATATCCTTTTACATATCTGCGTTTTGGTCGTGCGGTAGATGCCGCTTTTGCGATCACTTTTCCAAGTACATCCACCGAGGTAAGCTGACTACCCGAGTAAAGTTTTTCTGTAGTCGTAGCCACTTTATTGGCAAACTCGGCATATGGACCCTTGCCTGAATTTTTGCGTAAATTATCGGAAGCAATAGTTCCCCAAGGCGTTTTAATTCCCCCTGGCTCTACGATCACCACATCGATCCCAAAAGGTTTCAATTCCAAACGCAAGCAATCACTCCAGCCTTCCACCGCGTGTTTTGTAGCGTGGTACCATGCTCCGAATGGTGTATAGATCTTTCCACCCATCGAAGAGATGTTCACGATTCTTCCGGATTGCTGTTTTCTCATCGCGGGCAATACCAATTGCGTAATGCGCGCCATACCAAATAAATTCACTTCAAATTGGCGCTTCGCTTCTTCTATTGAAATGTCCTCAACAGCACCGTATGAGCCATAACCGGCATTGTTGATCAATACGTCGATGCGCCCTTCCTGTTTAAGGATGGTGTCTACGGCCGCTGCGATCGATTCTTCGTTGGTAATGTCCATTTCCAAGGTCTTCATGCCTTTGGCTTCCAGATCCTGCATTTCAGCAACGCGACGAGCTAGTCCATAAACGATGTATCCTTGTTCGTGTAAAAATCCGGCTGCAGATTTTCCCATTCCTGAACTTGCACCGGTAATGATTGCTACTTTTTTCATTTGTTCTCTTTTGTTGCCGACAAAATTAGATCGCTTTTAACTGATCGAATAACACAAAAAACGGAAGTGCAAACACGAATTACGGATTAACAGATTAGTCTCCAGAAATGACTGATAACTGTTTAATGCGCGTCCAACCAATTATCTGCAACTTGAATCTCAACTTCCATCGGTACGATCAGATCCACCGCTTTTTCCATGCTTTCTTTCACCAATTGTTGCATCAAAGCGATCTCGTCCTTGTGCACATCAAACACCAATTCATCGTGTACCTGCAAGATCATCTTTGATTTCACCCGAGCTGCTTTCATGGCTTTATGAACCGCCACCATGGCCAATTTCACGATATCCGCAGCAGATCCTTGAATCGGCGCGTTGATCGCATTTCGTTCTGCAAAACCTCGTACAACAGCATTGGCTGAATTGATGTCCGGTAAATAGCGACGACGTTTCATGATCGTTTCTACAAAACCTTCTTCACGCGCTTTAGACACAGCTTGTTCCATATAGGTCTTGATCGTTCCGTATTGTGCAAAATAAGCATCGATGATCTGTTTGGCCTCCGTACGACTAATTCCCAGGTTTTGAGAAAGTCCAAAAGCACTTTGTCCGTAAATGATTCCGAAGTTCACCGCTTTGGCAGCGCTGCGCTGATCTTTCGATACATCTTCCAAGTCAACGTGGAATACTTTCGCAGCTGTAGCCTTGTGAATATCCACTTTTTCGCGGAAGGCACGGATCATATTTTCGTCGTTCGCCAAGGCAGCAATGATGCGCAATTCGATCTGCGAGTAATCGGCTGCCATCAATTGATGGTCCTTGTCTCGTGTAATGAAGGCTTTACGGATCTCTTTACCGCGTTCGGAACGGATCGGAATGTTTTGCAGGTTCGGATTGTTCGAACTCAATCGCCCCGTAGCGGTCACTGTTTGCATAAAGCTGGTGTGTACACGTCCGTCAACCGGATCCAACATCGTTGGTAGCGGATCCACATAAGTGGATTTCAATTTTTTCATCTGACGATAATCCAAGATCTGAGCAATGATTGGATGATCGTTCTTATGTTGTTGTAGAAT
>JBMLQF010000148.1:0-8385 GCA_049241705.1 Fluviicola sp. | reverse complement strand
TTTTTCGTTTTTTTCGCGAAAAAATCTTTCCGTTGGAATTTCCTATTTTTGTGGCCGCTATGGGAAAGAACAAATTGCGCAAATTCGCCGAAATGAAGTCGATGAAAAACGTCTTCGAACCTACCTTGCAA
The DNA here is from genome assembly GCA_049241705.1 of Fluviicola sp. Classification (GTDB taxonomy): domain Bacteria; phylum Bacteroidota; class Bacteroidia; order Flavobacteriales_D; family Crocinitomicaceae; genus Fluviicola. The sequence continues at coordinate 8,254 of JBMLQF010000148.1, read as the reverse complement.
GCCGATCCAACCGATTTTGAACTGAAAGGTAAATGGCGAGAGTCTTTTTTCGGCAATAATAACCCGATCGTTCTGGAATTAGGTTGCGGAAAAGGAGAATACACCGTTGGTTTAGCCAAACATTACCCAAACCGCAATTACATAGGCATTGACATCAAAGGTGCACGCATGTTCGTAGGTGCTAAAGAAGCTTTGGATGCAGGAATGGATAATGTGGCTTTTTTACGCACTAAGATCGATTTTCTGGAAGATTATTTCGCGAAAGATGAAATCGATGAGATTTGGCTGACGTTTTCGGACCCCCAACCTGTAAAACCACGTAAAAGACTTACTTCAGAACAATTTGTAAAACGCTACAAGAACGTGCTTAAACCAGGTGGACTGATCCATCTTAAAACGGATTCCGATGTGCTTTTTGAATCTACAGAGGAGCAAATTAAAGAACACGGTTACAAGGTAAAAGAGTTGACTTGGGATCTCTATCATTCATTACCAGACGATTTGGATCCTGTTATTCGCGATATTTTGCATATCAAAACACATTACGAGCAGCTGTTTACAGCCAAAGGTTCTGTGATCAAGTATTGCTGCTTTACCGTTCATTGATGAAGACAAGCTGGTGGAAGCAATTTAGTACTTGGGTCGGGATCTTTTTCCTGGTGCGCTTGTATGGCATTTGGAATCCACCTCTGGAAACCTGGCATTCTTGGCGCCAAACGCTAACGGCTATGATGGCGCGAAATATGTCAGAAGGCAATTTTTCGTTGTTTTACCCCCAGATCGATATGGGCGGTGATCGCACGGGTATTTTAGGTTCTGAATTTCCTTTCTTTCAAGCTCTGATCGCAGGTTTTAACACCACTTTTGGTTACCAGCACTGGTATGGTCGTTTGATCTCCTTGCTTGTCGCCTCTTTTGGGATCTTTGCCTTTTATTTGATCGTTAAGCGACTATGGAACGAACAGGTTGCAAAATACGCGGGTATACTCTTACTATGTTCTCTTTGGTTTGCCTTCTCTCGAAAGATCATGCCTGATGTGTTCGCAGTCTCGCTCGTTTTAATTGGTATTTGGTGGATCATACGCTTCGTTGAGTCCAATAGCTGGGTCTTTTGGTTTGGCGCTTTGCTCCTATTAACCCTTGGCGGACTAAGTAAAATCCCCGCTACTTATCTCTTCATCGGTATTTTACCATTCATGATGAACAGTCAATTCACTTTTCGCATCCGCTTTTGGGTAATGAACTGTTTTGGTTTGGCAACAGCGATCATTGGGTGGTGGTATTTCATTTGGGTTCCTCATTTGGTCGACACCTTTCATTTTCAGTTGTTCTTCCCGAAAACCATTTCAGAAGGACTCAACGAAATAAAACCTTTATGGTTCGACTTCTGGAAGCAGATTTATTTCGGAGGAATGCGCTCCTACGTGGTGTTGCTTTTTGTTGGAATTGGCGGCTATTTCCTTGTTAAAGGTAAAAAGGCGCTGTCTCTTGGAATTTTCTTATCTATAGCAGTATTTCTATTGTTTGCCATTAAAACAGGAACGGTATTTCCTACGCACAACTACTATGTGCTCCCGTTGGTTCCAATCATTGCATTAATAGCAGGAATCGGTTTGTCTGCAATTCCTAAAAATTGGGCAATCGCAGCTGCTGTTGTCATCTGCATAGAGGGTCTTGGCAATCAGATCTCAGATTTTCGCATCAAAGAGGAAGTACGGTATAAACTCTCTTTGGAAACTCAGCTAAATGCTGTTTTAAAACCACATGAGAAGGTCGTTATTTTCACAGGACCTGATCCACAGTTAACCTATTGGTTGAATCGAAAAACATGGAGTATTGAACGTGCCGAATTTGGAGAACAACTGTTAATGGAACGTATTCGAAAGGATGGTGTTCATTTCGCGGTGTTGGACAGAAATGTTGATGCATCCATTCCTGGTCTGAAACCTGTCTTTACCACCAAAGACTGTTTCGTATACCGTATTCAATAAAAAAGAGGCCCGAGAGCCTCTTTCTGTATGTTTAACCTACTTTTTTCAAGCGGGCCATTTTACTTTTCGAGAATTGTGCTTTTGCATAATCCAATTCTACTCGGAACTCCTTCTCATTTTTAGAAGGCAATTCATACATGGCATCCGTTAGGATCGCTTCGCAGATGGAACGCAATCCACGTGCTCCCAATTTGAATTCGATCGCTTTTTCAACGATGAAGTCCAAGACCTCTGCGTCGAAAGTCAAACGAATTCCATCGATCTCAAACAAGCGCACATACTGCTTCACCAAAGCATTTTTAGGTTCAGTCAAGATACGTTTCAAACTTTTTGCATCCAATGGTTCAAGGTATGTCAATACCGGGAAACGACCGATCAATTCAGGGATCAAACCAAATGTTTTAATATCCGTCGGGTTGATGTATTTCAAGAAATTATCACCGTCGATCTTTTCAACACCTTGTTGACCAAATCCAATCGTTTGCGTATTGATGCGACTTGCGATGATTCGCTCAATACCATCAAATGCTCCACCACACACGAATAAGATATTCTTCGTATCAATAGAGATCATCTTTTGTTCAGGATGCTTTCGTCCTCCCTGTGGTGGTACGTTTACCGTAGATCCTTCTAACAATTTCAACAAAGCCTGTTGTACTCCTTCTCCGGAAACATCACGTGTAATGGACGGATTATCACTCTTACGTGCGATCTTATCGATCTCATCAATGAACACAATACCGTTTTGAGCAGCTTGCACGTTGTAATCTGCAGCTTGTAATAAGCGTGACAAAATGCTTTCCACATCTTCACCCACATACCCAGCTTCAGTTAAAACTGTTGCATCAGCGATGCAAAACGGAACATTCAGCATTTTTGCAATGGTTTTCGCCAACAAGGTTTTTCCTGTTCCGGTACGTCCAACTAAGATCACGTTCGATTTTTCAATCTCAACGTCTTCGATCTTCCCTTGGTGCAAACGCTTGTAGTGATTGTAAACAGCTACTGCTAACGTTTTCTTAGCGTCGTCCTGACCAATCACATACTCATCCAAGCGTGTCTTGATATCGGAAGGCTTAAGCACATTTACCGGCGCGGCTGCGTTCGGCGTATTGTTCGAGGCCATTTCTTCATCCACGATTGAACGCGCCTGAACGATACAGTGGTCGCAAATATGTCCGGAAAGTCCGGCTATGAGTAATCCAACCTGACTACGCGGTCTACCGCAAAAGGAGCAAGTTGTTTCTTTTTTAGACATGTGTCTTGTAGTTTTTAAGTGCAAAAAAGTCATTCACCCGAAGGTAAATGACTTAGATATCTGCTACAAAATTAGCTTATTTCGGGTTGCGAACCAATACTTCGTCCACCATTCCGTAATCTTTTGCTTCTTGAGATGTCATCCAGTAGTCGCGATCAGAATCGGCCCACACTTTATCATACGTTTGTTTTGAGTGGTGTGCGATGATGTCGTACAATTCTTTTTTCAATTTCTGGATCTCGCGCGCTGTGATCTCGATATCAGATGCCTGACCTTGCGCACCTCCTAATGGTTGGTGGATCATCACACGTGAGTGCTTCAACGCAGAGCGTTTTCCATCAGCACCAGCACACAACAATACAGCCCCCATTGACGCTGCCATACCTGTACAAATAGTAGCAACATCCGGCTTGATGTATTGCATTGTATCATAAATTCCCAATCCAGCGTAAACAGAACCTCCAGGAGAATTCAAATAGATCTGAATGTCTTTTTTCGCGTCAACTGATTCCAAGAACAACAATTGCGCATTGATGATATTCGCAATATGATCGTTGATCCCTGTTCCCAAGAAAATGATACGGTCCATCATCAAACGCGAGAAAACGTCCATTTGTGTCATATTCAAATGACGCTCTTCGATAATATATGGTGTCATTGAAGACTCGATATAGCTTTCCAAATGCATGCTGGAAATCCCCATGTGTTTGGTAGCGTATTTGTTGAATTCGTTCTTATCAAACATGCTTGTAGATTTTTCAAAAATTGTGAACTAAAAGTAATAGCTTTTAACCGACTTCCTAGCTTTTTTGGCAGAAATTAACGAGAAAAGTAGCAACAGTCATTGGTTAACAACTTCGCGCATTAAAATTCAAATTGGATCTCGTAACTGGTATGCTTTCTCAAGTTGATCACTCGATCGTCTGAAAAGATCAAGTATTGGCCTTTAATTCCCTTTAAAACGCCTTCAACAACTGCTTCCTTATCAAATCCAACGCTTTTAACTTTCACTGGATATGCTTGTACCGGATATGCTATTCGCGTAATGGCATCATCGCCTGAAACAAAATCGCGCAGATCAAAAGGTAATGCTTCCTCCGCTTCTCCTTTGGCCTCTTCCAGATCAATGAACGGATCGATATCATTCTTCAACATGCGCTGCCAGTTTGTTTTATCGGTGAATACAGATTTCAGCGCAACTTCGATCAATCCTGCTGTGTAACGATTAGGAGTTTCTGCCAATACAATCGCACTACTTGCTCCTTGATCCATCCAGCGCGTCATTTTTTGAGTCGCGCGAGTCACTCCCACCTTAACAGCATCACTGGCAGCTAAATAAACCAAATGCGGCTGGTTGTGATTTGCTTCCTCCCATTCAATATCTCTTCCTTCTCCCAAATGCGCTTTACACAATTCCGGAGAAATGATACAAGGTGCTGCTTGTGGCGCCGACTGAAAACACGGATAACAAAAACCTTGTCCAAAGGAATTCTTGGTTTTCTTACCGCAATTGCTGCAGAAGATATTTCCGGTATGCTCCATGCGAATGTGCTGACCAATCAGATCATTCATTCGGATCGACGCATCCAATTGCAGGTTGTAAAGTACCGGTTCGTGATACTCTACACGCATTTTTTCAATTAATCCGCTGTGTTTCATCCTTCCAAATTTTCGAGCATTTCTGTAGTTTCCATCCACAGATCTGTATAATAATCCAATTTAGACTTGGCTTCCTCAAAAGCTTTGAGGACGTGACCTGTTTTAGTGTTATCTGAGAAATCCATATGGGTCAATTGCTCCTCCAGATCTTTTACCTCAGTTTCTAATTGAGCAATTCGCTCTTCATGCTTCTTGATTGTATTTTGCAGTTGATTGCGCTGGCGTTTCAACTCTTTACGTTCTTCATGAGCCAACTGCTTTTCAGCAACAACCGATTCTTTCTGTTCTTGAGGAAACGGAGCAGATTCCGAAGTTTTCGTTCCAAGCTTGCGCTCCAAATATTCATGCACATCAAAGTGATGGATCTTTAAAGTCTGATCTTCAATGTCCCAAATACGGTTCGTCAAGCCTTCTAAAAATTCCCGGTCGTGTGAAACGATGATAAACGTTCCTTCATACTGCTTTAATGCTTCTTTGAGTACCTGTTTACTCTGAATATCCAAGTGATTTGTTGGCTCATCCAGGATCAAGACATTCGACGGACTCAAAAGCAATTGACACAGTGCCAAACGTGTGCGCTCTCCTCCGGACAACACAGCAACTTTTTTATCAATATCCTCCCCGGAAAATAAGAAAGCACCCAGTATAGATCTGAGATCCTTACGCACATCTCCAACTGCTACCTGGTCAACCGTTTCGTAAACCGATAAGTTCTTGTCCAAACGTTCCGCTTGGTCTTGAGCAAAATAGGTAACCTTTACATTGTGACCTAAATTGACCGTCCCTTCGTGATCGATCTCTTGCATCACACATTTGAACAAAGTCGATTTCCCGACACCATTCGGTCCTAAAAGCGCGATCTTTTCACCTCGACCAACTGTAATTGAAATATCTCGGAATAAACGCTTTTGCCCATAAGCTTTCCCCACGTGTTCCATTTCGAGCACCCATTTACCGGGCTGAACACTCAACGGGAAGAAGATCCTCATCTTAGCAATTGCATCCGATTCCAATTCAATGCGTTCTGTACGCTCTAGTTTCTTGATAAGAGATTGTGCAAATGCCGCTTTATTCTTTTTTGCCCGGAACTTATCGATCAATTCTTGCGTGTGCTTGATGTCCTTATCTTGTTGTTTCTTGGCGTCAGCCATCCGTTCCAATTCTTCAGCACGCACCGTTTTATACTTCGAATAAGCGTAGGGAAAATCCAAAATAGATCCCAAAGAGATCTCCCAGGTACGATTGGTCACATTATCTAGGAACAAACGATCATGGGAAATAACAATCACTGCGCCTTCGAATCGCGAAAGGTAATTCTCTAACCATTGAATGGAAACAATATCCAAATGGTTCGTAGGCTCATCCAGCAATAAAAGGTTCGGTCGATTCACCAAGATTTTTGCAAGTTCAGCACGCATTTTCCAGCCTCCTGAAAAATCACTTAACTGTCGATTAAAATCTTCCTTTGAAAAACCAAGTCCCTGCAAAGTCATGGCGATCTTTTCTTCCCATTGGAAACCATCCAAAATTGCAAATTGATCATTTGCAGCATTTAATTCGTCCAACAACTTCAAATAGGAATCACTTTCATAATCGGAACGATTGACCAGATCGTGATTGATCTTTTCAATGCGTGAACGAAGGTCATTTAAGGTCGTATTAGAATAGAACAGATAATCAAAAACCGATTCTTGGTAATTGATGTCTATATCCTGAGTCAAAAAACCGATCGAAAGATCCTTTTGTTTGTGGATACCTCCCGTTGATGGTTTTTCCCAACCAGCGATCAATTTTAATAAAGTAGATTTTCCAGCACCGTTTTTACCAACTAAACCGATACGATCACCGGAAGTAACTTGCGCCGAGCAATCATCAAACAAAAATCCCTGAGGAAAATGAATTCCAACTTTGTCTAAAACAAGCATGCGCAAAAATAACGAAAAAGCCCCCAGGTAATCCTGAGGGCTTTCTTTCTTTATAAGAACTTCTTAGAAGTGCCAAACATCGTGCTCGAACAAACGGATCTCTTCAGTAATCTTTTCAGATTCCATTAAAGCATCCACACCTGTACGATAACTATCAATCTTACGATCAAATACATTACTTTCTTTGTAGATCGTACTGTTGAACTGACGTTTCCAGAACAAGTCATCAAAACTCATCCATTGAGCGTCATTTTGTTCGTTGTAGACAAAATAGTTGTTCAAGATGTATCGACAATGCGGGAAATACAACCAGTACTTCTCCTCCAATCCAACGATAGTTTTCTGACCTGTGGTGGCATTCACCTCGATCTTATATACTACCGGAGCTATTCCCAAGATACGTACATCCAACACTGAACGCTCTTTATCGAAGAACCAGTCCTCTTTTAAGCGGTATTGAACAATATCCTTTGAATCCAACCACAAAGTATCACGCGGTGGATACTTAAATGTTACAGATCCATCAGGAAGAGTAATCTCAATTGGATCACCATCCTCATTCGTCAAAGGCACATCTGACTCTGGACCCAAACCACCCAAGTAGTAGAACACTTTATCACGGAAAATTGAATCCGTATAATAATTCTTACCCGGTTCTGGAGCGATCATGTATTTAAACTGATCACCATCCAACATGTCAAACTGATATGGATTGTAAGGTGAAAACACCTTTAAATCCCCATTGATGATGTGATGACGCAAGATAGTCCACAACGACCATCTGCTTGAATTACGCACATACTGCCCAGAAGGCGTGTGGTAATCGAAAGGCAAATAGATCGGGTGATTGATCTTCTCGCGCATGTCAATAGTACGCCAAACACGTTTACTCCAAGTTACATCGGCCTCACGGACGAACTCATACGGGATCATTCGCTTCGTAGGTACGTGCTCGGTGATATACACTCCGTCCACGATCCCGTCAGCGGGAACATTTACAGGTCCTCCATTGATCTCCTGCGCATTCATGGAAAGTGCAGGTAGCAACAATGAACTAAGGATGATTAAACGTTTCATGATTGACACTTATTTATTCAATTATATGGTGAATACACCACCTTTCTTACGAACAATTTTATCAGGACCAACAACTTTCGTCATGAAGCTGATTTGAGAACCTGGTTTTGCTTGTTTCAACAAACTCATACCGTCAGCGTTCAATTGGTTACCTGTACCTTTAGCAGGACGAGGTGCACCTGATACTACCAACTCCCATTCCAAAATTTGGAAAGTAGCATTCAACGGAGAGTTTGAATATTTAGCAAACAATCTTGTTTCAACTTTTGATGCTTTACCACCTTCTTCAGTTGCTCCGAAGAACAATGAAGGGTTAGGCATATTCATCACGCGGAATGTAAACG
>JBMLQF010000147.1:0-4302 GCA_049241705.1 Fluviicola sp. | reverse complement strand
CTTGGATCAATTGTCAATCTATCTCCTCGATTGTACGTAAGTGTAGATCCTGCAACCGCCGTGTCTGCTCCTCCTGCCGGCTGATAGGCAAAAGTATCGCTCGCCCAAATAATGAAGTTTCCGGTCTTTTGTATCTGAGCGTTCCAACCCAAGCTTACTTTCAATTTTTCGATCTTCGCCGGTTTCCAATATATAGTTCCGTTAAAGCGAATCCGGTCTTCTGTTTCCCCTTGGCGGTATCCATCATTGGTAAATCCATAGGCCCCCACGTTTAGTCCGATGCGCTTGAACTGCTTGCTGAAAGTTACGTCAGCTTGGTGCTGCATGGGATTTTTGTCCCACCACTTCAAGGTTGCACGTTTTGGATTATCGTAAATTCCTGATTGATAACGTGCCGAAAATGCCGCTTCGGGACTTGGCTCACGTTCGATAAGAGAAACCATTCCATTCAAGGCACCGCTTCCGTAAAGAACCGAAGAAGCTCCTTTGATAATTTCTATCTGCTGTGCTTGTTCGATCGGAATCGAGTTCCATTTCGTGTCTCCCGCATCTCCTGAAAGCAAAGGAACTTCATTCCATAAAACCAACACACGGCTTCCCGCTCCATAAGAAAATCCACTTCCTCCACGAATGGAGATCTGTCCGTCCATGGCATAGGCGCCAGGAGCTTGATCCACGGCCTGTTCCAGATCTGTAATTCCCTTATTGGTGATCAAATCCGGTTTGATGATTTCCAATGAAATGGGAACTTCTTCTACGGCTTGTTTACGGCGTGATGCTGCAACAACCACCATTCCGATCTCTTCAGCTTCGATCAATTTCAGACGCACTTGTATTGTCCAGGAATTCACCTCGATCGTGTCGGTTTGATAATCCGCTGCGGAAATGATCAATAGTGCCGGAAGCGAATTCAATTCAAGCGTAAATTCTCCGGACTCATTGGCGACAGCCGACAATTTTTCTGGTGTGATCACTTGTGCGAATGGCACCGGTGCAGACGATTCATCGTCCAAAACTACCCCCTTCAGTTGTTGTGAAAAAAGTGCAAAAGGGATGCAAAAAAGCAGGAGTAGTAGTTGCTTCATAATGGTAAATTGTTGTAAATTCAATAGACCAAAATACCATTTCTTTTGAACTTTACAACCTTACACCACCAGATTGGTCTCACACTTTTAAGTGGAATTGGAAGCAGAAGAGCCCGTACAATCATCGGGCATTTTTCTGACTTAGAGGCCTTTTTTAGCGAGAAAAGATTGAATCTTGCGAAAATACCGGGAATTCCTGTAGATAGTATTTCCTTCCGACAACGCGTAGAAGCTCTTGTAGAAGCCGATAAAATTGTTGAGGCCCTCGAAGCGCGCAAGGTGCAAACCTCATTTTTCACAGATGAGAATTATCCGCGCAGATTGAAGCAATGTGAAGACGCTCCTTTGTTACTCTATGCGCAAGGAAATTTCAATTGGAATCCGGAGCGGATCATTGCCGTTGTTGGTACGCGCAATGCTACTAAGTACGGAAAACAGATCACCGATGAATTGATCGATGGTCTGGCGCAACACGATGTTACCGTTGTCAGTGGAATGGCTGCTGGTATAGATGGTTTTGCGCATCGTGCAGCGTTGAAGAACAAGCTTTCTACCTGGGGCGTTTTGGGACATGGCTTCGATTTCATGTATCCTGCAGAACATCGCGGAATGGCGCTTAAAATGATGGAACAAGGTGGCTTGATCTCGGAATTCATCCCGATGCAAAAACCTGAACCTCCTCATTTTCCGATGCGCAATCGAATCGTAGCTGGTTTGGCCGACGCCACCTTGGTAATCGAAAGTGGTGAAAGTGGCGGATCCTTGATCACCGCTCAATTAGCTTTGGACTATAATCGGGATGTGTTTGCTTATCCGGGTGATGTTCATCGCAATGCTTCCAAAGGCTGTAATAAATTGATCCGGGAAGATAAAGCCCGATTGATCACCTCTTCCGGCGATTTGATCCGCGAAATGAATTGGGGGGTGAAAACACCAGCTATCACACAACGGCAATTATTCGTTGACCTTACCGAACCCGAGCAACGGATCGTGAAAATCCTGCAAAAAGAGCAAGAACTTTCCGTAGACGCCATTGCTTATCTGGCAGAAGTAGCTGTGAGTTCCGTTTCGAGCCAATTGTTGGGCTTAGAATTCAAAGGAGTTGTGAGGTGTTTGCCCGGCAGACGTTTTTCACTCATTTAGACAAGTTTGTAATACAACGAAAATTGTAACTTAGTCGAAAATTCCCACACATGAAAAGAACACTTTTAGCTCTGGGGTTCGTTTGTTCATTCCTAGCAGGAGCACAAACCGTAAGTAATGCCCCTGATAGCAAATATCAATTTACAAAGGTTTACCATTTGGATGCAACTCCTGTTCAAGATCAAGGAATGACAGGAACCTGCTGGAGTTTTTCTTCGCTCTCGTTCTTCGAATCAGAATTGATCCGCATGGGCGTGAAAAACCCAAGTAATCTTTCCGTAATGTACATTGTGCGTAAAGCGTATGAGGCAAAAGCTGATCGTTTTATTCGCATGGATGGAAAAACGAACTTTGGTGAAGGTGGAGCTTTTCATGACATTCCATGGGTGATCAAGCGCTACGGTATCGTACCGAAAGACGTTTACACCGGATTGAACGGAAAAACAGAATACGACCACGAAGAATTGTTCTCGGTTTTGAACTCATTCATGCAAACCATTTTGGCTCAAGTACAAAAAGGAGAAGGGATTGGTAGCGAATGGAAAGTGGCTTTCAACGGTGTTTTGGATGCGTATTTAGGAAAAGACATCACGGAATTTACCTACAATGGCAAAAAATACACGCCGAAAACATACGCGGAATCGCTTGGTTTGAAAATGAATGATTACGTGTCGATCACTTCTTTCACAAACGATCCGTTCTACGAAACATGCGAGATCGCTATTCCGGATAACTGGACGTGGGGAGACAGCTACAATGTGCCTATGGAAGACATGGTAACTGTAGTAGAAAATGCCTTAAAGAATGGTTACACCTTGGCTTGGGGTGCAGATGTTAGCGAAAGAGGATTTAACTTCCGCCAAGGGATTGCCGTTGTTCCGGAAGATCCATCAACCATTCAAGTTCGTGGCCGCGACAACAAGTCGTTCAACAATGCAGGAGCTGAGCGTGTTTCAAATGCGTTTTTAGAGCCTGTAACCGAATTGAAGGTGACACAAGAAATGCGTCAGGAAGGATACGATGAAAAATTGACAACCGATGATCACGGGATGCACATTGTGGGTATGTACAAAGATCAAAATGGAACGCGTTATTTCTTGGTGAAGAACTCTTGGGGTACCGAAAACATGCCTCAAGGATATTTGTATGTTTCTGAGCACTACTTCCGTTTGAAAACGATCAACGTGTACTTACACAAAGATGGTTTGCCGAAAGAATTGCGTGCGAAGTTGAAAATCTGATATACATGGAGCGATTAACCCCTGCTGAAGAAAAGGTCATGTTGCGCTTGTGGAAACTGGAAAAAGCAAGCGTGAAGGAAATTCTGGCATTATATCCGGATCCTAAGCCTGCTTACAATACGGTTTCAACCATTGTGCGTATCCTGGAGAAAAAGAAGTTCGTGCGCCACAAAGAGGTTGGTCGAGGACATCTATACATCCCGAAAGTGGCCAAAACCGCTTACCGCGATTATCTGGCGGAAACCTTGTTAGAGGATTACTTCGATGGTAACCGCAACGAGCTCATGAGCTATTACAACAGCAAAAAATCGCTCGACGATATTTTATAATTGCGAACCCTGTCTGAAAAGACGGGGTTTTTTATTCGATACAACTCTTTAAACATTCACCACCTCCTGCAGGCGCTCAAAGGCCTGATCCATGTTCATCACATTGCTGTAGATCAAGCGCAGACGATCGTTCTTTTCGCTCATTTTACAGTCCTTCGGCGCTGTTTGGACGTGGTTCAGCACACGCGTGAAATTCGTAGAATCGTAGTATTTTGATTGCGGATTACTCACAAAATATCCGATCATCGTTCCACTTTTGATCACCATCCGTTCGAAGCCGATCTCCTGAGCCAACCAACGCAATTCGAAGGAACGGAAGAGTTCTTTTACCACACGTGGCAGTGGTCCAAAACGGTCGATCAATTGCTGTTTATGCTGTTCCAGTTCTTCGGTGGTGGACAAGCCATCCAATTCCTGATAGATACTCAAACGCTCAGCAACGTTATTCACGTAATCTTCCGGGATGCGCAACTCGAAGTCGGTTTCCAGCACACAATCTTTTAC
>JBMLQF010000146.1:0-36875 GCA_049241705.1 Fluviicola sp. | reverse complement strand
AACCCCAAAAGAAGTTAATTTTTTAATCGGTTTCAATTGCAATGTCGCATACCAGTACATGATGAAATCAGATGGAACACCCACTATTGTCCAGTCCACCTCAATGCGCTCACTCAAAGTATGAATAACACGAATAAGTCGATCCAAACGCTTTACTTCATGTGTATTCACCACAGAGACCAACCGAATGCTGGAAGAAGGAATGAACTCAGGAATAATTTTTGCCTTCGAAACGCCCAAATAAGCAACCCGATATCGATGGTTTGGAATGAACGAGTTCTTTGCACGCAAATAACTCAATCCATGGTTCGAAATCAAAGACAAGACATCCAAACCACTTTCGGTGAACTTGCGCAAGGGCAAATACTGTTCAGGTGCGCGCTCCTCATACAAATCCCAGCCATGAAAACGCGAAACAGTTAATATTTCAGGTTGCCTTTTCTTCAAATACGCAAGCGATGTAGCGGCAGTATCTCCCCAATAGGAATAGCAAATAGTTTGAGAGAGTCTCGGATATTTCTTTTCTAAAAAGCGCGCCAATTTCAGAGCCTTGCAATGTGCTTTAAGCAACACTTTAAGTTTAAAATAGGAAAGCCTTCCTTGTTTTTGTAAGGAACGAAACTCCTTGAGTACCTCAACAAATTCTTTGCAGAAAATTGATTTTAACAGTGCGAAGGTACTACAATGAAAGTATCGAATCTCGAAATACACCCCCTCTTGATCATAGTTTTGCTGCAATTTGCGATCGACATCTGTAGGAATAATTGTAATTGATTGAAACTGCTCTTTGAGAAAGGGAAGCTCCTTTTCCAAAAAAATATCGTTGGAATCGACCGGAAATGTTGAGGAGAGAATAATCAACTGTTTTCCCATGTCAGTTCCTTTTAAAATGTTCCTTCAATAATTGGGCAAAACGCCTAGTCTGATATCTACGAGAATACATTTCAATATCTTTTGTATTACAACGCAATTTTCCGGAGCTCATCTTTTCAGTATAAACAGTATCGAGTACCTGAACCAGATCTGTTTTATCGATTACAACATATCCTGCTGTATGCTTTCTGATAAGTTCCACCTGTGCCAAATTTTGTTGAGCACTTTCTATCAACTTATAATGCTTGTTTTTCAAAGTTTCCGCATCGCTGTCTGATTCAAAGCAAAATAACACATTGCGCTTCACAGAAAAATAATCAAAGAGCTTTGTTCCGAGAAATGAGTAGTTATTGAAAAGCAGCAGAAGATCATAACTTTTCAATTCCTCCAACATCCGATTGTTCTCAATTCGGGGGTGAAAAAACACCTTGTGTTTTAAAGAAGCAGAACAGCTATCCAAAGCGATCTGAACCCTCTTTTTGTCATTCAATCCGTAAAAATGTACTTCCAAAGCAGCTATCTTTTGCTGATCATTTTGCATCCAACGATCCAAAGAACTCAATACGATCTCTACAGGATACCAAGGATACAAACTTCCTGCATGCACAATTTTCAACTTTTGCTCATCAGTGTGATCAGATTGAATTTGTGATTCATGTTCGAAAAACCCATTCATCACAACTTCTAGAGGAATTTGTCGGAAGTTTAATTGGATCAAACAAGCCATTTCGGAAGAAACGGTGGTAATCAACGACGCATTTTTCACAGTATGCCGTTCAATAATCCGTTCAAACTTATTGAAAACAGATTTTGATTTATAATTAAACTGACTCCACACATCCCGATAATCTGCCACCCAGGGAATTCCATGTATCTTAGAAAGTTTATTCGCGTAGTGGAACAATACAAACGGATCGCCAGTTGCAATAATCAGATCCGCTCCTTGTGTTTTCAAATACTCGTCTGCAAAGCGAAAAATTTCACGTTTTGTGCCAATCGGTAAAAAGTACTGTCCAACTTCCTGAATACCGGTTAATACCCTTCTGAGATAGCGAAATTTATTGGGACCGAAGCTATTGATCAATTTATTCGATCGATTGGGATGATAAGGTGTTTTGTAAACTTCACTATTTTCACCTATGGATTTCACCACAAATGGATAAACCGACTTCCGGACATATTCCTGCTCAGTACTGAAGGTGTTTTGCCATTGTCGCGTAACAATGATCGGTTTCAGACCATCTTCAGGAAAGAACTCACACCAAGCTTTCGGTCGAAGAGACCCAACAGAAATATATGGTGGATAATCATATGCCAGAATAAGTACTTTCATGGAAACAATTGAAATTTCAAAACGCGTTTAAACCAGCGATAGACTTTCCGGTAACGATCATAAGTATCCAACTCACTTGGAAATTCCCGATGCGAAACTCCCGGGTTTTGCAGGTACTTATCCATTTCGTAAACAGAAAGATTCAATTTCTTTTCAAAATATTGCTTTAAAATATCGCGTTCTTGTTTCGAGATTATCTGTTCTTCAAGTTGTTTTTTTGCTGCAGCTTTAGTTAATTGACTAGAACAAACCAACATCGACAAATGAGCCACACGTTTGTCTATCTTCCATTTCTCTGGCAAAATGACTGCCTGGTAAAATTTTGTGAATGAATTTTCGAAATGCTTTGCACCATGTTCCTTCCAATCCAATACATTTTGAATTACTGCTTTTGCTTCATCTTTATTATAATCGAGATAATCCAGTAAGTTAAGCATTTGAATTCCCCTTACTTTTTCGTACCAAAAAAATTGTTTCGGACCGATCCAAGGCAAGGAATCCGCTTTTTTTGTTCCGAACATGCTATGAATTGCCAAGATATTTCGCTTATCTAGTTTGAAAAATGTGTAGTTAGGCGGCATGATACCTTCAGTTCTGGAATTGTGTCCTGTGAGAATATATCTAACGCCATATTTGTTTGCTGCTTTGTAAAGCGCTGCAATCATAGCATTATCAAAAGGAAGATCGATGTCCAACACCCCTGAAACAACGAAAGATCGCTGCACATCACTCATTTCCTCCCAATTCAGCACTAGTGTTTCTATATCCAATGCTAGTCGTGATGCACATGCCCGAATGTTTTGGACTGCCTCAGCTGAATTCCAACCACTATCAACGTGAACCAATAAGGGGTTCAAACCGAGTTGCTTACATACAAAAGCTGTATAAACACTGTCCGCCCCTCCGCTGATTCCAACGATACAATCATACATTGATCGCTTTGAGGAATTTTTCACCTGCCTGACAAGCGCCTTAAGTTTATCGCTTTGAATGCGAGCTTCGATCGCCTGTAGTCTCTCCAAATTAATCGCACACAAGTCACACAATCCATTTTCATCCAACTTAATATCTGGATAATTCTCCGTATTGTATAAACACTGAATGCATTCACCGCGACCTGATACCAATAACATGGAATCCATTGCTTCAGCAAGTCTTGCAATCTGAAACTGTCTAGAATACTCTTGAATATCTATTTCGGGACAAGCCAGCCCACCATTTGCACTAAACTCGATTTGCAATGAATTCAATATGTCGGTTAATTCATTTGGGTCTTTTACCAGCTTTCCGATCCCAAGATCTTTTAAAAGTTCTATTTGTGGCCTATATCCCGTATCATTCAAGTTAGGATTAAGTCCATAATCCGTATAACAAAAAAGAATCTGTTTTCTGAGTGCCAAATAATCATAGATCTTTGTTCCAATTATTTCAAAATAATTAAACAACACTAAAATATCCACCTTATTCAGCTCTTGAACTAAATCGCGATTTGGAAGGCTTTCAACTACCTGAATTGCCACATTTAATCGATCCCTATTATTAAAAATAAACGAACGAATTTGGTCTTGTTTATTAGTGCCATAAAAGATTAATTCAGCCTGCTGCCCATATTGTTCAATATATTGTTTGAACCCATTTAAAAACTCCTCCAGTGGATGCCAATCATAAATTGTTCCTACAAAAGCTAATTTCATTCGCTTATTGGGCTCATCTGATGAAACAAGCCCCATAAAAGCTTGTTCATCAAATCCATTTGTACTGATCACACATTTCTTTGTTTTATGTCGATCAGATAATAAACTGGCAAAAAAAGGATTTACTGTTGATATCAAACTAGAATTTTCAAGGATGCGACCTTCAATACGATTAAAGATTAATTTAAGCATGGGCTTATCCTTCAAATCGATCCCATCTGTCCAAGGATCGCGATAATCGGCCACCCAAGGAACATCAAATTCTTTGGATAATTTACTGGCATAATGGAACATTACAAATGGATCTCCAGTTGCCAATATAACATC
Organism: Fluviicola sp.; assembly: GCA_049241705.1. GTDB lineage: Bacteria > Bacteroidota > Bacteroidia > Flavobacteriales_D > Crocinitomicaceae > Fluviicola. The sequence goes on along the minus strand of JBMLQF010000146.1, from coordinate 32,648 downwards.
CACCTTTTCCTTTTTCAAATAAGCACGTGCCGTTGAATAAATGCACCTTTTGGGTCCTAACGGTAAATAATATTGGGCCACTTCCATGACACCACTAAAAATGCGTCTCACTAGTTGAAATCTCCGTACCCCAAAGCGCAATAAAAGCCTGTTCGAGATATTGGGTCGATAGGAAGCACTCATTTTGGTACCATGATCAAAGCGCTCTAGAATGGTCTCACTGTAATCAGAAGCCGATACATAGGCGATCTCACCGCTTGAAGGCCTCCACTGACGCGTAATTATAATTGGATAATAACCATTATCCTTAAAATTCTCAAACCAAGCAGCCGGTCTCAATCCGCCTACGGATCTGTAAGGCGGAAAGTCGTAGGCAAGTATGAGAATTCTTTTCATCAAGCGTAAAGTTAATTTATAAACTTAAAATCCAAAGCAACTATTATTGCTTAACTTCGTGATTCATAATTATCCATCACTCAATGACCCAAAAACTCCTCATACTGGATTACAATGCCGGAAATTTGCGTTCTGTGGTGAAGAAAGTGGAGCGTTTGGGCGTTCCCTGCGTGGTTAGCGGTGATCCCCAAGAAGTATTGAAGGCAGACAAGATCATTATGCCGGGAGTTGGTCATTTTGGAAATGCCGTAGCATACTTGAAAGAAACAGGGCTATACGATGCGTTGAACGAAGCTGTCAGCGTCCGAAAAACTCCTATTTTGGGTATTTGTTTAGGGATGCAATTAATGGCAGAATATTCTGATGAAGGGCAATCCGAAGGCTTTGCTTGGGTCAAGGGCCGAATTACTAAATTTCAGGTAAGCGATCCCGTGCGCTTCAAAGTTCCGCATATGGGCTGGAACACCGTTCGTTGCAAGAAAGAAAGTGTTTTGAATAAGGGATTTGAACATGATCCCTCGTTTTATTTTGTGCACTCATACCACTTAGCAGATGCTGATCCGGCAGATATTCTGCATGAAACCGTTTACGATTATTCATTCGTTTCTGCAGTGGAAAAAGAACACCTGTTTGGCGTTCAGTATCACCCCGAAAAAAGTCATGAAACCGGGGAACAACTGATGCGCAATTTCTTATCCCTGTAATTCAATTGCATATGTTTAGACCGCGTGTAATACCTGTACTGCTGCTCAAGAACAATGGATTGGTAAAATCAGAAGGGTTCAAGCAATTTACGTACATCGGCGATCCGATCAATGCTGTTCGGATATTCAATGATTTGCGCGCCGACGAACTGGTGTTTCTGGATATTGAAGCAACGGCACAGAACCGTTGCATTTCTCCGGAATTGGTAAAAGACATTGGAGACGAAGCCAATATGCCCTTTGCTGTTGGTGGCGGAATCCGAACGATACAAGAAATTCGAGAACTGATTCATGCCGGTGCCGAAAAAGTGATCATCAATGCTGCTGCCGTAAAAGACCCCGAGTTCATTCGAAAAGCTGCAGAAACCTTTGGTTCATCCACGATTGTTGTATGCATGGATGTGAAGAAAAAATTCTTGGGTGGCCTTCAAACCTGGACGATCAACGGCAGTAAAGCGAGTGGCAAGACACCCGTGGAATTTGCGAAACAGGTCGAGGCCTTAGGTGCAGGAGAGTTAATTGTGCAAAGCATAGACAGAGATGGCAAGATGCAAGGCTACGATCTTGAATTGATCCGAAATGTTTCAGAAGCAGTGACCATACCAGTGGTCGCTTTGGGTGGAGCCGGCAAACTGAATGATCTTAAAGATGCCTTTGTTCAAGGAAAGGCAACCGGCCTTGCTGCCGGTAGTTTGTTTGTGTACCAAGGATCCATGAAAGGAGTGCTGATCAATTACCCGGAACGCGGCGAACTTTCATTCGAATAGCAGTTCTGTTCGTTCGCTTTTATCTTGTGACAATCTTTCCAAAGTAACACTTTGAATTCAGCGCAGCTTGCTTAACTTTGTTTTATGACTAAGACTTATCGTCAATGTACACGTTGCGTGATGGACACGACCGATCCGGACATCGTTTTCGATGCGGAAGGTCATTGCAATCATTGCAACGAATTCTACAACAATATCCAAAAAGATGTTTACGACGGTGAGCGTTCTGATCAACAATTGAAAACAATTGTAACTAACATTCAAAAAGCAGGTCAGGGAAAAAAATACGATTGTTTAGTCGGGATTTCAGGAGGCGTTGACAGCTGCTATACCGCTTATCTGTGCAAAAAACTGGGATTACGTCCTTTACTGCTGCACCTGGATAATGGCTGGGATTCAGAGATCGCTGTTCGGAATATCAAGAATGTGGCTCAGAAACTGGGATTGGATTATATGAGTTATGTGATGGACTGGGAAGAATTCAAACAGATCCAGTTGGCATTCCTGCGTTCGTCTATTGTAGATATCGAAATCCCCACAGATATTGCAATCCCTGCTTCCCTGCACGAAGTGGCTGCAAAAAATGGCATCAAGTACCTCATCTCAGGAGGAAATTATACTTCAGAAGGAATATTACCGCGCCAATGGGGTTATCATGTGATGAAGGATATGAAATTATACGATCACATTGTAAAAACCTATGGAACTGTTAAACGCAAAAAAGTACCTGCAATAGGTTTCTTGGGTGAATCGTATTACAAGTTCGTCAAGGGGATCAAAACCATATACATCTTGAATTACGTTCCTTACAACAAGGATGAAGCACGTAAATTTCTGGAAACAGAATTGGGTTGGCAATATTACGGCGGAAAGCACTACGAATCCCGATACACGGGGTTCTGGCAATCTTATATGCTCCCTGTAAAATGGAACATCGATTATCGTTTGGCTACTTATTCCACACAGATTTGCGCGGGACAATTAACACGCGATGAAGCTCTGAAATTATTGGAGAACCCATCATATGATGAATCTAAGGTTGCTGAAGACAAACAGTTTATCTGCAAAAAGCTAGGCATTTCCCTGGAAGAATTCGACCGCATCATGGCGATGCCTCCCAAAACCTATAAAGACTTCCCTAACGACGAGAAGCGTATCGAACGTATTTACCGAATTTATCGCAAATTATTTCCAAATAAACGATTGTAATGAAGCGTGTGCTTTACCTTTCCTATGACGGCATGACTGACCCATTAGGTCAAAGTCAGGTCTTGCCTTATTTAATAGGATTGACAGAAAAGGGCTATTCATTTACATTGATCAGTTTTGAAAAACCGGATAGATACAAAAAAGACAAGCCACACATACAAAAGCTGTGCAATCAGCATGGAATAGAATGGATCCCATTGCATTACACGAAAAAACCACCGGTATTTTCTACGCTATACGATTTACAACGCATGAAGCGTCTGGCGCTTAAATTGCATCGGAAACATGATTTTCAACTTGTTCACTGCCGCAGTTATTTGGCTGCGATCATTGGACTTGCTTTACAACGCAAAGGGGTTAAAATGCTCTTTGATATGCGTGGATTCTGGGCCGACGAGCGCATCGAAGGTGGAATTTGGAATCTAAAAAATCCTGTCTTTAAAGGTATTTACAATTTCTTCAAACGAAAAGAAAAACAGTTTTTTCAACAAGCAGATGCCGTTGTAAGTCTTACCCATGAAGGGAAAAAGGAAATCCTGTCTTGGAATTTGAATGGGGTTAACGAACAAAAGATCTCTGTAATCCCGTGTTGCGTGGATCTGAAATTATTTGACCCTTATCACATCGAGTCACAAGATCGTGAACGTCATAAACGCAATCATCAATTGGAAAATCATTTTGTGGTTGGATATGTAGGTTCCATTGGCACCTGGTATATGTTGAAAGAGATGCTGATGGCATTCAAACAGATTAAAAAGCAATATCCCAATGCTTTGTTTCTGTTCGTTACGAAAGAAAATCGACGATCGATTTGGAAAGCAGCTGAAAAATTGCACTTAAGCCGGAATTCCATTCAAATTGTTTCAGCACGACACACAGATGTTCCAGCGTACATATCACTTTTTGATTGTTCCATATTCTTTATCCGCCCTACTTTCTCTAAAAAGGCCTCGTCTCCCACAAAACACGGGGAATTGATGGCTATGGGGATTCCATTGATCTGTAATGCTGGAGTTGGCGACACAGAAATGATCGTTCGGAAATATAAATCCGGAATGGTCCTAACGGATCTATCGGAAGCAGGACTAGAACAATTCAAGCTGGATCTGACAGATTTTGATAAAGAAAAAACTCAGATTGGAGCCAAAGATTTTTTTGGACTAGAAAAAGGTGTGGATTCTTACGCCAATATATACGCAGAATTGATCTAAATGGCTGCTAAACGAAAGATCCTCCATATCATTGCTCCCTATCCGAAAGGAGAAGCCCCTTCGCAGCGTTTTCGTTTTGAACAGTACTTGACCTACTTAGAAGCAAACGATTTTCAGATCAAATACCACGCTTTTCATACACAAAAAAGCTGGGATCGCTTGTATCAACCTGGACAATTTAGTATTAAGTTTTTGGAATTGTGCTGGAACTACATGCGTCGTTTTGGCCTGTTATTCAAATTGATCGGAGCTAAACACATCTTCATGCATCGCGAAATGACGCATGTAGGTCCTCCGGTATTTGAATGGATATTGGTAAAAATTCTTCGCCGTTCCTACATCTATGATTTCGACGATGCTATTTGGATCCCTAACTACAGCGCTGCCAACGCCCGTTTCCAGAAATTAAAGTGCTATTGGAAAGTAAACAAGCTGATGCGTTGGGCCAAAGTGGTTACTGCTGGAAACGATTATCTGGCTGATTATGCCCGACAATTTAACTCCAATGTCGTACGGATTCCAACTACCATTGATACAGAACACCACCACAACCTGTGCGCAGATCAGGATCGTTCGCCTGTAGTCATTGGTTGGACAGGTACACACAGTACTATGCGCTATCTGGATCCTTTGGTACCTATTCTACAAAAATTGGAGCAAGAATTTCCTTTTGAGTTGCGGATCATTTCCAATAAACGTCCGGAATTTCCACTTAAAAGTCTGGTTTATCAAGATTGGGATCTACAAACAGAAATTGAAGATCTGGCGCGCTTTCATATTGGATTAATGCCCTTAGTGGAAGACCAATGGAGTGCCGGAAAATGTGGCTTTAAAGCATTGCAATATATGGCATTGGGTTCAGTGGCCATTATCTCTCCAATTGGAGTAAATACACAAATTGTACAACACGGAGAAAATGGGTATTTGGCACAAACTCCCGAAGACTGGGAAAAATTAGTGCGCTTGCTTCTCAGTAACCCTGAAATGCGAAAAAAAACCGGAAAAGCTGCCCGCCAGAGCATTGAAGACCACTGGAGCGTCAATGCCTGGAAGGAAACCTATTTGAATTTATTTGATTGATCGCAACTCCATCGAGTCATAATGGCTGAGATTAAGTTCAACACACGTTCAAAAGTTCAACTCAAGTTCAAAAGATCAAACTGGTTCAAACGTTCAAATGTCTATAAGTCTTTCGTCTCTATATCCTAAAGTCTTAAAATCTTAACATCCTTATGTCCTAAAATCCCAAAGTCCTAACGTCCTAATATCTTAACATCCTAAAGTCTTAACATCCTGATGCTCTAACGTCTTATCGTCCATTCATCACGACCCACACCCAACACATTCAATGTGGCTGTCCATTGGGCGCACACCGTTTACTTTCATTTTCAAATTGTGGATCTTGTCGCGAATTTCCATATCCTCGAACATATTTCCTGTTAATTGCGCTTCTAATTGTGCGATCTCTTCTTGAACACTAGTGATTGTTTGTTCCATGATTTGTATGTTTTGAATTCAATCAAAAATAAAAAAGAGCAAAATGTCAATCGATTCAGACTTGGAAGAGTTTTACTCAGAGTTTTGAACAATAGCACCTCAAATACCCCGCATGTCTTTCAAGATTCTTACTTTTAGCCTTATACAAGGCTTTGAAACATGTGTGGCATCACCGGATATATTGATTTTCAGCGTAAAACAACTTCTGAGGTCCTGAAACAGATGACCGATCGACTGGAACACAGAGGTCCGGATGGAAGCGGTATCTGGGAAATTCAAACCGACCATTTTCAATTAGGATTTGGTCACAGACGTCTGGCGATCATCGAATTGTCTGAACTTGGTGCGCAGCCCATGCATTGGCAAGATTATTCCATCGTTTTCAATGGGGAGATCTACAATTTTAGAGAAATCCGTGCCGAGTTAGAAGCATTGGGTCATCAATTTCAATCGGATTCGGATACCGAAATGATCATTCATGCTTACCAACAATGGGGACATGCCTGTTTGAACAAGTTCATCGGTATGTTTGCGATCGTAATTTATAACCAACTGACAAAACAGCTTTTAATTGCCCGTGACCGTGCCGGTGTCAAACCTCTGTTTTTGTATGAACACAAGGGATTGTTTCTATTTGCTTCTGAATTGAAATCTTTTCACGAGCACCCAGCCTTTACGAAGGAACTTTCCATTCCTGCCGTACATGCTTTCTTGCAGTTTGGTTCAGTTCCTACGCCCCACTGCATCTTTAAGTATTGTACCAAAGTAGAACCCGGACATTACATCGAAACAACGGTTGATGCTAATTTTAAATTGAAGCAACAGCCATACTGGAATGTCTACACCTGGTACAACTTGCCAAAATTGGATTGCTCTGAAAATGAAGCGAAAGAATCCGTAGAGAAACTACTTGTATCCGCATGTAATTACCGCATGGTGGCTGATGTACCTGTCGGGATTTTCCTAAGTGGTGGTTATGACAGCACCGCTGTTACAGCCCTTTTGCAAAAAGATAGAACCGAGAAATTGCGCACCTATACGATCGCAGTTCCCGATATCGGATTGAATGAGGCAGCATACAGTAAGCGAACAGCAGAGATACTTGGAACACAACACACAGAATACTCGTGTACAGCAGCAGAAGCTATCGATTTGATCGCAGACTTGCCTTACTATTATGATGAGCCCTTTGCAGATTCAAGCGCTATCCCAACCACTTTGGTTAGCAAGATCGCTAGACAAGAGGTAACGGTTGCCTTAAGTGCAGACGCAGGTGACGAAGTTTTTGGTGGCTACAATCGCTACGAAATGATCCTGAAATACGGAGAAAAACTGAACAAGATCCCTGCAATAGCCCGTAAAGGGTTAGCACAAGTAATGGATTGGGTTCCGGCTTCTAGTATTCCGGTATTGCGTGGAAAGTACAATTTCGCACACCGTTACGAAAAAACGAAATCGATCCTTACAGATACCAGTTCTCGAAATATTCTACTCAGTTTGAGTAAACTATTCACGGATGAACAGATCAGAGAATTAGTAAACGACCCCTTCGTTCCGCTAAAAACATATTACGAAAACACGGAATTATCTGAAGATCCACCTTTGCCCTTTGCCATGGCAATGGATTACAAGACCTACCTCTTGGACGATATCCTGCAAAAGGTTGACCGAGCCTCCATGTCAGTGAGTTTGGAAAGCAGAGAACCCCTGCTCGATCATCGCTTATTGGAATTCGTAGCACAGCTTCCCGACAACTTCAAATACCGCGATGGAGAGAAGAAATGGTTGTTGAAGGAAATCGTGCATCAATATGTTCCCAAAAAAGAAATGGACCGACCAAAAATGGGATTTGCCATTCCTATTGAAAGTTGGTTGGCTAATGAATTGAGACCTCAAGTAGAATATTTCCTCTCTGAAGATGTAATTCGCAAACAAGGACTTTTCGCTTGGGAACCGATCAAACGACTTAAAACAGACTTTTTAAACGGAAAACGAGAATTCGGCGTGAAGATCTGGTACTTACTCAGTTTTCAAATGTGGTATTCGCGTTGGATGAATGAATGATATGAAACTGATTTTTGCCTCACACAACGCACACAAGGTAGATGAGATCCGCTCCATGCTACCAGAGCACTTCGAATTGTTGTCTTTAACGGACTTAGGGTATCACGACGAAATACCAGAAACTGCTGATACTATTTCAGGCAATGCAATCATGAAGGCCGAATTCCTGAGTGACAAATTGCAAGAAGCAGTTTTTGCTGATGACACCGGTTTGGTTATTCCGGCGCTGAATGGAGAACCCGGAGTTTTTTCAGCACGTTATGCCGGCCAACAAAAAGATCCGAAAGCCAATATGGAAAAGGTCCTTGACCGTTTAACTGAGAAGGCGGACAGAAGCGCCTATTTTCAAACGGTAATTGCGCTTCACATGAACGGTGAAACACACCTGTTTGACGGACGTGTACATGGCAAGATCATTGAAGACGAGCGCGGAGGACAAGGATTTGGTTACGATCCCATCTTTGTTCCGGAAGGCCATGAATTAACCTTTGCAGAAATGGATGCAGCAGCAAAGAATGCCATCAGTCACCGTGCACGTGCCTTGCGCCAAATGCTACAGTTCTTGTCCGAATACGACAACCGTTAAAAAGGCTTTTTCGAGATCACAATATTAGATCCCATAGGCGATCCACTCAAGGTAAGATAAGTAACTCCAACTGCCGTGCGATAGAATGGTACAAACGGACGAAGGAAGGGTAAACGGCAATTCCCACCAAAGTCATTCGACGCAGAAATTTCCAATACTTGAACTACAGCCGTTTTGTTTCGATCATCTTTTAGGTACAGTGTATCTCCTTTTGCAAAACTTCCTGCACTCACAACCACATCCGGCAGGAACATCGAGCGGTCTCCATACACTGGGTGCTCTGAGAAAAAGGCGATACTCGCTTTCGCATCTACCAATGGATCCTTCGGATAAAAGTGTTTGAATGTTCCTATCGTATCAGCCAGAGCTCCTGGACGCAAGGTATCACCCAATATCATGTAATTACCGGAATAAACTGCCCCTTTTGGATAATTGGTTTCGGTAGGATAAAGCAATGAAACGAACGAGACCGTTGAATCTGTGTTCAAGACCTCCCAAGTTCGAACGGAATCATGATAAGGAGAAGAAAGCATCCATTTACAAGATAAGGCCCAATCTTGTAGCACAAATGCTTGCAAAACATGCGGTTTTACCGGAGTTTTTTTGGTTTGAGATTTCTGGGCTTGAGCTTGAACTGCAAACAATAATACAAACATGAATAGTGTTCTCATACCGATCATTTGGTCAAATGTAGTTTTTTTCAAGCATTCTCTCTACAATTTTCAACAAGGACTTTTATACCTGTTTTTGATCAATACACACCAAAAAATGCTCGAAAAAATTGATAAAGCAAGCCTGAAAAGTTACCTTTGCGGCGGATTAAAAAATCCAATACTTCTAACAACTGGAACGTTTTACTTATGGCAGATTCTCGCTCTAAAATTTTGTACACCAAAACGGATGAAGCACCGGCTTTGGCAACTTATTCATTTCTTCCAATCGTTCAAGCTTTTGCAAAAACTGCTGGCATTGACGTTGAGTCACGTGACATTTCTCTTGCTGGGAGAATCTTGTCGGTATTCCCGGAATACTTGAGTCCTGAACAACAAATGCCGGATGCATTGGCGGAATTGGGAAAATTAGCAACCACTCCGGAGGCTAACATCATTAAACTTCCAAACATTTCTGCATCCATCCCGCAATTGAAAGCAGCGATCGCAGAATTGCAAAGCCAAGGTTTTAAAATTCCAGATTATACTGAAACACCAGCTACTGAAGAAGAAAAAGCAGCCAAAGCTAAATACGATAAGATTAAAGGATCTGCTGTGAACCCTGTTCTTCGTGAAGGAAATTCTGACCGTCGTGCACCACGAGCGGTTAAAAACTACGCGAAAAAACATCCACATTCCATGGGTGCTTGGTCGGCAGATTCAAAGACACATGTAGCAAGCATGACAGATGGTGACTTCTATGGAAGCGAATTGTCTGTTTGTGTACCAAACGCTACTGACGTGAAGATCCAATTAGTTGATGCTTCAGGAAACGTTACGGTTTTGAAAGAAAAAACGAGCTTGAAAGATCAGGAGATCATTGATGCTTCGGTAATGAATCAAAATGCATTACGTGCTTACTTGGCAAAAGAGATCGATGATGCTAAAAACCAGAACGTATTGCTTTCTGTGCATTTGAAAGCTACTATGATGAAAGTTTCCGATCCAATTCTTTTCGGAAATGTGGTTGCAGTATTCTTCGCTGAATTATTTGAAAAACACGCTGTGACCTTCGCAAAATTGGGAATCAATCCAAACAACGGTTTGGGCGATTTATACACAAAAATAGAAGCACTTCCTGCCGCAGAAAAAGCAGCTATTGAAAATGATATCAACTCAATTTACGCGAAGCGACCTGCTTTAGCAATGGTAAATTCTGAGAAAGGAATTACCAATCTACACGTACCGAGCGATGTGATCGTCGATGCCTCTGTACCAGCAGCTATTCGTACTTCTGGAAAAATGTGGAATGCTGCAGGAAAATTAGAAGACACAAAAATGCTCATCCCAGACAGATGTTATGCTGGCGTGTATCAAACTGTAATCGATTTCTGTAAGAAGAACGGTGCTTTGGACCCTACAACCATGGGATCTGTTCCAAATGTTGGATTGATGGCGCAAGCTGCAGAAGAATACGGCTCACACGATAAGACTTTCCAAATCCCTACAAATGGCGAAGTGCAAGTTTTAGACGGAAATGGAAATATCCTTATGAAACATCCTGTTGAAAGCGGTGATATTTGGCGCATGTGCCAAACCAAAGATGCACCTGTTCGTGATTGGGTTAAATTAGCTGTTAACCGTGCCCGCTTAAGTAATACTCCGGCTGTATTCTGGTTGGATAATCAACGTGCACACGACCGTCAATTGATCGAAAAAGTAGAATTGTATTTGAAAGACCACGATTTGACAGGCTTGGATATTCGCATTTTGTCGCCATCTGAAGCAACACAATTTACCTTGGAGCGCATCGTAAAAGGATTGGATACCATTTCTGTTTCAGGAAACGTTCTTCGTGATTATTTGACTGACTTGTTCCCTATTTTGGAAGTTGGTACTTCAGCAAAGATGCTCTCGATCGTTCCATTAATGAATGGTGGTGGTTTGTTCGAAACAGGTGCTGGAGGTTCAGCTCCTAAGCATGTTGAGCAATTCTTGGAAGAAGGTTATTTACGTTGGGACTCATTGGGTGAATTCTTAGCATTGGCAGTTTCATTTGAACACATGTACAATACAACCGGTAATGCAAAGGCAAAAGTGTTAGCTGAAACATTAGATGTTGCTACAGAGAAATTCTTGGAAAACGATAAGTCACCGGCGCGTAAAGTAGGTGAAATTGATAACCGTGGCTCTCATTTCTACCTGACTTTGTACTGGACTCAAGCCTTGGCAGCTCAAAACAATGATGCAGCATTGAAAGCTACCTTCACTCCGATTGCGGAAGAGATGACGTCTAAAGAGTCAGAGATCAACAACGAATTGATCCAAGCTCAAGGAAAAGCAATGAACATCGGTGGTTATTACAAGCCGAATGATGCATTGGCAACTGCTGCAATGCGTCCAAGTGCAACATTCAATAGCATTATCGCTAAGATCTAAAAAATCATCTTAAATACAGAAAGCCGCACTAGTTGCGGCTTTTTTGTTGGTCCAAACGATCGAGTACCATCGGCCCAACCTGTTCGTGTGTCCATAAGTCTCCACGAGATCCTTTCTTTTGTAGATAGAATGGGAAACGTCCATGTGTCATGCGCACATACGTTTGCTCGTTAGTGGCAGCAACAACCGCAATTCTTCCATCCACCTTACTCCGGTAAGCCTTGAGATCCTCCACACTTTTCGCCAATACAACTACATCAATACTCAATTTCGGATTGCGCTCCAAAAGCTTGTTCGCAGTTTCCATAGCTTCTGTACAATACGGACATCCCGGAATCACAACGATTACCAGTCCTTTTTCATCAACATGAGCCATCTCTTCCGGCCAAGCCATCTCTTTCGATGCATCCACGAAGTCGTATTCATAGATGGGATACAATCCAAAATAAACACCTGATGGCACCAACAACAGTAAAAGGGCCATAATCCATCGCCACAATTTCTTTTTTACAAATCGCAAAAGAAGCACACAGATGAAAAATCCTACTAAAAACAAGACAATGTAGGGCAAAATGGTACTGGTAGTCCAAGACCAACCGCGTTCTAAAAAATAATTCGCCAAGGGACTTTGTATCATGAAACAAAGATAAGTGCTTTCCAAATCAAGACAGAAATATCTTTATTTTAGCTGAAAAAAGCATGCGAAACATCTTAAGCATCTTAGTCCTTTGCTGTTCATTCGGTGTATACGGACAACATTATCTAAACGAATACACAGGCAAGTACACTGGCTATTTACACCTCTGTGGCACACGAGTTCCCTGTGATTCCATTGCTTTTTCAATTGAGATCAAACCAACAGAATCGCCATTTCGCTTCCAACAGATCACAACTTACACCTTACCTGATGGCCGAACGGACGCTAAGAACTACGTGCTTGAATTGGATAAAAATGACCCTACAAACACCAAATACACCTTAGATGAACAGGATGGTATACTCATCCCGGAGACGCGCGTCGGTAATGTTTTCTACAGTTTGTATGCCGTAGAGAAACAGTACTTCCAAGTAAAGACGAGTTATTACTCCGATCGCATTGAATTCGAATTGGTTGTTTACGATGAAACTAACGCTATGAATTCGCATTCCGAACCGGATGAAATGGACCAAACATTCTATGTTTCGGGTTTACCCTACGTGACTGTACAAAAAGGAATCGCCTACAAACAATGAAACAACTCGCATTTTTCATTCCTTTATTACTGCTAATCAGTTGTCGCAGTATCGAACCAGAAGCACCAGTCTCTGCGGTTGAGGAGATTCCAGTGTCAAGACAACCGCTATCCCAAATTGTGATCCCCATCGAATTGCGTTTACAACCGTATTTTGAAATGGCCGACAAATCTGTTCCGATGAACTTTTCAGGTGGAGATCATCCTTGCGAAGGTGTCAGTTACGATTATTACTTCGAAAGAAATCCACTAAAATTGACTGCGCAAAAAGGGATAGTTTCGATAGATATTTCTGGAAAGTATTGGCTAAAAATGAACTATTGCCCGGATTGCAATGAGGTTTTTACAGACAAACCCGTTTGCACGACTCCCCGGGTTCCATTTTCCTGCGGGATTGGCGAACCCATGCGCCGTATGTCTATCCAGTACAACACCGCCATCTCTATTCAAGAGAATTACCAGTTAAATTCTGAAACGAAATTAACGCAACTGAAAGCAATTGATCCTTGCGAGGTTACAGTATTCAAATACGATGCTACAGATCAATTATTGAAAGAAGTGCGTGGCTCATTGAATGACCTTGGGAAAGAGATAGACAAGCAGATCGGTTCGATCCATTTTCGCAAAGAAGCTGCATCATCCTGGAAAATGCTTGATGCCCCAATTGCAGTTCCCGGTTATGGTTTTTTCCATGCCCAACCCAAACGCATTGCTTTAGTTGCACCAGAAATAGATCATAACAAGGTAAAAACGGCCTTAGTCATTTACGCTTTTCCGAAGTTCACTACCAAAGACACCTCATTTAAATCCAAGCCAAGTGAATTACCGCCATTGGAAATTCTATCTCATGCACCTTCGAATCAATTGGCTGTTTCACTAGATCTCGATTTGCAATACGACAGCATCAGTTCTATTGCCCAACGCTATTTAGGAGGCACGAAACTCGATCTCGAAGGACGTACTGTAATCTTAGACAGTATTTCCGTTTTTGGAGCTAGCAATAAGCAGCTATTGTTCCGCGTGTGTTTTTCCGGAGACAAAAAAGGCGTTTTATTCTTAAGAGGAACGCCTCATTTCGAGAAAGATACACAACTATTACATTTTCCAGATTTGGATTTTGACCTTGAAACGAAAAGTTTGCTTTTGAAATCGGCTAAATGGTTGTTCTCTGAAAAGATCACTGAAAAGCTACGTGAAGCCACAAAACGAGAAATAGGCGGACATTTGAATGAAGCACGAACCATTCTCAATCAATCGCTTTCATTTCAGTATGACGATTATAAAGTCAAAGGTCTGATCTCAAAAATGGAGGTAGAAGAGTTGTTTCCGGCGCAACATGAATTGTTCGTTCGTATTCGAATCAACGGTTCTTTGCAGGTGACAAACTAACTATTTACCATATGCTGAGCGATCTGCGGAAACACCTTGAATAACGAAGATTTCGTATCCAGATCTATTGGCAAGGAATCAATCGCACCCTTCATACAACGTAACCATTCATCCTTTGCTTCATTAGTAATGGCATGAGGTAAATGCCTCATACGCATTTTAGGGTGTCCGTATTGCTGAGAATATAATGTTGGGCCACCTAAAAACTGGGTTAGGAACATATACTGCTTTGCCTTGATCACTTGCTTGTCAGTTTGAAAGAGATCTCCGATGATTGGAGATGCAAAAACTGACTCGTAAAAACGATCTACTAACAAGCGGATCATGTCCGGGCCGAGCTTTGAATAAAGTGTTTCCATTCTGGCACAAATTTAGTGAATGGGGTGTTTTGGAATATGAATGGTAATTTTTTTTCGATGAATTTTCATAATTTTGTTCTCGAAATGAGAATCTTACTCTTTTTAACTGCTTTTGCTATGAGTGTTTTGGGTTATTCCCAAGACAACCCGAATCTGTCTGATGCCATTTCAGATTGTTCGGGAGCATCTAATATTTTACAGCCTGGCAGTTTCAAATTGCAGTTCCCTTCAAAAGGTGGTCAATTCAAAGACCTTGCTGCATACCCTTCTCTTTCCAATATTCAAGAAAAAAACAGCTTGTGGTGTTCGTTCAAAGCACCGTATAATGGGCGTTTAACCCTGGATGCTGACGTAAGTGCCGGAACCGTCCAAATGATCGTTTTCGAGAATGAAACGAAAGATGTTTGTGATGATATCTTCAAAGGAAAAGCAGAAATCCGACGTTTGATCCTTTCTCAAGAAGCTCATGTGGGCCTTAATCTTATTACCTCTACAAACACACTTTACCCGGTTGATTTGATAGCGGGTAAACACATCATGATCTGTTTTCTGTCAAACACCAAGGACAGACCTAGTTTAGATCTGCATTTGAGATTCGAACCAACAGATGGTCAGATCAAAGCTACGGGAGAAAGTGAAGACGGTAAAGTTGTGGATTTGCGTAAGGACAAAGACATCGAGGCGTTGAGTATTTTGATCCGTGATGTTGAAACCGGCAATCCCATCATTGCAAATATGACCATCAACGGTTTGCGTGATCTTTCTGCATTGTATAATGGGTCTGACTTTTTAATTAGTGTTGATAAATCAGGAAAGATTCAGATAAAAGTAGACGCTGAGGGTTATTTCTTTGTAGATAAAGAAGAGCCGGTTTCCGCGGGGTCTGAAAATGAATTGGTTATCTGGATGGAGCCTTTAGGGGAAGGAAAAAGCATGCAGATCGATGAGATCGAGTTCGTGCCCGGATCTAGTGAATTCTTGCCAACTGCAGAGCCTAAATTGAAGCGTTTGAAAGATTTCTTAGCACTCAATGCTCAGGTTAAAGTAGAAATTCAAGGACACGTGCATGCAACAGGAGAAAACACATTCGCTGCTCAAAAACTTTCAGAAGCTCGGGCTAAGCGCGTAATGATGTACCTCGTTGACAATGGGATCTCCAAAGAACGACTTACATCGGTAGGATTTGGAAATACGATGCCTATTTACAAGGACGCCAAGTTTGCCTATGAGGAGCAAGCTAACAGACGTGTGGAAATAAAAGTATTATAAAAAAGGGGCGATAAAATCGCCCCTTTTTCTTTAGAATAATTTATTGATCAAGCTTTCATCTACCAATTCCGGTATAGTCACTTTCAATTTTGGTTCTTGTTCCATGGCACGTTTAATCGCGAAGATTGCACCTTCGTTGCGCGCCCAAGATCTTCGGGCAATTCCATTATTTACGTCCCAGTGTAGCATTTGATGTAAACGGCGATCTGCATCATCACTGCCATCCAGCAACATTCCAAATCCTCCATTCATCACTTCACCCCAACCTACTCCACCGCCGTTGTGGATAGAAACCCAAGTTGCTCCTCGGAATGAATCACCAATCACATTATGTATCGCCATATCAGCTGTAAATCGGGAACCATCGTAAATATTCGATGTTTCGCGGTATGGAGAATCCGTCCCAGAAACATCGTGGTGATCTCTTCCTAATACTACCGGACCAATCTCTCCGGATGCAATTGCACGATTGAAAGCAGCGGCGATCTTCATGCGACCTTCTGCGTCCGCATATAAGATCCTAGCCTGAGAACCAACAACCAATCTGTTCTCTTGAGCTCCTCTGATCCATTGAATATTATCCGCCATTTGTTGTTGGATTTCCTGTGGACTAACGCGCATCATATTCTCTAGGACTTCACAAGCAATCTCATCCGTACGTTGAAGGTCTTTTGGATCTCCTGAAGCGCACACCCATCGGAAAGGACCAAATCCGTAGTCAAAACACATCGGTCCCATAATATCTTGTACATACGACGGATACTTGAAGTCAATTCCGTTCTCTGCCATCACATCAGCGCCTGCACGCGAAGCCTCTAGAAGGAATGCATTCCCATAATCGAAGAAATAAGTTCCTTTTGCTGTATGTTTATTGATCGCGGCCGCATGTCTCCGCAACGTTTCTTGAACTGCCTTTTTGAACTTGTCAGGTTCCTCAGCCATCATGCTATTCGCTTCCTCAAATCCAATTCCTACCGGGTAGTATCCACCAGCCCACGGATTGTGTAACGATGTTTGATCAGACCCCAAATCAATATGAAGGTTTGCAGCATCAAACTTTTCCCAAACATCTACAACATTTCCCAGGTAAGCAATAGAAACAGCTTCTTTATTCGCCTGCGCTTCTCGTACACGCACAACCAACTGATCCAGATCTGCAATGATCTCGTTAACCCATCCTTGTTCATGACGGATCATCGTGATCTTTGGATTCACCTCTGCACATACCGTAACACAACCTGCAATTGTTCCCGCTTTCGGTTGAGCTCCACTCATACCACCTAAACCTGATGTTACGAACAAAGAGCCCGCCGGATCCTTCTTGATTTTTCTAAATCCATTCAGCACGGTGATTGTTGTTCCGTGTACAATTCCTTGCGGCCCGATGTACATATAAGAACCAGCCGTCATCTGTCCATATTGCGTAACTCCAAGCGCATTGAATCGCTCCCAATCATCCGGCTTCGAATAGTTGGGAATCATCATTCCATTGGTAACAACCACACGAGGCGCATCTTTATGTGACGGGAACAAGCCCATTGGGTGACCAGAATACATGACCAAGGTTTGTTCATCGGTCATTTCAGCCAAATATTTCATCGTCAACCGATACTGGATCCAGTTTTGGAACACGGCTCCATTTCCACCATAAGTAATCAATTCATGAGGGTGTTGAGCCACGGCATAATCCAAATTGTTCTGGATCATCAACATGATCGCTTTAGCTTGTAAAGATTTCCCTGGATACTCGCTAATAGGTCGAGCATACATCTTATAGTCCGGTCGGTATCGATACATGTAAATACGCCCATAAGTTTCTAACTCTTCCAGAAAATCCGGAGCCAATTCAGCATGCTGTTCTTTCGGAAAGTATCGCAAAGCGTTCTTAAGCGCTAATTGCTTTTCACTTTTCGTCAATATATCCTTACGCTTTGGTGCGTGATTCAAACTTAAGTCCAGGGATCTTTTTGCTGGAATTTGAGCCGGAATTCCTTGTAATATATCCTGCTGAAATTCAGAAATTGTCATAATCATGTGATTTTCCTCAAAGTTAGTATTTACCACTTATTTGCCCGTACAACTAAACAAAAAAAGACCGGCAAAGTTTGCCGGTCTCTCTTCAATTCTTATTTATCGAATGACATTGAGTGCTCCTTGCCATTCATACTTTTTATCATTCAGCATATCCTTGGTTCGGATCGTCCAGGTATACGTTCCCGGAGGAACTATCTGCCCAAGGTAAGTTCCGTCCCAAATACCTTCAGGATCTTTGCTTTCCCACACGATCTGACCCCAACGATTGTAGACAAGCAATTCAAAATCTTGAGGGTCGATACCCGCAATATGGACAAACCATGTTTGATTGAACTCATCACCATCTGGTGTAAATGCATTTGGCGCATATAAGATCACCTCCGGAAGCACCGGTACAATTTTCGTAACTGTATCCGAACAACCTAGATCTGAATACGCAATCAAAGTCACTTCATAATATCCTGTTTGCCCATCAGGGAAGGTCACAATTGGTGTTTCTTTGTTCGAAGTTCCCAGTGAAGCACTTTGGAATGTCCATCCATATGAATCTGCACCCGTACAATTTTGCTGGAACATCACTTGCGTATTGAACATGGTGATCGGATCCGGTGACCATCTGAAATCAGCAACTGGTTGCGGTCTTACCAACAAGAATGAGTTGAACGTAGTTGAATCAATACATCCATCTGGTGACGTAACGATCAACTGCACGTCATAAGTTCCTTCATACAAATCAGCAGGAATCACTTCGTTTTGGTTGATGAATTGTTGACCATCACTAATGTTCCATACCACACCACCATTCATTGCAGGATCGGTCAGGTTCGTTAAAATGAATTGAGCAGGCTCACATTTTTCTGGCTCATCGACGCCAATAAGTGGAACAGGTAACGGACGTGCCAAGATCTGTGTTTGAAGCACCAATGGTGAAGACTCACAACCATCTTCAATTGTAACCGTGTACGTGGTATTCACATTCGGACTTTCAGTGATGTTGGAAGTTGTTCCAGAATTTGAGAAACCATTTGACCAAACAAAGCTATATGGCGCACCAATACCTCCTGTTACGTTAATCGCGTTGATGGTTCCCGGATATCCAGGACAAACAAATTGGTCCAAAGGATTCAACGCAGCCGTGATCGGTGGGCGCACAGAAACTAAAATTGAATCTGGTTGAGACAAACACCCTGCTTGATTCTCAGCAACCACAGGATAATAAGTATTCACCGCAGGACTCACTTGTTGCGTTCCAGAAGTAGATGCCGTATGTCCCCAATTAAAGGTATAACTTGTTCCTCCTGTAGCGGAAGCAACTAAAGTAGCCGTACCGTTCTCACAAATCAACGTATCGTTAGAAATCGTTAGTAAAACAGGAGTTGGATCTACCAACGTTGTATTGACACATTTTGAACATCCCTGCGCATTTCTGGCACAAACGGAATAAGTACCAGCAGCAAATCCTCCTTGCGTATTGTTGGGAACCCATGTAGTTCCACCATCAAAACTAAATTCTGTCGCCGTCGCCGAGTTTATGGTAATTGAACCATCCGAGTACAAACCACAACTTGGATTAGTAGGTGTAGCCGTTAATTGAATATCAACTACCGTTATTTTTACTGTATCTCTGCGAATACCACATGTTGTGTTTGTTTCTCTCCAAATGAAATTATACACTCCCGGTTGGTTTACGGTAACCGTTGGTGTCGGAGACGACATGTTCGGAGCAAAACTTGCAGTTGCCGGCGGAGTCATACCCGGAGGCACATTGATATTCCAAGTAACCGTATTCCCAGCTCCAGCAGGACTCGCGCTCAATGAAATCGGTTGTCCCAAACAAACTGTTTGATCAATACCAGCATTTGGTGTTGGAGGAGGAACAACAGTAATGGTAAACGTTGCTGTATCTATCAACATTGGATTAGCCCCTTGAGCCGGTTGAGTTACTTGCACTTGATAAGTTGTAGTAACTGTAGGATTTACAGTGACATTCGTTCCGCTTGTGGTATTGGAAACTCCATTCGTCACCAACCATTGGAAGGATGGATTGGTGTAGCCTGGCGTTGCTATGTTCACAGTGGCAGAAGCTCCCTGACAAATCGTTTGATCCGGTGCAGAAACACCGCACACAACTTGTGCAGATCCGAAAAAATTGAGATTTACATTCTGACTTACACCAGAGTAGTTCGATAAACACAAAATAAATGACTGACCTGCTGTTACATTCAAAGGATTTTCATAACTCGATTGGCTCGCACCAGGAGGAAAGTTTGCAGGAGTTGACATTCCAGTATTGGCATTACAAGACCCATTCCAATTACATGCTACAGGAGGCAAGGTATTTCCATTAATACCCGCGCAAGCATTACCATTGGTGTTTGGCCACATAATCCAATCGAAACAACCACTATTTGATGGGGTTCCAGCAGCATTTAGACCAATTAAGGACCATTGCAAAGTACCACTCGACACGATGTTGATCGTAATGAAGGTTGAACTTGTTTCACCCGAAAGCAAACATCCTGAATTCCCAACTGTTCCAGGGTTAGAGGAAGGATTGGATATTGAACCAGCTGTAAAATCAACTACATTCGTAGCCGGATTATTGGGTGCGATTGCAAAAGAAGGTGTAGAACAACCGGGAACAGCTTCGTTACAGTCATTCGGCTGAGCAAAAGCCAAAACAGGAAATAACGTTAAAATCGATAAGAACTTGTTCATACATTTAGTTGTTGCAATTCGTAAATGGATAAGGATTCACCGGATCAATACCATGTAATCCAACTTGAACACACGTTGACTGTGAAGCGTAAGCACCTAACCATGACAAGAAAGATGCTTCATCAAATGATTGTAGGTCTTTTGTAAGCAAGAATAATCTTTTAGTGTTCCAGTCCAAACGAACAACTTGTGCATTCGGATGCAAACGCAGGTCAGCCTCTAGTTGTTGAAAGACAGCCTGATCATCGATTTGTAGCAGACATTGCGCAAAATAATGTGTCTCGTTCGTGGTAATATTAGTAGTTTGCTGTGACCATGAATATGCCGTAGAGAACAGCAAAACAAACACAAAGAGTAATGACTTCATAAAAACGATTTTGTAGTTAAACGGTAACATACCCTAAAAGGTTGTCTCGTTCGTCACAAAATTACGCAATTACAACATTTTGTTAAAATAAAAATAGGAGAGCTATTGCCCTCCTATTCAGTAATTTATTTAACGTTTTTATAAGAATTTAAACGATTTTCCTGGATAATACGCAGTATTTCCTAATTCCTCTTCAATTCTTAAAAGTTGATTATACTTAGCCATACGGTCGCTACGAGAGGCTGAACCCGTCTTAATCTGGCCACAGTTAAGGGCTACAGCAAGATCAGCAATCGTGTTGTCTTCTGTTTCACCACTTCGGTGAGACATTACTGAGGTATAACTATTACGTGTTGCTAATTGAACAGCTTCTATTGTTTCTGTTAAAGATCCAATTTGATTTACCTTCACCAAAATAGAATTAGCTACACCTTGGTCGATTCCTTGCGCCAATCTTTTCGTATTTGTCACAAAAAGGTCGTCTCCAACCAACTGTACTTTATTTCCTAATCGGTCTGTTGCTTGTTTCCAACCAGCCCAATCATCCTCAGCCAATCCATCTTCAATAGATACAATTGGATATTTTGAACACCAATCTGCCCAGAAATCAACCATTTGTGAAGAAGTCATAGACTCCCCTGTTGATTCGAATAAATACAAGCCTTTTTCAGCATTATAAAATTCAGATGATGCTGCATCCAATGCGATATAAACATCATGTCCTGGTTTGAAGCCTGCTTTTTCGATTGCTTGAAGTACAACCTCAATTGCCTCCTGATTGGAACCTAAATTTGGAGCAAAACCACCTTCATCACCTACGTTTGTAGACATCCCTTTTGACTTCAAAACGGATTTCAAGTGATGAAAGATTTCGGTACCCCAGCGCAATCCTTCAGAAAAAGAAGAAGCACCAAATGGCATTACCATGAATTCCTGAATATCGATCAAGTTATCTGCATGCGAACCTCCATTAAGGATATTCATCATAGGAACAGGCATTGTTGTAGCTCCAACTCCTCCAACATAACGGAAAAGACTCAATCCAGCTTCTTGGGCAGCAGCTTTAGCAACAGCTAGAGAAGTTCCCAAGATGGCATTTGCTCCCAATTTAGATTTGTTATCGGTTCCATCCAATCCCAATAATGCCGCATCGATAGCCTTTTGATCGAACACATCCATGCCCATCAATTCCTCTGCGATGATCGTGTTTACATTTTCAACGGCCTTCAATACACCTTTACCTAAATATTTGGAAGCATCTCCATCGCGTAACTCTACCGCTTCATGAATTCCTGTTGATGCTCCAGATGGCACTGCAGCTCTACCAACGGCTCCATTTGTAGTATATACATCTACTTCTACGGTTGGATTTCCTCGAGAGTCCAACACTTGTCTTCCGACAATTCGCGCAATATAACTCATGCTTTAACTTGTTTCAAATTGGAAATAAACTGATCAAAAAGATAGCGGGAATCATGCGGTCCGGCAGATGCTTCCGGGTGATACTGAACAGAGAACACCGGCTTGCCTTTCACTTGAATTCCTGCAATGGTATTGTCATTCAAATGACGATGCGTAATCTCAATTGCTTGATTTTCCTTAACACTATCATCTGTAATTACGAATCCGTGATTTTGGGAAGTGATCTCCCCTTTTCCAGTCAATAAATTTTTAACTGGGTGGTTGATTCCACGATGTCCGTTAAACATTTTCGCGGTTTGTAAGCCTTGACTTAATCCCAAGATCTGGTGACCAAGACAAATACCGAAAATAGGTTTACCTGTCTCAACAATCTCCTTCACCAAAGAGATCTGAGCTGGCATCGCAGATGGATCCCCAGGTCCGTTAGACAACATGAATCCGTCAGGATTAAATGCCAACATCTCACGTAATGGGGTATCCATTGGGAAAACACGAACGAAACAATCGCGCTCAGTCAAACAACGAATGATGTTTTTCTTTACACCAAAGTCAACCAGGGCTACCTTATAGCTGGCGGTTGGTTCTCCGGCATCAAAGACCACTTTTGTTGCCACTTTTGAGGACAACTCCAAACCGGCCATAGAAGGGATCTTCTTTACTTGTTGCAACAATTCCTTCTCATCCAAAATTTCAGAAGAAATGATTGCGTTCATTGCACCTTTATGACGAATGTGGCGCACCAATGCGCGTGTATCCACATCTGTAATACCGACGCGCTCGTTTGCTACAAGATAGTCTTGTAAATTACTGTTACCGGATGCACGTGAGTACATTTCCGAGAATTTCTTGGTAACCAAACCTGCAATTTTTACAGAATCAGATTCCACTTCTTCCGGATGCACGCCATAATTTCCGATATGAGCAGTGGTCATGATTAGGATTTGACCGTAATAAGACGGGTCCGTAAATACTTCCTGATATCCGGTCATTCCGGTATTGAAAGCAATTTCTCCGGTTGTTGTTCCGATCTTACCCGTTGCTTTTCCAGTGAAAACAGTCCCATCTTCCAGGACAAGGAGCGCAGGCTTGCGTTCTTCCATATACTAAAATGTTTTTGCAAAATTAGGATTAAAAAAACAATCCACTTAGTAGGTGTCAATAAAAAAGGGTATCCGTTGAAAACTGGATACCCTTTTTATCAATTATTGAATAACATTTACTCTTCAGTAGCTGTTTCTTCGTTGTCTGTAGCCGGAGCATCAGCTTCCGGAGTTGTATCTGCTGCTGCTTCAGGAGCTTCAGCAGGTGCTTCAGTTGTTTCAACTTCTGCAGCAGGTGCAGCAGCAGTATCCGCTTTCTTAGCACCACCACGACGAGAGCGACGAGTTGTTTTCTTCGCTTCACCAGCAGTGTAAACTTCGTTGAAGTCTACCAATTCGATCAAACACATTTCTGCGTTATCACCCAAACGGTATCCTGTACGAATAATACGAGTATATCCACCCGGACGATCAGCTACTCTTGGAGCAATTGAACGGAACAACTCAGAAACCGCTTCTTTACTTTTCAAGTAAGAGAATGCCGTACGACGAGCGTGAGTAGAATCATCTTTAGATTTCGTGATGATTGGTTCTACATAAACGCGCAAAGCTTTTGCTTTCGCCAAAGTTGTTGTAATACGTTTGTGCTCGATCAATGAACAAGCCATGTTTGACAACATTGCTTGTCTGTGAGAAGACTTACGTCCTAAATGGTTTACTTTTTTACCGTGTCTCATGTTTTTAAATTTCGTAAGTAACGGTTAGTGAAAACTTTTGTATCGCGTTATTTTCACCACCTATTACGCCATTAATAATTTACTATTGCGATACTAGTCTTTATCCAATTTATACTTCGCAACGTTCATTCCGAAGTGCAATCCTTTTGAATCTACCAAGTCTTCTAACTCAGTTAATGACTTCTTACCGAAGTTACGGAACTTCAACAAGTCATTTTTGTTGTAAGAAACCAAGTCACCCAAAGTTTCTACATCAGCTGCTTTCAAACAATTTAGTGCACGAACCGAAAGATCCATATCCACTAATTTTGTTTTCAACAATTGACGCATGTGCAATGAAGTCTCATCAAACTCTTCTGTTTCAGATTTCACCTCACTATCCAAAGTGATACGCTCATCTGAGAACAACATGAAGTGGTGAATCAAGATCTTTGCAGCTTCTTTCAAAGCATCTTTAGGATGAATAGATCCATCAGTAGATACTTCCATAACCAATTTCTCGTAATCCGTTTTTTGCTCTACACGGTAGTTTTCAATCGTGTATTTCACGTTTACAATTGGAGTAAAGATAGAGTCGATGAAAATTGTTCCGAATGGAGCATTTCCAGACTTGTTCTCTTCAGCTGGTAAGTAACCACGTCCTTTGATGATTGTCAATTCCATCTCCAATTTCACTGAAGACTCCATGTTACAGATCACCAAATCAGGATTCAAAACCTGAAATGCAGATGTGAATTTACCCAAGTCACCTGCAGTCAATTTATCTTGACCAGAAATAGAAACTACTACAGTCTCATTGTCAGTACCATCGATTTGTTGTTTGAAACGAACTTGTTTCAAGTTCAACACGATCTCAGTTACGTCTTCTACTACTCCTTTGATTGTAGTAAACTCGTGGTCTACACCATCAATACGAATAGAAGAGATTGCGAATCCTTCCAAAGAAGAAAGCAAGATACGACGCAATGCGTTTCCTACTGTGATACCGTATCCAGGTTCTAATGGACGGAACTCAAATTGACCTTTGCGCTCATCCGACTGGATCATAATAACCTTGTCAGGTTTTTGAAAATCTAAAATTGCCATGTTATTTTCTTCGTTTTACTTGTTCGTTGGTTGCGCGGTTGAGGAGAATGAAGAAGTTCTAAACAACCCTTTAGCCACCGACCAATTGTTTTACTTATTACTTAGAGTACAATTCGACGATCAACTGCTCTTTAATATTCTCAGGAATCATATCACGTGAAGGCACACTCAATACTTTTCCTGTTTTAGAAGCAGCATCCCAATCCAACCAATCGTGACGCTTGTTAGAAGCTGTCAACGAACTTGTAATTGCCTCCAATGATTTTGACTTCTCACGAACACCAACTACATCACCAATACGCAATGTGTAAGAAGGGATGTTTACCACTTCACCATTTACTACTACGTGTTTGTGAGTAACCAACTGACGTGCTGCACGACGAGAAGGTGCGATACCCAAACGGTAAACAACATTGTCCAAACGTGTTTCACACAATTGCAACAAGTTCTCACCCGTAATACCTTTCATACGTGATGCTTTGTCAAACAAATTAGCGAATTGACGCTCCAAAATACCGTAAGTGTATTTTGCTTTTTGTTTTTCACCAAGCTGAATCGCGTATTCAGATTGTTTACCACCTCTACGTTTTGATGGGCCATGTTGACCCGGACCGTAGCTTCTTCTGTCCAGTGCTTTGTCTGGACCAAAAATTGGGTCGCGGAAACGACGCGCAATTTTCGATTTTGGACCTCTATATCTTGCCATAATAAAAAAAATAAAAAAAGGGGGATTATGAATTAAGGCTTTCCTTCGATAATCGTATCCCCTTTAGTGTTAAAAAAAATGCAGTATTATACTCGACGTTTTTTCGGTGGTCGACAACCGTTGTGTGGTAATGGAGTAACATCGATGATCTCAACTACTTCAATACCGCTATTATGGATTGCACGGATTGCAGATTCGCGACCAGCACCAGGGCCTTTCACGAAAACTCTAACTCGACGTAATCCGAAGTCATGTGCTTCTTTGGATGCATCCTCCGCAGCTACCTGTGCAGCATATGGAGTATTCTTTTTAGATCCTTTAAAGCCCATCTTACCCGCTGACGACCAAGAAATAACTTGCCCCGCGTTGTTCGTCAAAGAAATAATCACGTTGTTGAAGGTAGCTTGAATATGCGCTTCACCCGCCGCGTCTACTTTGACGTTTTTCTTCTTCTTTTGATTTGCTTTTGCCATTTTAAAACTTATTTAAAGTTGCAATAAACTACTTATTACTTAGTAGCTTTTTTCTTGTTAGCAACTGTTTTTCTTCTACCTTTTCTTGTACGAGAGTTGTTTTTCGTACGTTGACCTCTCAATGGAAGACCTGCACGGTGACGAATTCCACGTTGGCAACCGATATCCATCAAACGCTTAATGTTCAATTGGATTTCAGAGCGCAACTGACCTTCTGTTTTCACCTCTGCAACAGAGTTACGGATCAAAGCGATTTGATCATCAGACCAATCATTTACTTTGATGTTTTCGTCGATTCCGTTGTTAGCTAAAATTTTCTTAGCCGTGCTTCGACCGATTCCAAAGATGTAAGTCAATCCAATTACACCTCTTTTGTTTTTTGGTAGATCAATACCTGCAATACGTGCCATAATTACCCTTGTCTTTGTTTTAGTTTAGGATTCTTTTTGTTAATCACGTAAACTCTTCCTTTTCTTTTAACGATCTTGCAATCCGCAGAACGCTTTTTTACTGAAGCTCTTACTTTCATTTTTTCTCTTTTTATCGGAATTCTTTCGTACAATTATTTGTAGCGGAAAGAAATACGTCCTTTAGTTAAATCATATGGAGACATTTCCACTTTCACACGGTCACCAGGAAGGATCTTGATGTAAAACATACGCATCTTCCCAGAAATGTGTGCTGTAATGATGTGACCATTTTCTAATTCTACACGGAACATCGCATTTGATAATGCTTCGATGATGGTACCGTCTTGTTCAATTGATGATTGCTTTGCCATAATCTTAGAAACCTGATGACAATTCATTTGGTTGACGTCTTCCACGAACACGAGCACCTTCCATCAAACCATCCATGTGGCGGTTCAATAAGTATGACTCGATCTGCTGAAGGGTATCCAATACCACACCAACCATAATTAACAAACTAGTTCCTCCGAAGAATTGTTCAAAACCTGAGTTGATGTTCGCTTGCCAAGCCAAAGAAGGCAAGATAGCGATCATCGCCAAGAACAATGACCCCGGCAAAGTAATACGTGAAACTAAGCTATCAATGTATTCAGCAGTCTCCTCACCCGGACGCACACCTGGAATGAATCCACCATTGCGTTTCAGATCATCCGCCATTTTACGCGGATTGATCATGATAGCCGTGTAGAAGTACGTGAACACGATGATCAAGAATGCCAACAATACGTTGTACCAAATTCCATGAGGATCTCCTAAAGCATACTGGATAATACCACCGTCGGCCGCGCTCTTAGAAAAGACCATTACCGGAATTGTCATAATCGCCTGAGCAAAGATGATAGGCATTACACCAGAAGCATTTACCTTCAATGGCAAATAGTTTCTAGCTCCTTGATCATCAATAGCACGAGCTCCAACAACTCTCTTGGCTGTATTTAAAGGCACTTTGCGAACCCCCTGAACGATCAAGATAGTTCCCAAAACGATCAACATGAAAACCAATACTTCCAAAACAACTTTCAATGGAGAAGTAGAAGCTACTTCTGACAAGAAAGAAGATGGGAGTCTTGAAAGGATTCCAACAGTGATCAAAAGTGACACTCCATTTCCAATACCTTTGTCTGTAATGCGCTCACCCAACCATACAGCGAACATTGACCCTGCCACCATAACAGATACAGATGTTACCCACCACAACGTTGTTTGTTCAGCTGGTAACGCACCTGGAATAGATGATGCATACAATGTAATGTAGGTAGGCGCTTGCACTGCACAGATCAAAATGGTAAGGATACGCGTGTAAGTATTGATTTGCTTACGACCGCTTTCCCCTTCATTTTGCATTTTTTGAACGGCTGGTACCGCCATACCTAACAATTGCATAATGATGGACGCACTAATGTATGGCATGATACCAAGCGCCATGATTGACACATTAGTAAAACCACCACCTGAGAACATCGATAAGATGGACTCCAACGTACTGTCCGAGCCGGCGTTATTCGCTTTGGAAATAACAGCATCGGCGTTTACACCTGGAAGCATGATGAAGGAACCGATACGGTAAATAAGAATTAGAGAAAGCGTCAATAAAATACGCTTTCTCAATTCTTCAACCTTCCAGATGTTTTTTATGTTTTGTATAAACCGTTTCATAAAAAAATGTCGGCAAAGTTAATTAGATTTCTGAAATTGAACCACCTTGAGCTTCAATTACTGCTTTTGCAGAAGTTGAGAACTTGTGAGCAGCTACATTGATCTTTGCTTTCAACTCGCCACGACCTAGGATTTTCACCAATTCGTTGCGACCTACAAGACCGTTGTCGCGCAAAACATCAAGGTTAATTTCAGTTACATTCTTACGGTCAACCAATGACTGAAGAATATCTAAATTAATTGCTTTATATTCTACTCGGTTGATATTCTTGAATCCGAATTTCGGAACGCGGCGTTGCAATGGCATCTGACCACCTTCGAAACCGATCTTCTTAGAATATCCAGAACGAGACTTCGCTCCTTTGTGTCCACGTGTAGCAGTACCACCGCCACCTGAACCATGACCGCGACCGATTCGTTTATCAGAAAGAACCGAACCTTTCGCTGGTTTCAAACTATTTAAATTCATAGTAAATTCGATTTTACGATTTATTGAACCACTTCAACTAAATGTTCGACCTTCTTGATCATACCAAGAATCTGTGGCGTTGCTTCTTTCTCAATAACTTGGTTCAAACGGGTAAACCCTAAAGCTTTAATTGTAGCTTTTTGACGAGCTGGACGTTTGATAGTGCTACGAACTTGTTTAATCTTAATTGTTGCCATATTACTATCCTATTATCCGTTAAACACTTTATCCAAACTTACACCACGCTGGCGAGCTACAGTAACTGCATCACGCATGTTTGCCAATGCATCCATAGTAGCTTTAACTACGTTGTGAGGGTTTGAAGATCCTTGAGATTTTGCCAATACGTTGTGTACTCCAACTGATTCAAGTACTGCACGCATCGCACCACCTGCGATTACTCCGGTACCATTCGTTGCTGGCTTCAAGAAAACTTCTGCGCCACCGAATTTACCTTTTTGAGCGTGAGGAACAGTTCCTTTCAAGATCGGAACTTTGATCAGGTTCTTTTTCGCGTCATCGATCCCTTTAGTGATCGCTTCAGTTACTTCTTTTGCCTTACCAAGTCCGTGTCCAACGATACCATTCTCATCGCCCACTACTACGATAGCTGAGAAAGAGAACGTACGACCACCTTTTGTTACTTTGGTCACACGGTTCACAGCTACCAATTTATCTTTAAGCTCGATATCTGAGGCTTTTACTCTATTCATTGTTTGTGCTGCCATGATGATTAAAATTTAAGTCCGCCTTCTCTAGCTGAATCAGCCAATGCTTTCACACGTCCGTGGTACAAGTACCCGTTACGATCGAAAACAACTGTTTCTACTCCAGCTTTAACCGCTTTCTCAGCGATTTCTTTTCCTACTACTGCAGCTTGATCAGATTTGTTTTTCTTGTCTGCTGCTTTGTTCTTGTAAGAAGAGGCTGCAACTACTGTAATACCTTTTGTATCATCGATCAACTGCGCATAAATTTGCTTATTTGAACGGAATACAGATAAACGAGGCACCTGAGTAGTACCAGAAATTTTCTTTCTGATTCTTCTCTTAATTTTTGCTCTTCTGTTTAATTTACTAAATGCCATAACTTCCTAAAATTATTTTTTACCTGCAGATTTACCAGCTTTTCTTCTAATCTCTTCACCGACAAAACGGATACCTTTTCCTTTATAAGGTTCAGGTTTACGAAGGGAACGAATCTTGGCAGCAGCCTGACCCAAAAGTTGTTTGTCGTGAGACTCTAGAGTCACCACGGGTGCCTTTCCTTTTTGAGTGTCTGCGGAAACCTTAATTTCATTAGGAAATTCGATGATAACAGGGTGAGAATAACCCAACGCTAATTCCAACTGTTGACCAGTTGCTGTAGCACGGTATCCAACACCGATTACCTCCATTTCTTTTTTGTACCCTTCGGATACACCAGTCACCATATTTTGCAACAACGCACGGTATAAACCATGTTTTGCACGGTGATCAGGCGCATCAGACGCGCGGTTAAAAGTGATCTCAGAACCTTCAATCTGTAATGTAACACAAGAGTCGATATCTTGTGTCAACTGTCCTTTTGGTCCTTTCACGGAAACAACATTTCCGTCCACCTTTACTTCAACTCCACTCGGGATTGTTACTGGGGATTTACCTATCCTTGACATTACTTGTGAATTGTTTTCAATTAATATACGTAGCAGAGTACTTCTCCACCTACGTTTTCTTTTCTAGCTTCTTTGTCTGTGATAACACCTTTTGAAGTAGAAACGATAGCGATTCCCAAACCATTCAATACGCGTGGCATTTCAGTAGCGCTAGCGTACTTACGAAGTCCTGGACGAGATGCACGTTCAATTTTCGTGATCGCAGGAACTTTTGTAGATTGGTTATACTTCAAAGCGATTTTAATCACACCTTGTTTTCCATCTTCCTCGAACTTGTAATTCGCGATGTAACCTTGGTCGAACAAAATAGCTGTCATCGCACGCTTCGTGTTAGAAGCAGGGATCTCAACCATTTTCAATCGAGCCGCACTTGCGTTACGGATTCGGGTAAGATAATCTGCAATTGGATCTGTATACATTGCTTTTCTTAATTATTCAATTAATATTTGCTGATGATTCCGGGCGAATTACCAACTTGATTTTTTCACTCCCGGGATCTTACCAGCCAATGCCATTTCACGGAAAGTAACACGTGAAACTCCAAACTGACGCATGTAACCACGCGGACGACCAGTTAAACCACAACGGTTGTGTACTCGAACTTTTGAAGAGTTTGCAGGCAATTGTTGCAATGCATCCCAATCACCAGCAGCTTTCAATGCTTCGCGTTTAGCAGCATATTTTGCTACCAACTTTTCTCTCTTGCGCTCACGCGCTTTCATTGATTCCTTAGCCATTTTCTTATTTTTTTATGAATGGGAAACCAAACGCATCCAACAATGCTTTTCCTTCTTCGTCGCTTTCAGCAGAAGTTACGAACGTGATATCCATTCCTAGGATCTTGCTTACCTTGTCGATATCGATCTCTGGGAAAATGATGTGTTCTTTAACTCCCAAGTTGAAGTTACCGCGTCCATCGAATCCTTTCGCGTTAATTCCGCGGAAGTCACGTGTTCTAGGCAAAGCGATTGAAATGAAACGATCCAAGAAATCGTACATTTTATCTCCACGCAACGTAACTTTCGTACCGATTGGCATTCCTTTACGTAATTTGAAGTTAGAAACGTCTTTCTTAGAGTTCGTAGCTACGGCTTTCTGACCTGCGATACGAGATACATCTTGAATAGCTGCATCAATGATCTTTTTATCAGCAACCGCGTCACCCAATCCTTGGCTGATTACGATCTTTTGCAATTTAGGTACACGCATTACCGTTTTGTACCCAAATTTCTCAGTAAGTGCAGGAATAATTTCCTCTCTGTACTGTTTCTTAAGTCTTGGTGTATAGCTCATTACTTAATCTCCTCTCCTGATTTTTTAGAATAACGTACCAATTTACCTTTCGCATTTTCTTTGCGACCGATACGGCTTGCTTGTCCTTTCACAACAACCATCAAATTAGAAATGTGGATTCCACCTTCTTTTTCAACGATTCCTCCTTGAGGTTCAGCAGCACTAGGCTTCGTGTGACGTTTTACAACATTCACACCCGAAACTGTAGCACGCTCCTTGTTTCTATCAATAGAAAGGACTGTTCCTTCTTGTCCTCTAGACTCACCGCTCAATACTTTAACAGTGTCGCCTACTTTGATGTGTAATTTCTTTTGCATGACTTCACTAATTTTTAAAGTACTTCAGGAGCCAATGAAACAATTTTCATGTAATTGTTTTCACGTAGCTCACGAGCAACTGGTCCGAAAATACGGGTACCTCTCATCTCACCCGCCTGATTCAAGATAACGCAAGCGTTATCATCGAAACGAATGTAAGAACCATCTGGACGGCGAACCTCCTTACGCGTTCTTACAACAACCGCCTTGGCAACCGATCCTTTTTTTACGGCTCCAGAGGGCATTGCACTCTTAACAGCAACGACGATTTTATCTCCTACTGAAGCATAACGACGCTTTGTACCACCCAATACACGGATGCACAAAACCTCCTTCGCTCCGGAGTTATCGGCTACTGCAAGTCTTGATTCTTGTTGTATCATTGCAACCTATTATTTAGCTCTTTCTACAATTTCTACTAATCTCCAATTCTT
>JBMLQF010000145.1:0-2608 GCA_049241705.1 Fluviicola sp. | reverse complement strand
ATCCAACATCCAAACAACCGGGTGGAATTCCACAAAGATAAAAGTACCACCAGGCTTCATGAAATGTGTAACCACTTGTGCCCATTTTTCAATATCCGGTAACCAACCGATTGTGCCATAACTGGTAAAAACGATATCGAATTGCTCATCCAACACATCAGGCAAGGAATAAATATCCGCACAAATAAAACGAACATCCTGTCCGGTCTGCTGATTGAGGTCATTTGCAACCTCGATAGCTTTTTCGCTGAAATCAACGGCCGTAACTTGAGCGCCCATCCGCGCCAAGGAAATGCTGTCCTGTCCAAAATGACATTGCAAGTGCAGCACGCGTTTTCCGGTAATGTCTCCCAATAAAGCCAATTCAATGTGCTTCAATGAAGTTTGTCCGCCCAAAAAAGCAGGCATGTCGTAAAAGTCTGAGGCCAGGTGATGGGGAACTTTATTGTTCCAAAGTTCTTTGTTGATGTCGAGGTATGATTTCATACCCAAAAAGTAATAACTTTTCACAGAAATAGCCCAACCTATTTAAAACGAAGAGCGCCCTTCCGAAGAAGAGCGCCCCATCAAAACACTCATGATTATGAGTTAAAGCAACGTCGTCGGACAAACATATTCCGTTACCGGGATTGCTGTTTTCTTTATTTCTGTCATTCCTCCTCGCACGTCCACGAAGTTGTCGTATCCACGTGCTTTCAACATGGAGGCAGCGATCATACTGCGGTATCCTCCTGCACAATGCAACGTGAACGGCTCTTCTTTCGGAAATTCTGCAATCATTCCTGCCAATTGGTTCAGAGGAATGTTGGTGGCTGTTACTACATGTTCTGAATCGAATTCACTTTTCTTGCGCACATCAATGATGTTCGGATGCAATTCGAAGGCTTTATCTAGATCAGCGGCATCTATGCGCATCACTTTGTCTATTTCCTTGCGCGCATGTTTCCAACTTTCGAAACCGCCTTTCAAGTAACCGATCGCATGGTCATATCCTACACGAGATAAACGGATGATCGCTTCTTCCTCGCGTCCAGGTTCCGCAACAAGTAAGATCTTTTGTTCAATATCCGGGATCAATTCACCAACCCACATCGCAAAGCTTCCGTCAATACCAATGTTGATGGAGTTCGGAATAAACCCTTTTGCAAACAATTCCGCATCGCGAGTATCCAAGATCAAAGCACCAGATTCGTTCGCAATGAACTCAAATTCGTCTACTGTAAGTGCTTTGTTGCCGCGTTCCATAACAGTATCAATGGAATCATATCCCTGTATGTTCATCAATACATTTTTAGGGAAGTATCCCGGAGGTGCCGTTAAACCTGTAAGCAATTCTTGGATGAACTTCTCTTTGGTCATATCCGGACGCAAAGCATAATTTGTTTTCTTTTGATTACCCAAGGTATCCGTAGTCTCTTTGCTCATTTTCTTTCCACAAGCAGAACCAGCTCCGTGATTTGGATAAACGATCAAGTCATCACTCAAAGGCATGATCTTGTTGCGCAATGAATCATACAGGTGTGCGGCTAATTTTTCTTGTGTCAGGTCGGCGATTACGTGTTGGGCTAAATCCGGACGACCTACGTCGCCAATGAACAGGGTGTCACCCGAAATAATTCCGTGTTCTTTACCGTTTTCATCAATGATCAAGTAGCAGGTACTTTCCATGGTGTGACCAGGAGTATGGATCACGCGAATCGTTACATCTCCCACTTTGAATTCTTGATTGTCTTCTGCAACGATGGCTTCAAAACCCGGTTTTGCGGTTGGGCCATAAACGATTTGAGCACCTGTTTTTTTCGCAAGGTCTAAGTGACCGGATACGAAATCTGCATGAAAATGGGTTTCAAAAACATATTTGATCTTGGAATGATCGGCCTCAGCTTTGTTGATATAAGGAACCACTTCGCGCAATGGGTCGAAGATCGCAGCTTCACCATTTGATTGGATGTAATAGGCCGCATGTGCAATACAGCCGGTGTAAATTTGTTCTACTTTCATGACTGGTTAATTGAAATTTTACAGAAACGAAGGTAGGAATGCGACTAAAAACGAAGCGTAATACAGGTTACCTTAAAACATGATTTTCGTCAGGTTTTTAACGGTGTTCAATAGAAACGACGTTGATTCAGGTCTTTAAATGCACGGATCTTTTGCGCATAAAACGCCCAGAGAATGCTCCCTTTATAAACTCCTTGAGTTGCTTTGTGTGGTAAATGTTTCCATTTTTCGCGTTCTACACGACTACTCGAAAGCATGCGGTAGAAGGAGAAATGAGCTTGAATGATCGCTTTGGTATGTGCGAATTCTCCTTTCAGCGTAAACATCATTCCTGCCAGACCGTCTAGACACAATCTTCGGAAGATCACCCCAAAAACCCAACCCGGATGATTCTTGTGGATCATTAACAAACTGTTCCGGAAATTAAGGAAGGTTTTTCGTGGACTTTGATAAGCCAGAGTTCCACCACCAACGTGATAAACAGTACTTTGAGGAATAGCCATCATTTGATGTCCTGCTCGTTGCATTCTCCAACACAGGTCGATCTCTTCCATGTGTGCGAAGAATCGTTCATCCAAACCGTCCATTTGGTGATAAACGTTTGAAC
>JBMLQF010000144.1:0-24647 GCA_049241705.1 Fluviicola sp. | reverse complement strand
GGCACTCCTTCCAACAACAAGTGTCCGTTAGAGAAGATTCCGGCCAACATCAATTCGATCATTTCAGACTGACCGATCACGTATTTGCGCATTTCCTCGCGCACACGATTGACTTTTTGAGCTACCCAAACCAGGTCGCTTTGATCGCGTTGTTGCAATCCGTGACTGGTGTTCGCAGTTTCAGCAGAACTGTTTTCCGGTTGTGCTTGTGGATCGTTGCTCGGCATGTATGCTGAGTGATCCGGAGTTTGATTTTCATCTTGCATCATAAGTGAAACTGTTTGATGTGTTCAATAAATTGGAATAACGACGATTTGGCACTGCGCGATAAGAACGCGTGACGGATCGTGATACTGTTTCCATCTTCAAAATGAAGCGTTGTAGCTTCCTTGGTTACAACAGGCTGCATGGCCTGGTCTAATTTTATAACGGTTTTACCCCAAAGCCACCCGTTCACGGTGATTTGTTCGTTTTCGATAACGATCAATGGTTTGGCAATAAAGCGATAGGCGAGATAACTGAGGATGGCTCCGGCAATGACCAGAATGACACCAATTCCTGCTCCTTGGGCCAACATGTACAATCCACGTATGATGAACATGAAGGAGAACAACAAACTTGCTCCACCCAACCACAATGACTTATGGATTTCGATCTTCTTGCCCAATGCAACAAACGTATCGCGGGATTTCACAATTCCCGTAGCCTGATAGAATGCACGGATCTCGCGGTATACCATACCCAAATGCTTCTCGTTCACTTCGTTCTTGCGTGGATCCATCCAATAGATCAACTGGCGCAATTTCTCGCTGTCGTAGCCCGATTTTTCGATCAACTTCTCGATGACCTCGTCTTGCGATCCTTTGGTGCCAATTTCCAAATAGAAGTGACGTTGCACAGCTGCAATGAAGTTCTTGCGCATCACCAATAACAAGCCTGAAGTAGAGTGACGGGTCAGATAGATACTGCTCAAAGTTTCCACGAAGGACAAGGACAAATTGCGTTTATCCGGAACACCAGGCAATACATTTTCGCGGCGTTTTGCACGGAAGATGACATAAAGGATCAACAAAACCAGCGATAACAAGAAAGCGGTTCTCAGGGCTTCACGTTTCATAATGAACTGGATCAGCGAGGTGTCCTCTGCTTCTTGTCCATCGCCTTTATCGTCTGAATCATCATCCTCTTCGGCATTGCCTTTCAGATCTGCAAACGACATCCACACGACTTGTTGGTCCTTTGGTAGTTTCGCTAAAACGGCTTCGGTATGTAAGAAACCATTTTGCTGGATCACTTGGTAGTTTTTGAACAGGTCAGGAGTACTGTGGAAATGAATGCTTCCTTTACCGCGCTTCAATTCAAAGGCTACCGGTTCGTTCAAGGCAAAGAAATACGGCTTGTAGGTACTGTCCTTGATGGCTTCAGAGCTGAAGGTGTACCAATCTCCGTAGATCGTATCGTTTTGGAATACGTAAGGGAAGACCAAACTTTTCCCGTCGATCCAACAATAGAAGCGGTTGGAGTAGTCCCAGGTGTAAGCTCCTTGTTCGAAGTAGCGGTTATACAAGTTACTGCTGAGGTGATCAAAAGCCATATAAAGCGTCGCTCCGCTGTCTACATAGGTCAACATGCGGTCGAATTGCGCATCGGTCATCCCGAATTGCTCACCCACAAATACGAAGGAAGTCTTTTCCGGATCTTTAATGGTGTGCGCATCTTCCCAAAATTTCAGGTCGTGGATCGTATCTCCGGTATGTGTTTCGAGGAGACTTTGGAAGAAACCAAGGTCTTGTGGGTCTTTACTTTCTAAACGATAGGTGCTTTGCCAGTTGGAGAAAAGGTCCTTTTTCTCGCCCGCAGCATCACTATCCATCCACCAGAACAAGCCGCCGATGACAAGCGCTAAAACCACTACTATGCCTATGATCTGCTTGTTCATTTCAGTCTCTCAATAGTTAGGTAATGACGCTCCAATTCGGGCTGAATGCCGGCGTAAGTGGATTTATCCAATTCGTAATCTCCGTACCACACCAAATCGTAGATGTTGACGATCTGCTCAAAGTCATACGCTCCCGGTCTGCCTTGCATTTCAATGATGTAGTGCATGTTGGTCCGTTCTTTCTTCCAGAAGATCCAGCGGCGTTCGATGAGGTTTTTCATCGCGAATAAGAAATAGATCCGTACACATTCGCGGTAATCTTCGTTGCGCAAGGCTTCTTCCAAACGCAATTCCAATTCGGTCTTGGTGATCGTAGCCGGATTCAGATCCTCTGCGAGTGGTTCGAAAGGGATCACGGCATCTTGCGGCGTTTTGTTCTTGATCAATTGGTAAATAATGAAAGCAAGCAGGATCACCAGCAGGATGATTCCCAGCGTTAACCAAAAGTTCTCTCCGGGACTATTGAATTTTACCGGATCGGATTCTTCGGGTTCGATCTCCGGGCTTTCCCATTCTTCCCCCGGTTCAATGTCTGGATCAGCTTGTGTGGTTCCGCCTCCACCTGGTCCATTTGGATTGGAAGGTGTATTTCGTCCGCGCTGGATCTGACGGTTACTTAGCGGAACGCCGTTATAAGGTTTCTGCGAGATATTGGGAGTTCCTTGTGTCTGTTGCTGACTTTCGTTGATGGTAGTTGGATAACCGTACGGATTTTTGTCTGGTCCGCGGTATTTATCCGAAGCCTCGTACCCGTTTTGTTTACGGATCTCTTGCCATTTTTTCTCCACAGATGGAGAAGCCTGTGCTTTAGCAAGAACAGGAAGCAGCATGATGCAAAGCGCTATGAGAACTTTATTCCACATCAACTGTCGATTCCTGATTGCGTTTGCGTTTACCAAACTGTTCGAATTCCTTTCTCAACCCGGTGGCGGTTTGCTTTTCCTTCACATCGAAGAAGATGAAACCCATCATGATCAAGAACAACGGAACCATGGCAAAAATGAAGAGGACGTAAACCAATTGTCTCACCAAGTTTGCCGGCACCATAAAGTCCGTAAAGTAATATTTAGAAACATCTTTCACGAAGCCCGCCAACATGTCTAAGAAGTCCGGCCAAACAGGCTCTTGCATCCAACCGACGATCTGGTAACTTCCTACAAAGGCAATCAACTGTGCGAAAAGGAAGAGGATGATCAAGAAAACGATAATCGGGAAGATGGAGCTACCGTAGGAACGCGCGCCGAATGTGAAGGCACGCCCGTATCGCGACCAGAATGGAAGTTCTTCCAAGGCCATCGTAGCCGGCATAACCCAAAAAAGTGGTGCCAGGAACAAGAATAGCAATTGCCAGTACCACGGGATCAAGAATAAGATCACCAATAAAAGGAAGGATCCCACCCAAACAGCAGGCAGTTTTTTAGCGGCAAAGCGCAACATGTTTCCTAAACTATTTTTCACCGATTGATCCTGAAAACAGAAGAAAACCGAAGTGGCGATCAATGATAGAGCCACACTCCACACGCCCATCGCCAACCAGTCTTGTCCGGATTTCATGTCCGTACCCATCATGATCGCGATCTGCGCCACCCAATCGTATTCGTGTTGCTTGGTCAGCATGCGGTAGTGCTCAACATCCTGAAAAATGGTCATTGCAATGACGATCGGCAAAGTGATCAGCAAATTGAATCGGAAGATCTTCCCGATGTGCACGCGATAAAAAGAGAAGGTGTCTGAAAAGATGGCTCCGAAATCACGGAGTTTCGTCAGTACAAAGTGATTCTTATAGGTTTTTACCGGAACTTCTTGTTCGTGCACCAATTCAGGATATTTGCGTGCAACGATGATCGGGTAAATGATGTAATAGAAAATGATCAAACCAAAGGAACACAAGATGATCGTCCACTTGGACCACTCTGTCAGGGACTGGTAATTGTGAGTGACGAAACTTTCCAGGAATCCGGCCATGATCAGGAAGGGAACCAAGCTCATCATGATCTTCAGTCCTCGTTTGGCGCTCAGTTGTAGTCCTTGCAAGCGCGTGTAGGAACCCGGGAAGAGCAGGCCATTTCCGAGTGTAATTCCGGCCCCACCAGCGATCACGATAGAAGAGATCTCAAACGCCCCGTGAATCCAGATCCCCAAGAATGAGGTAAGCAAGAGTCCTTTCAATTGGAAGAAGTATTGAAAAGAACCCAACATGATCGCGTTGTTGAAAATGAAAATATGTGTTCCGATCGTAAAGAATACGCCAAAAATGAAGGTGTAAAAGGCAACTTTTATATTGTTCATGGTAATCCGAAAGAACATGGCCCATTGATTGTCGTCGTGATACACGCCCAGTGGATCGCCTTTCGCAATGTTCTTCAAGGTCATTTCCACATAACCGTCTCCCATGATCAAACGCGGGAAGTCGGGATTCGAATGGGTGGTGATGGCTCCTACAATGGCCCAGAACAAAAAGACGAACAAGGCAAACAACAAGCTTTTACGAGAACGATAGATCTCCAGGGGCAAGGAAGTTTTCCAGACCGTGAAGAATTTGCGAAATGAATCACTGCGTTCTTTGTGCACTAAATTGTGAATGCCCTGTGCGATCTGATTCAAGTAAACGCGAACCGTTCTTCGGTTGTAGAAGGTTTGGGCGTAACTCAAGTCATCGGTAATGTCAGAATACAGATCAGCAAGCTCCTCCGGATCACCGGCTTCGTTCGCTGCCAATTGCTGAAAACGTTGCCATTTCTGCTTGTTTTGTTCTATGAAGGAGGTTTCTTTCATGATAGGTAGGCTAAAATAAGGAAATTCCCTTTTCATGGAATCATTGTCTACCTAAATTGTCTGAAAAAATAACCGCGCGGCTCAAGCAAAGATTTTCTTAGCGTTTACGACCTGTATGGGAGATCTCCAATTTTCCGATTTTTAAGTAAAATCCGCCCTTCTCTTCTTTCGTTTTCTTGGCAGTTTTAAGATCGATCGGTGTGTTCAATTTTTCAGAAAGCACTCCGGTGATCATGGCAATCGGGTTGCTCATACGGTTTTGGTTCAAAGCAAAATCCTGATTGTTTGGCGATGTTTCCGGATTCAAGGTTACTTTGTTCGGACCAGGCAATTGTGGTGGCAAACTACCATCGTTATTTGCTAGGTTCACCGGACCGTTATTCTCCGGCGCCTGTTGTATAGTTGGCTGTTGTTCCGGTTTTTTGATCTCAGGCGTACCCGCTTGCTTTTTGTAAGACTTCACTGGTCCGTTTTGAATCGGTTGGATGGATGTATTTGAATCCGTTTGACCGGTTGTATTGTTCCATTCTACACGGGGCATTTTTGCGGTAAACGCAGCATTGCTTCCCGGACCAAATTCGCGATCATCGCCGATGCCCAAAGTAACGAACAAAGCAATTCCTGCGGCCATTGCAGCTACTCCCGACCACCAAAGCGGAATGATAGCTCCACCTTTGCGGTACAATACCTGCTTATCGGTTTGCTCCTGCATGTTCGGTGCAACATGCGCTTGGGCGTATAATTGTGCTTCTTGTTTCCACAGCGGATTGGCAGCGATCCATGCTTCCAGCGCTTTCTTTTTCGGATCGCTTAGCAAACCTTCTGAATCGGCAATTAAAAGTCCTTCCAGGTTTTCAGGTAGAATAGCTGTGTCCTCGTAATCGCGTTTCAAGGCCATTTTCTCCACGGAAGAAAGCATGGTGTCTTCATCCAGAAGTGTGAATTCCGGAAGCAAGTCGTCTTCCAATTGCAGTTCCGGATGTTCTGTCAAGAATTTTTCAAATGCAGCACGGTCCGCATCGGAAAGATTACCTTCCAGATAATCGAGGTAAAATGCCTCGTAATTTTCCAATGTTATCAATGCTTTCATGCGACTAATTCAACTGACTTTAAAACTGACTTCAGTGCCTGACGAGCTCGGAAAATGTACACTTTCACTTGCGCATCTGTCAAACCGGTGATCTCAGCGATCTCTTCGTACGAGTAACCTTCGTAATCGCGCAATAACACCACCGATTTTTGAATTTCCGGTAAGGTGTCCAAGGCTTCGTGAAGTACGCGTTGTACATCGAAATGGTGGTGGTCTCCTTTGTTGCCAACAGGTTCAATACCTTCCATCGAAGCAGAGCGATTTTCCTTTTTCAGCAAGTCGATCATACAGTGGTAGGCACTCGTGAACAAATACGATTTCGCTTTTTCAGCCTGGATGCTTTCATGTCGCTCCCACACTTTTGCGTAAGTCTCTTGTACCACGTCGTCCGCCAGCATTTTGTTGCGTACGTGTTTCAGTACGAAACGATAGATGCTATCGGCATACAAGTCTACTGCTGTATTGAATTCTTTTGCTGTCATGTAACACTCGTCGGTCATAAGACCTTCTTGTTCCTATAAAGTTACAGCGAAATGAAAAAAAAATAAAAAAACTTTGAATTCCCTTTCAAACGGCCATTTTTCAGGCTTCTTAATAAACTTTCAGCAAGGTTTAAGTGT
Source organism: Fluviicola sp. (assembly GCA_049241705.1). Classification (GTDB taxonomy): domain Bacteria; phylum Bacteroidota; class Bacteroidia; order Flavobacteriales_D; family Crocinitomicaceae; genus Fluviicola. Next base: position 18,223 of record JBMLQF010000144.1, on the reverse strand, counting down.
TTGGATTGTGTATGATGAACGAGGTAAGTTTTGTATTTCCGCATCAGTTGTTTCGCAACAATCCGTGTTTGACTAAAGCACGACGCGTTTTCCTGATCGAAGATGATCTGTTCTTTTCTGAATTGCCTTTTCACAAGCAGAAGATCATGTTGCATCATGCTTCGATGCAGTTCTACAAGGATTACCTGATGCAAAAGGGTCACAAAGTAACCTACATGGATCATCCTTCCTACAGCGGTATGGAGACTTTCTTCAAGCGCGTATTGGAAAATGAAGTGCAGGTAATTCACGTTTGCGATCCTGTTGATTATCTCCTGAAACGCCGTTTGATCCGTTTTGCGGAACGCTATCAGAAGGACTTGGTTTGGTATGATAGTCCAAATTTCCTCAATACCCATGAACGAAATTCATCCTTGTTGGTAGGCAAGAAGAAGTTCTTTCTCGCAGATTTTTATAAAAATCAGCGGTTACATTATGGGATTTTGGTGCAAAACGGAAAGCCGGAAGGCGGACAATGGAGTTTTGACAGTGAGAATCGGAAGGCTTTGCCCAAAAACGTTCAGGTACCTGCTTATTTTGGTGCGCCGTCGAATCAGTATGTGGAACGTGCAAAGAAATACGTAGAACAGTTCTTTCCTGAAAACCCGGGTGAGGTAGAAACCTTTTGTTATCCAGTAACCTTTGACGATGCTGATGAACAATTGGTGAAGTTTTTTGGTGAACGCTTTTATGGTTTTGGAACCTATCAGGACGCGTTTAGTGAGCAACATCCGTTCTTGTTCCATTCGATCTTATCGCCGGCATTGAATTGCGGCTTGCTGGATCCGAAGCAGTTGGTAGGCGCTGCATTGTTGGCGTATCAGGAAGACCTAGCTCCATTGAATGCAGTAGAAGGGTTCATTCGACAAGTGATCGGTTGGCGAGAATTCGTTCGTGCTGTGTATGAAGAAAAGGGGGTAGAACAGCGGACACGCAATTATTGGGGATTTCAGGAGTCGATCGATCGCTTGGAACAATTTGAACCCTTTCAAAATGGATTGAAAAAGCTTGAAAAGTATGCTTATGCCCATCATATCGAACGCTTGATGTTACTCGGAAACCTCTTCACCTTGTTTCGCGTGCATCCGGATGATGTGTATCGCTTTTTCATGACCTATTTCATCGATGCCTACGATTGGGTGATGGTGCCGAATGTGTATGGGATGACTTTGCACGCAGATGGTGGACTGATGACAACCAAACCCTACATTTCCGGTTCGAATTACGTAAAAAAGCAGGGTTTGATTCTGAAAACCGAGGATGCGGAATATTGGGATGCCTTGTTCTGGTCTTTCATTGCCGATCATGCTGCGTTCTTCTCAGCTAACCCCCGCATGAAAGTCCTGTTAAACTCCTGGAATGGCTTTACTGAGGATAAAAAAAACAGGTATCGTTCTATCGCATCGTTTGCTGAAATCAGCAAATAATTGTGTGAAATAGCTTACATTTGTTCGTATGCGGGTGGTCGTTTGGATGTTCATAGTGATACCAATTTTGCTTGTGGGTTCTACTGGAGAAGAGCCTACACTAGCCGCTTTCGCGCTAACCCAAGAAACCATGGATTATGTTGGTCGTTTTGATTTTTCAGAAGCTGATCGTCCGAAGGTATGGAATCCCGGTGCTTATGCGCGTTTTTCCTTTGAAGGTGCGCGTTGTGAACTAACCCTGATCGATGAACTGAAGTTTGGTGCTTACCATAATTATGTAACGATCGTTGTGGATGGTGGAGAACCTCGCAGGGTGAAGCTAATGAACAGGATCAATGAGATCTTGATCGCGGACGGTTTATCGGAAGGGACGCATGAGGTATTGGTTTGTAAAGATACCGAGAGCAATATCGGCTACATTCAATTTGCGGAAGTGCGCTGTAAGAAACTACTGGCACAGCGTTCCGGCAAAAAGCAAATCATCGAATTTATTGGTGATTCCATTACCTGTGGAAATGGGAATGATACCGTAGCCATTCCTTGCGGTAAGGGTGAATGGTATGATCAACACAACGCCTATTTGGCCTATGGTCCATTGACAGCAAGATCTTTGAATGCAGATTATTTGTTAAGTTCTTTCTCTGGAATTGGTGTCTATAAAAGTTGTTGTGGAATCAAGTATCAAATTGATGACATCTACCATCAGTTAGATCTGCAGCCTCTAGGTAAAACCTGGAAAAACAGTTCGTTGAAGCCCGACCTCGTGTGCATCACGCTTGGTCAGAACGATGGCGTTGTGGATAAACCGGGGAAATTCGTAGCTGCATATCTGCGATTCTTAAAAATGATCCGGGAAACTTATCCATCGGCTCAGATCGTGTGTTGTTCCAGTCCGATGGCAGGTAACGAATTGAAAACCTTTCATGCGAAATATATTCCGGCTATCGTGGATCAAGCCAAACGTCGCGGAGAAAAACAAATTTCATATTTCTTGTATACAGGTCAATATCGCAGTGGATGTGGTTCTCATCCTACCTTGAGCGAACATGCTGCAATGAGTGCAGAATTAGCACCATTTCTAAGTAGTTTTCTTCACGAATAATTTTCCAAGAAAAAATGTTGAAAAACTAACAGTCGATTTGTTTGTTAGTTAAAAAAACACGTATTAATTTTAAGGTGCTAAACTATAAAATATGAAAACAAAACTGCTTTCAGTAGCCATGCTATGCCTTATTTCCAGCGGCATGTCTACGCTCTACGCACAACGACAGTGCGGAACCATGGAGCACCACGAACACTTGCTCCAGCAAGATCCAACAGCGCAACAGCGCATGGAAAAGATCGAGGAATTTACACAATCGTTTATTGCGAATGGCGGACAACAAAAAGTGGTTGTGACCATTCCGGTTGTGGTGCATGTGGTTTATAATACCACGGCACAAAACATTTCTACCACTCAGATCCAGTCGCAATTGGATGTCTTGAACAAAGACTTCCGCAAATTGAACACGGATGCGTCACTTGTACCGAGTGCGTTCTCTTCTTTGGCGGCTGACTGTGAGATCAATTTTTGTTTGGCTACGGTAGATCCAAACGGAGCGGCAACTTCCGGAATCATCCGCAAGCAAACAAGTGTAACGTCGTTCACAACAGACGACAAAGTGAAATATGCGTCTACTGGTGGATCGGATGCATGGCCGGCTTCGAAATACCTGAACTTATGGGTATGTAATTTAGGAGGTGGCGTTTTGGGATACGCGCAATTCCCAGGAACTGGTGTTGCCGCCACAGATGGTGTGGTGATCGGATTCACGTGTTTTGGAACTTCCGGTACAGCTCAAGCGCCTTTCAACAAAGGTAGAACGGCTACCCATGAGGTGGGTCACTGGTTGAATCTGCGCCACATTTGGGGAGATGACGGAACTGCTTGTACTGGTTCTGACCTGGTTTCGGATACACCAAATGCTGCCGGGCCAAATTACGGATGCCCAAACTTTCCGAAGATCTCTTGTTCCAATTCAGGTGACATGCACATGAATTACATGGACTACGTAGATGACGCGTGTATGTACATGTTCTCGGCCGGTCAAAAAGCGCGCATGCAAGCGTTGTTTGCAAGTGGCGGAGCGCGCGCCTCTTTGTTGACTTCAAATGGTTGCGGTACTGCAACAGGTGGAGGAACTACAACACCAACCTATTGTGCCGCTTCTGGTTCGAATGTTCAATATGAATGGATCAGCAAAGTACAATTTGGAACGATCAACAATACCAGTGGTGCTAATGCAGGCTATGGGAATTTCACCAGCTTAACGACGAATTTAACGAAAGGTCAGGCGTACACGATCAGTTTGACACCAGGTTTCGCGAGTACTGCTTACACAGAGTATTTCCGCGTGTACATTGACTGGAACAACGACAAAGATTTTGTGGATGCAGGAGAATTAGTAGTTACTTCTGCGGGAGTTACTGCAGCGACAAGTGCCTCCATTACCGTTCCAACTACTGCTGTAACCGGAACTGTTCGCATGCGTGTCATGATGAAAGATGCAGCAATCACAGGACCTTGTGAAGCATTTACTTATGGAGAAGTAGAGGACTATTCCTTGAATTTAGTTACTGGTACCACTACGACAACGTGTTCGGATACTTACGAGTCGAACAATACGCTTTCAGCGGCGAAAACGATCGCGGTGAATACTTCCATTACTGCTTTGATCGGAACATCAACAGATGTGGATTTCTTTAAGTTCACTACAACCAGTACTGCTCCAAAAGTACGCGTGAACTTAACGGCATTGCCAGCTGACTATGATGTAGTTCTATACAATGCTTCCGGTACACAAATTGGTAGCAGCGCCAATTCAGGAACTACAGCAGAACAGATCATTTACAATACTGCTACTACAGGACAAACATATTATGTGCGTGTGCGTGGTTACAACGGTGCGTTCTCAGCTTCTAGTTGTTATAGTTTGTTGGTGTCTACGAGTGCATCGAACTTCAAAACGGATGGTTCGGAAATGCAAACGCTGGATAAACCGGCAGAAACGGCTATGATCATTGCTCCGAACCCAGCTGTTGATGGAAAAACTCTAATCGAATTGACAGATATCGTAGAAGGTGATTTTGCCTTGCAAGTATTCGATCCATCCGGACGTTTGGTTTACAGCGAAAACGGCAGTAAAGAAAGCGGTGTTCCGGTAGCGTTACCAGTTTCTTTGTCGGATTACGTTAATGGTATGTACGTCGTGAAATTGGTAAATGGTTCCAACTTGTTCACAGAAAAATTGCTCTTGAATAAATAATCAGCAATGAATTATCGCAGAAAGGGGAGGCGTAAAGCTTCCCTTTTTTATGCTATACGGATGCACATGATACACACATCATCTGTTTGCTCCACGTCATTTTTCCAGGCTACGAAAGTTTCGTGAAGAATACCTCGGATCTCTTGTGGTTCTTTGGCCGCGTGGTCGAGCAGTAATTGCTTCAAGGTGGCGTACTTGAATTTCTTGTTCTTTGGCCCACCAAATTGATCGGCATAGCCATCCGAGAAAGCGATCAAGAGGTCGTTCTCCATACATGTAAAAGACTGTGTATTGAATGGACTAGCCCCTTCGTATTGTCCGATCGGTTGTTTGTCGGGTTTCAGTTCGATGAGTTCTTCCCCACGGATGATCCAAAGTGGGTTGTTGGCACCGCTCCATTGCAGCATACGTGTTGCCGGATCGAAACACCCCGCACTGATGTCCATCCCGTCCTTGATCGTACTGGCATCGCGGTTCAGGGATTGGATCACTTTGGCGCGCACTTCATCGAGGAACGGACCCGTTTCGATGAGTGGATGTTCCAACAAGGTTTGGTTCATCGCATTTACGCAAAGCACGGATACCATGGCCCCCGGGACACCATGTCCGGTACAATCGGCTACTGCGAACCAATGTCCGCGGTTCGTTTTTTCTACCCAATAAAAATCGCCGGCAATGATGTCTTTCGGAATGTAAAGCACCATATTCTGCGGGAAGAGTGTTTGCATATTGGCGGAACTCGGCAAGAGCGCCTCTTGAATGAAACGCGCATAGTGGATAGAGTCCAGAATTTCCTTGTTCTTTTCCTCTACTATTTTTTTTTGTTCAGAAAGTTCTTTGGTACGTTCGATCACTTTTTCTTCCAACGACTCGTAACTCTCTTTCAACTGGTGGATCATTTTATTGAAGTTCGCCGCTAATTGTTCGAGTTCGCTACTTCCTCCGGCAGCGACTTGGGTGTTGAGGTTATCGCTGGAGATCGAAAGCGTTTGCTTAGATAAGGAACGGATCGGGTTGGCAATTTTACGAGCGCGCCAGATCATGAGGATCAAAATACTTCCGATCGATAATAAAAAGATCACTGAAAAGCGCCAGATTAATTCCCTAAATAATTGTTTTTCCTGAGAATCGTTAATCTCCACCGCAAGGATGTATCCAGCATAAAGTTTCGAATCGCGCACAGGGATGAAGAAGAGATCCCAGCGTTCCTTGAAGCGCGTTTCCGGGCGGTCAATATCCAACTGCTGGTTTTTCCCTTCCTCCAAACAACGCAGATATCCTTTGATGAATGTGGGGTCTTTCAAGCGCACATCCGGACTTCCTTTCACCCCCAGGTAAAGTTCTACGTTTACGAAGGCAGGGAATCGTTTTTTAAGCGTAGAGATGCGTTGCAGCAATAGATCTTGGTAGGCAGTTGCTTCTTCCGAATAGCTTCCCAATTCGATGATGTACCTTTTGTCGGCCGTTGGCAGAAAAGCATATTTCTTGATCTTGCCGGTTTTCATTTCCAATCCAAAACGATCCTCTTTAAACACGTTATTCTTGCGGATATCGTTGAAAAATGTGATGTAAGAACTGTTCAATTTCGCAAAGTCGAGTCCCAAATCCGGTTTAAAGGTCGTGTTTACGATCACTTGACGCTGATCGATGAGATAAATGTGTTCGAAGGAAGTATCGATCCCCAACTGTCGGCTTAATTCAAAAAGATCTACTTGTTTTGGGTCCTTATATTGAAGGGCATTTCTCAGTTGGTAGGCATGCTGTTTCATGGGTCCGATAAATGCCCGTTCGTGTTGATGCATGGCATAATCGAAGTAAAAAGTTAGGTTTTTGGTTTCTTCGAGGATGTTCTTTTCTTGTTGAGCCAGTGTTTCATCCAGTTTTTCCTGGTTGTATCGAAAGATCAGGAAAAAAACAGCCAATAGCACAGCGACCACTGGTAAGAGCAGGTTGAGCAGTAGTTGCTGAATGATCGTTTTATTCCGGAGAGAGGTCAACACGCAGTGAAGATAATGAAAATGAAACGAGTGGTACAAAAAAAGGGCACTTCAAAAGTGCCCTTTTCGGTATTTTATGGGATTAAAACTCAAACGTTTCCATGAATTTCGTTGTGAAGTTTCCTGCACGGAAATCCGGATCATCCATCAATTTTTGGTGGAAAGGAATCGTTGTTTTGATACCTTCGATGATGTACTCATCCAAAGCACGTTTCATTTTCAAAATAGCCTCCTCGCGAGTTTGAAAATGAAACGTGCTTTGGATGAGTACATCATCGAAAGCACGTTTCATTTTCAAAATAGCCTCCTCGCGAGTTTGTGCTACTACGATCAATTTTCCGATCATGGAATCGTAGTTTGGCGGAATGACGTAACCAGCGTAAGCATGTGTATCGATACGTACTCCGTGTCCACCCGGTGAGTGGTAAGAAGTGATCTTACCTGGAGATGGACGGAAATCAGCATACGGATCTTCTGCGTTGATACGACATTGGATCGCGTGCAAGTGTGGGTAATAGTTCTTTCCTGAAATTTTATCTCCAGCAGCTATTTTGATCTGTTCTTTGATTAGATCGTAATCGATTACTTCCTCGGTAATGGTATGTTCTACCTGGATACGTGTGTTCATTTCCATGAAGTAGAAGTCGCGGTTCTTGTCAACCAAGAATTCCACCGTACCAACACCTTCATAGTTTACGGCTTTAGCTGCTTTGATAGCTGCTTCACCCATACGCTCACGCAATTCGTTTGTCATGAATGGAGAAGGTGTTTCTTCCACCAATTTTTGGTGACGACGTTGGATTGAACAGTCGCGCTCAGAAAGGTGACACGCATTTCCGTATTGGTCACCAGCAATCTGGATCTCAATATGGCGTGGTTCCTCAATGTATTTCTCCATGTAGATACCGTCGTTACCAAAAGCGGCACCAGCTTCTTGACGAGCTGAATCCCAGTTTGCTTCCAGATCCTCCGGTTTCCAAACGATACGCATCCCTTTACCACCACCTCCGGCAGTTGCCTTCAGGATGATTGGATACTTGATTTTCTCTGCAGTAACGCGTGCATCATCCAAGTCCTTCAAAAGTCCTTCAGAACCCGGGATACATGGTACACCTGCAGCGATCATCGTAGCTTTTGCAGTTGCTTTGTCACCCATTCCGGCAATTTGCTCAGGCAAAGCACCGATGAATTTGATTCCGTGTTCTTGACATACTTTCGAGAACTTCTCATTTTCAGACAAGAAACCATATCCTGGGTGAATAGCGTCGGCATTCGTAATTTCAGCAGCTGCAATGATATTCGGAATAGACAAGTACGACTTTCCGGAAACAGCTGGACCGATACATACCGCTTCATCAGCAAAACGTACCGGTAAACTATCTTTATCTGCTGTAGAGTATACAGCTACGGTTTTGATTCCCATTTCTTTACATGTACGAATGACACGCAAAGCAATCTCACCGCGATTTGCGATTAATATCTTTTTAAACATCGAATTCCTTTTTATGAAACATTGTCGTGAACTGAATCACGCGCAAGTAATCTTAAGCAGGATCTACCAAGAACAATGGTTGATCGTATTCAACTGGTGAAGCATCGTCAACCAATACTTTCACGATCTTACCTGAAACTTCAGATTCGATCTCGTTGAACAATTTCATCGCCTCGATGATACAAACTGTATCTCCTTTGTTGATCGTTTGACCTACTGAAACAAATGCATCTTTGTCTGGACCTGGAGAGCGGTAGAATGTACCGATCATTGGCGACTTCACAGTGATGTATTTAGAATCATCTGATGCTGGTGCTGGAGCTGCCGCAGGAGCCGGAGCTGCTGCTGGTGCCGCTACTGGAGCTGCTACTGGTGTCGCTACTGGAGCCAATGCCGGAGCAGTTGCTTGTACGATGATTTGCTCTGCTTTTGCTTTCTCTGATTTGATCGTGATCTTGAAATCTTTTTGTTCGATTTCTACTTCAGTTACCCCAGATTTAGCAACAAACTTAATGAGGTCTTGGATTTCGTTTAAGTTCATAACGTGTTATTTAATGCGTTTTAGTTTTCGATTAATTTATGAATTGTAAGCCCATTTCAGATAAACAGCACCCCAAGTAAATCCACCACCAAAGGCAGATAGAATGATGTTGTCTCCTTTTTTAAGCTGCTTTTCCCAGTCCCATAAACACAATGGCAATGTACCTGCTGTTGTGTTTCCGTAACGTTGAATGTTGACCATTACTTTTTCTTTTGGTAGGCCCATTCTGTCGGCAGTGGCGTCAATGATACGCAAATTTGCCTGATGCGGAACTAACCAGTCAACATCTTCTGCTGTTAGGTTGTTTTTTTCCATGATTTCTGCCGAAACTTCAGCCATGTTGGTTACCGCAAACTTAAACACTTGTTTTCCTTCTTGTTTCACAAAATGCAAGCGTTGGTCAACCGTATCATGAGAAGCCGGGTGTACAGAACCTCCTCCCGGTTGGATCAAATATTGACGTCCGGAACCATCACTGCGCAAGATAGCGTCTTGAATTCCCAAACCTTCGTTATTTGGCTCAAGAAGTACGGCTCCACCACCATCTCCAAAGATCACACAAGTAGTTCTGTCTTCGTAGTCCAAAATGGCACTCATTTTATCTACTCCGATCACGATCACTTTTTTGTGCTTTCCAGATTCGATGAAAGCTGATCCAGTTTGCAAACCATAGATAAAACCAGAACAAGCCGCAATAAGGTCGTAACCCCATGCATTCTTCATTCCTACTTTATCACAAACCACGTTTGCTGTACTTGGGAACGGATAGTCCGGAGTTACGGTAGCACAAATCACCAATTCGATCTCAGATGGATCAGTATTGGTTTTTGCAAGTAATCCTTTTACCGCTTCAGCAGCAATATCCGATGCACCTCCGTTGCGCAAGATCCTACGCTCTTTGATACCCGTTCTGGATGTGATCCATTCATCTGATGTATCTACCAATTTCGACAGGTCATCGTTCGTTACAACCTCTTCCGGAAGGTAACCACAAACGCCTGTAATTGCTGCTGTAATTTTTCCCATTTTATTGATTGAATGCTTCGTTAATTCTAGTCGCCAAACCAGATTTTGCAACCTCATAACTGTGCATCAACATGCTGCGAACTGCTTTATCGTTCGAGATGCCGTGTCCAATAATGACATTTCCTTTGACGCCTAATATAGGAGTTCCGCCATAATTTTCGTAGTTAAAGCGGTCAAAATATTCATCGCGGATTCCGCGCTTGCGCATCAGGGTATAGATTCCTTCAGCTTGTTTCAATACCACATTCCCGGTGAATCCGTCACACACGATCACGTCAGCTTTACCGGTGAATAGATCACGCCCTTCGATGTTACCAATGAAGTTGATTTCATCCGATTCAGCCATCAGTTTGTGAGCGGCAATGGTCAACAGGTTTCCTTTCGATTCCTCTTCGCCAATGTTCAACAAACCAACGCGTGGTGTTTCATTTCCATAAACATTCTTGGAGTACAAACTTCCTAAAACGGCAAATTGGTACAAGACATCTGCCTTGCAATCTGCGTTGGAACCGACATCCAATAAAATGGAATTGCCCCCGTCGGCTGTTGGAAGCACGGAGGTGATACATGGACGTATGATACCAGGGATCGTATTGATCTTATAGATCGAACCAACCAACATGGCTCCGGTATTACCGGTACTCGCAAATACATCGATCTCTTTTTTCGCAAGAAGATCGAACCCCACAGCAATACTACTGTTTGGTTTTTGCGGAATAGCGCGCGTTGGATGGTCGTGCATCGTAATGATGTCCGGCGCATGAACGATCTCAAAACCTTCTGAACCTGCATTCAACGCGTTTAGGCCACTCAGAATCTGGTCCTGGTCGCCGATCAACACGAGCTGCACGTCCTGAGGAAGTTCCTTTCTAGCGAGTACTGCACCGGAAATATTTGCTTCCGGCGCGAAGTCACCGCCTAAAATATCAATTCCTATCTTCATCAGGAGGAATGTTTGGTAAAGCGAATTAGATCGCTACTTCTTTCTCAGCTACTACTCTTCCTTTGTAGTACAATTTACCCTCATGCCAGTATGCATGGTGGAACAAATGCGGTTGTCCTGTAGTTGGACAAGTTGCAATGTTCTTAGCTACAGCTTTCACGTGTGTTCTTCTCTTGTCACGACGTGTCGTACTGGTTCTGCGTTTAGGATGTGCCATTTTACTATATAATTAAAACGTTAATTCAAATTTTTTAATGCCGCCCAACGAGGATCTATCGGTTTGTCGTCATCCGGTGTGTCATCACCTTCATCCGAGTCGTCCAAGTCATTCTCGTCGTCGTCTTCCCATTCTTCATCGTCCCATTCTTCGTCATCCCAATCCTCGTCATCGATGTCATCCGGTTCCCCGGCATTGATGATAAGCGAATTGTACAACTCCATCATTTCCTCATTACAACCTCCCTCCGGATGCAAGACCCGTGTAGGAAGTGAGATCACCAACAACTCATAAAATGGAGGTGCTACATCGATCTCGTATGCGTCCGGATCCAAAACGATCAGATTTTCATCTTCTGAACTTTCGTTACCGAATTTGTAGATGATACGCATTTCTCCATTAACAGGAACCGAGATCGGATCGTTGCAGCGGTCACATGTAGTTTCCACTGTTCCGCTTACCGAATAGGTTGCGATCATCATGGTCTCCTTCTTTTCTAATACCAAACTGCTGTTAACAGTAGCATCTTCAATTGGTGACCCTTCAAAGGATGCAAAGAACGACTTGTCTAGCTCAAAATCAAAGCGATGAGTCCCTATTTTTAACCCTACAAAAGGGATCATGAACGCATTCGTAGATTTCTTCACTACACAAAAATTGGAGGGCAAAGGTAGAAAAAATAAACGAATAGAAGTGAATAACTTTCCTTTTTTCGAAATAATTACTCGATATCTTCCGAAGGAGCCCCTTTCCTTTTATTGTTTCCTGCCTCTTGCGGACGCAATGGATTTTCGTTGATCTCTTTCAAAAACAGACGTGTACGGTAGATGTCCATGGCCAGATAAATGGCGCTGCGCATCGATTGTCCGTTCGCCTCGTTTTTTCCTGCAATATCAAAAGCTGTCCCATGATCCGGTGACGTGCGCACGATTGGCAAGCCAGCCGTGAAATTCACGCCATCTTCAAATGCCAAGGCCTTGAATGCAGCCAATCCTTGATCGTGATACATCGCCAAAACTCCGTCGTATTGCGAACGTGCAGGACTTCCGAAAAAGCCGTCTGCAGGGAAAGGTCCGGTTGCCAAAATGTTCTCGGAACGCGCTGCTTGGATCGCTGGTAAGATCACATCCGATTCCTCACTGCCCATTTTACCATTTTCCCCGGCATGTGGGTTCAAACCAAACACGGCAATGCGCGGACGGATGATCCCGAAATCTTTGCGTAAAGAACTATCTAGTGCTTTGATCTTTGCTAAAACGCGGTCTTTTGTCAGTGCACTGGCCACTTCTTTCAAAGCTACATGCGAAGTTACCAAGGCAACTCGTAAGGAACCGCTCACCAACATCATCAAAGCCTCATCCATTCCGGCCAAGTGTGCCAGGTATTCGGTGTGACCAGGGAATTGGAATCCGGCTTTTCCGATCGCTTCTTTCGAAATGGGTGCTGTTACCAAAACATCGATCTTACCTGATGCGAGGTCTTCAGTAGCTTTTTCCAAGGATTGAAAGGCATATTTTCCGCTGGTTTCTGTTCCTTTACCCAGATCGAATTGGACTTCGTCGTTCCAAACGTTTACGATGTTGATCTTTCTGTTAACCGCTTCGGTAGCGGCTTTGCATGACTGGTAATTGAAATCCAGATCGTTCAACTGCTTTTTGTGAAAGTTCAAGGTCTTCGATGACGCGTAGATGATCGGCGTGCAATCCAACAACAAGCGGTTGTCGTGCAAGGCTTTGATGATCACTTCCGGTCCGATCCCGTTGATATCTCCTACTGAAATCCCAACGCGAATTGGATTGGCACTTCCTTCTTCTTTGATTTTTTCCTTATCCATTATGCCAAGCGCTTTAAGAAGTTGATCAATAAACGAATTCCTGTTCCCGTTCCGCCCAATCCGCGGTAATCTTGCGGACGTTCCAAATAAGCCGGACCAGCAATGTCCATGTGGATGTAAGGTGCTTTTACGAAATGCTCCAAGAATTTCCCGGCTGTGATCATACCAGCCATTCCACCACCCAAATTATTCAGGTCGGCGATCTTGGATTTCATTTCCTCAAAGTAATCGTCCCAAAACGGCAATTGCACCACGCGCTCGTACGTTTCCATTCCGGCTTCATCGAGCATTTTGAAGTATTTTTTATCGGCATTCCCCATGATACAAGAAGCCTTTTGTCCGATAGCGCGAACGGCTGCTCCGGTAAGCGTTGCAGCATCGATCACCAATTCCGGTTTGTATTTATCAGAATAGGCCAAGGCATCCGCCAGGATCATGCGACCTTCGGCATCTGTATTCAAGACTTCCACTGTTGTTCCATCGTACATGCGAATAATGTCACCCGGAGCGTAAGCATTCAATCCCGGACGGTTATCCGTTGCCGGAATCAATGCGATCAGGTGAACTGGGAGCTCCATTTGAGCAGCAGCGTAGATCGTTCCTGCCATACACGCAGCACCAGCCATATCAGATTTCATCGAGTCCATAGATCCGGGAGTTGGCTTCAAGCTCAATCCTCCGGTATCGTAAACCACCCCTTTTCCAACCAAGACGATTGGTTTTTTATTCACCGGTTTTTTCGGTTTGTGCTCTAAGATTGTAAATGTCGGTGGTTCGATAGAACCTTTATTTACGGCCAACAAACCACCCATTTTCAAGGATTCGATCATGGATTTTTCCAAAACCGTAACTTGGAAATTAGCTTCTGCACCTTTCGCAACAATTTCTTCCGATAATTTGGTTGCTGTCAGGTAAGAATTCGGTTCGTTCACGAGGTCGCGCGCCCAGAAAACTGCTTTCAAAGTGGCGTTTAGTTCTGTTAAGGTAGCTTCCGACACTTTTGCAGTGAAATCGATCAGCTCAAGCGCGTTCTTCTCTTTTTCAGCTTCTTTGCGGTAATGGATGAATTGGTAGTTCGAAAGGGCCAAACCTTCGGCTACCAAAAGTGCATTGGTTTTTCCTCCGGCAATGCACACGGATTTCACCGATTTGCTCAGAGCTGAGCGCACTTTGAATCCAACAATGCGGTAAGCTTCGTCTGATTTTTGCGTTTTCACGAAGAAATAGTGTTTTCCAGCCAATTTGAAACTGCGAAAATCTTCTTCTTCTTTTAGGAATGCGTTCCACTCGTCTGCAACTACAGGCAAGAGGTTGTTGGGTGTTTCGTTTTTTTTTTCCTGCAAGGACAACGAGGCACTCTTGCTGGTCGAACACCACGGAGGTATTGAATTTCATGTGACTATCTTTTAGTGGGTTTAAAGATAGTGGAAAAAGGGGTAGAAGTGGAGAAATGGCTCAAAGTTGCAACATAGAAACATTGCAATGTTTCAACGATGCAACTTTTCAACTTTCGAATTTAGCAAAGTTGCTAAGTTCGAAAGTTGCTACTTTCACTCAAAACAAAATCACCGAATCCACAATTATGGCTCTTCAAATTCAATGCTTTCGTCAAAGTAGAATTCCTCTTCTTCTTCGTAGAATCCTTCCGGAGCTTCTTCGTTGTTCATATTGATTCCGTAGTATTCACGACGGATCTCTTTACCCATATTGTAATAAACAACCGAGATATCTAACAACTTTTCTTGGTAACTCAAGATCTCTTCTAAATTCTCGATGTTCGGGTTCAAACAGATCTCGCTCATGTTCTTCACACTGCCCAAATCTCCTTTCAACCAGCGGCCATCACGTTTCCCATTTTTATAAACTCCTACCTGATCCAAGTTTCCGTTGGAATCGTACAATTTCCAGATGCCAACAGGAATACCATCTTTTACCCAACCTTCGTTTTGCAAGGCACCGTTATCGTAATAGTTTTTCGTGTAACCGTTGATGCGGTGTTGGTTCGTGTCTTTTTCCCAGAAGCAGTACAACATGCGCTCTTCGTGGTGATCAGAGTGTGAACAATCGTATTTCTCGATCTTTTCGATCACGTAATGTTTGCTCAATTCCTGACCTTTTGGATCCAGGTAGGTCAGAACACCTTTTGATTTGAATTTGATCGAATCGAACAAGGTTAGAACCGTGTCGAAGTATTCTACTTCCAACAATTTCACACCTTCATAGCTGTAATAGTCCCAACATCCTACTTTCTTGCCTTTTTCCAACATTCCGTGGCGCGCAATCGTGTCGTTCGGATAATATTTAGTAAGGGTATACGTAATTCCGGTTTTATCAACCAAGCTTGGTCGACCGTAGTAAGGTCTGCGCAACTCGTCATCCTCGAAGCCCATTTCGTACAACAAACGATCGATGCTGGTTGCAGAAGTGATTGCCTCAGTATTGAAGTAGATCGAATCGCGCCAATCGAATTCATACTTGATGCTCAATTGGTTCTCTTCCCAGATCTTTTCTTCCACAGGTTGGTTGTATTGGAATTTCACGTATTGATAGCGGAAGCCCAAGGTATCGTAGGCCTCGAAATCGTCGATAGGCAAACCGTTCAGGAAGAATCCTTTTTTCGCCAATTTTCCATTAGCGTGGTAAGCAACCGATTGTCCCTGTAGGCTTCCATTTTGGAAATTCAACTCAAAAAGCAATACAGAATCTTTCCCCGGACGTGTCAACCACGTACGTGTAATTCCATCTTGTTCGCCTGCCTCAAAGGTGGATTCGGAGTAGAATAATTTGTTGCGCTTGAAGCTAAAGCCTTCTTGTATCCCTTCTTTGAAGTTGTCTACAGCCAATGTATCTCCCAGCCAATTGAATGTGTATACCGCACCTTCTATTTTTCCATTGTTGAAATAACCTTTACGGTTAACGTAGTAGGTCGTTTTATTTGGTTTAGGATCTTGCAAGTAAGCCGGAAGTTCATCTCGGTAAGCATACATTTCTTCTTCGTCGCGTTTTTTTGGTTTTTTGGCCGGATATTCAATTCCATAGATGATCACATCCCCATGCATTTCGCCTTGTTTGTAATTGAAAACACGCAGTACTTTTCCGGTCTCATCTTTGGTGATCCAGGCACCTTCTTGTTTTCCGTTCAGGTATTTTCCTTCGTGCGAGTTGGCGTAATGATTTCTCGGCTTGGAAGGTTTCTTATTGCTGCGAACTTCTTCTTCGCGATCAGTTACAAATGGTTTGTCCAGATCGTAGTTGTCGCTGTAACGGTAGTTTAAGATCTCGCCATCGAATTCCAAGAATGATAAGATACCAGTTCCGATATTCTCGCGACCTCCATAATCCGGGAAATAACTGCGCAAGTAATCGGTTGGTTTCTTGTTCTTCAAATACTTCGGCATTTGCTTCTTGTAGATCTGATAATCTGCATATCCACTCGGGATGGTCAATGCGATGGCTTTATCAGAAGCCGAAACTTTGAAAGTAGAACCGTTCAGAACCGATTTATAATTTCCGGTGAACAATTGCCCGTTTACTTTGAGTTCTTTGGATCCATCCAAATTGTACAAATAACGCCATGACAAAGCCCTAACCTGTGGTGAAGTACTGTCAGCGCCCATCGCCCAAGGGTTCATGCGGTATCCGTAATAATCTGCATATTCTCCACTGATCACGTTGGTTAATTCGATGTTCTTGTAGGTGTAGATCAATTTACCTGTCAAGGATTTGTACTCTTCACCAAACAACAATTCCGCTTTGTAATAAGGCTCGCCAACAAAATTATTTTCTGTCGTTTCAACTGTCATACTTGTTGGGTCGAAATAGGTTGTACCTGCCAACAAACTGTCTTGTTTCCAACGTTTTTCTTCGATCAACATGCGGTGGTCTATTCCTTTTTTCAGGGAATCGTAGGTGTTGAACAAGAAATTCGGAGTTCCGAAATTGATCATGTATTTCTTACCTTCCAGGGTAATGTACTCATTCTCGTCAGACTCTTGACCTTTCAACACTTTACCTTCTTTGTCGTAGCGAATGGTCATGTAATTGGTTCCGTAATAATCGTAGAATCGCTGTTCGTAGCGATTGGAGTCCTTTAAATGAACGATCTCATTTGCAATCTGGCCGTTGTCGTAATAAACAGGTGATTCCTCCACCAAGGTTCCATTTTTGATTTCGATACGGTAACGCAATTGTCCATTTTGGTGATAAGATTCGGCTATGCCTTCGTAATCGTAGAGGTAGCCCAATGAGTCGATCAACTGATTGATGCGGTAACGCTTTCCATCGATGTATTGATAGTTATCTAATGGCGAATAAGTGGAGTCCATCATTTCTCCATATTCTCCAGAACCTTCATACATGTAATCGCCCTCCATTTCGCGCTCACTTCCTTCATAGCTCTCGTACGCTTCTTCCGGAAGTTCAATGTTTTCCTCTTGTTCTATGATCGAGAAGAAATAACCAAAATTTGGGAAGTTCTGTGGGTCGTATTCATACAAGGTGTCGAAGAAGAACAATTTATCGTCATCCGAACCGTATCGGTAACTATCATGGATCACATCTGTGCGGAATAGAAGTCCTTTTCCACGTTGTTTGTCCGTACGTAAGGTGTAGCGCTCCAAGAGGATGTAATCATCTTCTTTTGTTTCGGTCACCCATTCACCCTTTTCATTTCTGGTCTTTACTTCTCGTTTTCCGTAGTATTCCCAAGTACCAATCGACTTATCTTCTGAGAATTCTCCTTTTTCTATGATCTGTGCATTGCATGTTCGTAAATATGCCCCGTGGCGAATACCGTTTTTAAACGTGATCAATTCCGTGATCGTATCTTGGATTATGGATGATTTTCCCGCTTCACTGGTTGATTTTTGCTCCTTTTCTGCAACATAGCTTTTTACAAAGTTCACCTTGTAGTTGTATGCCTTCCAAACCCCTGTTTTACTGCCATTCAAATAGTTCCCTTCTTTCAAAAATTGTCCGCCTGGATAGAAGAATTTGGCCGGTCCGTTCAATTGATTCTTACTTATGCTGAAAAAACCTGCAACAATGTCGTTCTTGTAACGGATTGTCTTTCCATCCACGTAAGGGATGTCCCGGTAAAACTGCACGTAATCTCCATCCGGTAATGCTTCCAAGGCCGGCGTAATGTCCTTCATCAGATTATCAGAAACTCCAACCATATCCGCCGCATCCTCTTGGATCCATTCCAACATGATTTTCATCGTTTTTTTATTCATGCCATTGTAAGGACTTCGCGCTTTCTGAGTTTTAGTTAGCGGCTTCACATCTACTGAAACGATCCCTCGGTTTTTCTCGTCGCGTTTGATCACCTCTTTGAAATCCAACAAGGCATAATAGCGCGATTCATTGTTCTCCACTTCCTGCTGAAAAGGGTAGATGTAATA
>JBMLQF010000143.1:0-15497 GCA_049241705.1 Fluviicola sp. | reverse complement strand
ACGTCGTCGATGGTAATGCGACCTACCAATTTGTTTTGCAAGTCCACAACTGGCACTGAAACGAGGTCGTATTTTTCCATCACCTTCGCCACCGTTTCACTGGAATCGCTAGTTTTTACGGAGATGAGGTTCTTGGCCTGGAACAGGTCGCGGATCGGAGTTTTCGGTGAAGCGAACAACAGGCGCTTCAAGGAAAGCATCCCCACCAATTTATTCAGATCGTCTACCACGTAGATCGTGTACACTTGTTCCACGTCTTCCGCTTGTCGACGCAATTCCACCAAAGCACGATTTACCGGCCAATCCAATTTTGCCTGAATGAACTCTTTCTGCATGAGTCCCCCGGCAGTATCTTCGTCGTAATTGAGGAGGTCAACGATATCGTCAGCAGCATCGTCGTCTTCCATTTGTGAGATGACCTCCTGGATCTTTTCATCCGGTAGTTCTCCCAAGATATCTGCGGCGTCATCGGAATCGAGGTTTTCTAGCTGTTCTGCCATCTCTTTGGACGACAAGGAAGCTAAGAAACGATCCCGCACCTCTTCTTCCAGCTCCATGAGCACATCGGCCTGAACTTCTTCGTCGAGTTGGTAATACAGGAATTTGGCCTGCTCATTCGACAATTCGTCCATGATCTCCGCAATATCCGCGAAGTGTAGGTCAATGATGTGTTCTTTGATCCATGCGGTATCCTCCGATGTGATGGCCAATCGGATGCGCTCCAGAAAATCTTTGGTCAGTTCGAACCGCATAGCGCTGAAATTTACTGCAAAATTAGGGCTTTCCCCGCGTTAAACAAGCAGGTGCCTTAAGGTGTACGTTATTTTTTCGTGAAGGTTTAGGATTGTGGCACTTTTCTGTAAAAAAGTCCGGCATTTCCGGCGAACAATCCGAAGAAAAATGCGACGTAAGTAACACCGATCTGCGTTTCCAGGGTGTCTTCGATCAAGAAGGAAGTCACCACAATCCCGGTAAATGAAAGCCATTCAAACGCACGCATACGCATGGAAGAACGAATTACGATGAACCACAACCCTAAAAAGGCAAGTAATCCGAAAAGTCCGGAAGTGATCCACGTGGTGAAATATTGATTGTGAGATCGGTGTCGATTCTCGGGAAGGAGTTTGCTGTTCGTTCGCACATATTCAGCCTGAAAGCGGTCTTCGATGTCGCCAGCACCCACTCCAATGAGCCAGTTTTCTTTGATGATCGCTGTGGCTGCCTTCCAATATTCTAAACGTTGTAGCATGGAATGTCCGTTCGGATCTTCCGGATATTGGATTTGTGTGCGTACGGAATGCAAACGTGCGTGCAGACCGCCTTTGGCCAATTCCACCGAAGCGATTCCTTGTTCAATGAGTTTGATCTCTTTGGGGCTTAGTTTGGAAAACCCTTCGCGATCTTTTGTGAGTCCACGTGAAGTCATGTAGCGCCAAAGTGTATAATGCACCATGGTTCCTTTGGCGTCCCGATCGATGTTGTAGCGCAACTTGGAAACGGCATTCCAACACGAATCGATCTCTTTTTGGGCGATCTGGGCTAAGATAGGATAGCCGTTCTCCCATGGGGTAGCCGATTCAAAATAGTAAGGTTCACCGTATTTCGACACTTTGGAAAGTTCATCCATTTTCACTTTTTCCGGGATGGGAGCCAATTCCGTATACAACCACCAGTTTCCGGCAATCAATGCAACCAGCGTGCTCGTAACCAAGAGTCGTTTAACGGATTTCGAAGGAATGTTGCGGATCAGTAGAACGATCCCGGCGATCAAAACTGCAAGTAGTGACATGTAACCGGCCACCACTTGTGCGAACCAGGTATAATAAACGAACCAGCCAATCAAGACCAAGGCGAACCAGCGATACGGTAATTTCCGTAGCCACCATCCAAGCAACAATGCCACTCCGGTTGCAATCAGTAAGGCATAGCGAATGTGAGAAACGAACAGCGATAACCCGCGGATGTCGTTGTAATGTTTTGGTCCGAACCATTGCGCGTAATAAGCATAGTTGAGAACAGAAGTCACCAACAAGCTTCCCAAAAAGAACATACAGATCACATAGATCCACTTTCTATCTGTAAAAGGCAATGCGACCAATCCAAGAGGCAGGGCATAGAGTGGCAATTTTACCCGGAAATCATGACCAACATAATCCAAATTGGAGCTCCAAGTGATGGACAACCATTCGAATGCAACGTAAACAAAGAGTGCAATTAACCACGGATTCTTTTTCCAAGCCAGCCAATAATTCTTGAAATCAGCTTTCAGCAATAAATTGGCGAAAAGCAACATTGTTCCAAGGGAAAGGGGAATCTTACTCCATGGAAGTCCAACAGCAATGGCCAGACAGGCAATGAAATGAATCGTAAAATGTACCGGTTTTCCGGTCAGTTTATCCAGCATACAAGAAGGCTTTCCTTACAAACGCTTATTTTCCTAGTATAGTGTTGTATTGCTTCGAATCGTTTAGAATTTCGATAGCTTTTTGCACATCCGGATCCAACTGGAAAGCTTGTTCAGCACGACCTTTTTGATAATAGTAGCGTGATACGATCTCATTCGACAACAAATCGTTGATCTCCTCTTTGAACTTCTCCATGTCACGCTCTTTCGATGGCGTTACTTTGGCCAACAAAGCATCGTATTCGGCTTTCACATCTTCGTAGTATCCTTCTTCCTCAGCCGTTTTTTTCATTTTTTCGAGCTGCTCTTCCGAGGCGGTATTGTATTTGAAATCTTGTTTCAAGGCAAACTGCTTGAAGGCTTCGTATTCCTCCGGTGTAAGACGGAAATTACGTGCGTCACCGATATTGCTGTGTGTGCGTGCATATTCGGTTGCATAATTGAAGATCACGTTGCTCACCATCAATTGCGCCAATAGTCTGCTGTAGTCATTCTTCTCAACATCCACATCCGGTTCGATCCCGCGCCCGTCGATCACGGTACGTCCGTTGACAGTCTTGAATTTTTTCAATAGGGAATCAGCAATTTGCTTCGGTTTTTCTCCATTTTCTTTGTCGTAGTATTCCAAACGTTGCACACAGCGACCGGAAGGCGTGTAGTATTTAGAGATTGTCAATTTGATCTTAGAACCGTATTTCAGATCAAAGGTGCGTTGTACCAATCCTTTCCCATAACTGGTAGATCCAACAATTACTGCGCGATCCAAATCTTGCAAACTTCCCGAAACGATCTCGGAAGCGGAAGCAGAACCACCATCGATCAATACCACCACCGGAATATTCAGGTCAACCGGCTCTGCTGATGTGGCATACACGCGGTTTTCTTCTTCGATTCGTCCTTTTGTGGTTACAACGGTTTGTCCTTTTTTCACGAACATGTTCACGATCTTCACCGCTTCGATCAACAATCCACCACCGTTTCCACGCAAGTCTAAAACCAACGATTTCATGCCGTTCATTTTCAACTGATCGTAAGCAACACGCACATCGGAAGCTGCAGTTTGCGTAAAGCTATTGAGTTTGATGTACCCCACTTGAGCAGTTAGCATTCCAGAATAAGGAACATCCGGTAATTTGATCTCGTCACGGGTGATCGAAATGGTTTCAATGGCTCCGTTGCGCTCAACTTTTAGTGTAATTGTAGAGCCTTTTGGACCTTTTAGTGCTGCAGAAACTTCATCGGAAGGTTTTCCCTTCATGTCTTTGTCATCAATGCTCAGGATCTTGTCACCCGCTTTCGCCCCGGCTTTTTGGGCTGGATTACCTTCATACGGTTCAGCGATATAGGTGTAATCGCCCATTTTACGAATCAAAGCACCAATTCCTCCATACTGTCCGGTAGTCATCAAGCGGTAATCTTCCATATTCGCCTCATGGTAATAAACCGTGTACGGATCCAGTTCTTTGAGCATGGCATCGATCGCCGTTTTACTCATCTCACCCGGTTTGATGTCGTCCACGTAATTCATCTCCAATTGTTGGAAGATCATGTCCATCAACTCCATCGATTTAAGCACCTCAAAGCCATTTGTTTGAGCCTTGATTCCCTGATAGGAAAACAAAGAAGCACTTAGTAAGCAGATCGCTATTAATTTATGCATTGTTCTTTCCGATTTATTCATTGCTCCTTTTGGGAGTTCATTGTTAGGTAAAAATACCAAAGTTTAACTTGGCTGCTAGATGTAGTAACGAAATTCTCTCACGATTCATTGTTCACAGCGCCAAAATCCAGCTCCTGGGTCAACTTCTGCACCAATTTTTGCCAGGCTTGGTCCAGTTGCTCGTAATTCGGAATTTCCTTGGATCGGTAAAATACCATGATTCCCAATTGGGTAGCATTAGCTTGCAGTTTCGGTTCGATCAGTTGCTTGTTCTTGCGGATGACTTCGCGCAGCAGGCGTTTGATATAGTTCCGATCGTGTGCGCGTTTGAAGGCTCTTTTTGGAACCGCAATTACCACTTGAAACGGGACAGCGGCGTCCAACGAAAGCGGTAAATAATGACAATTGATCGGGTAGGATTTCACCACCTTGCCGGATACATAAACTGCATTGATCTGCTTTTTGCTGCAAAGTTTATATGCCTTACCGAAGTGTTCCCCTGCAGTCATGTTATGAAGATCATTTAGCCGACCAGGTCGTACCTTCCTTGGCATCTTTGATAGTAATTCCGGCTGCAGCCAATCGGTCGCGAATAAGATCTGAGGTAGCCCAATCTTTGTTTTCACGCGCTGTTTTGCGCATTTCCAATACCAGTTCCATGGCAGCATTCAAAGCTTCACTGTTGTCACCGGATTCCAGTGTAATTCCCAACACATCCTGGAAGAAACTGGTCATTTCAAGTGTAAGTACAGCCAAGTCCTCCGCAGAAATTTGTGCTTTGTTTTCGGCAACCGCATGAATCGTTTTTGCTGCTTCGAACAACTGAGCAATGAGCATTGGCGCATTGAAATCGTCGTTCATTGCTTTGTAGAAACTGTTCACTAAAGCCGGAACGTCTACAGTTGATTGCTTAGAAACCGGAAGAGTGGCCAATTTATCCATGGCTTCTTGCAAGCGCGACAAGCCTTTTTCAGCAGCATTTAATGATTCCGAACTCAGATCCAAGGTGCTACGGTAATGTGCCTGCATCATGCAGAAGCGGATCACATGAGGCGCGTATGGCTTATCAAACACCGTGGTTGTTCCTTCCACGATCTCTTTTGGCAAGAAGTAATTTCCAAGTGACTTGGACATTTTTTGTCCGTTCACATTCAACATGTTGGCGTGCATCCAGAAGCGCGCAGGATTGCAACCCAAAGAACCACAGTTTTGCGCGATCTCATCCTCGTGGTGCGGAAACTTCAAGTCCATTCCACCACCGTGAATATCGAATTGTGATCCCAAATATTTGGTGCTCATAGCCGTACATTCGATGTGCCATCCCGGATTTCCATCTCCCCAAGGCGAACGCCAGATTTGCATGTCTTCCGGATTGGCTTTTTTCCAAAGTGCGAAATCCGCGAAAAAACGCTTTTCATCCTGTGCATTCAGGTTGCGTGTTTCTTCTTCCAATTCGTCTACTTTTCTTCCGGACAAAATGCCGTAATGGAATTTTTGAGAATAGGCACGTACATCGAAGTAAACTGAACCATTCACCACATAGGCAAAACCATTTTCAATGATCTTTTCGATGATCTCGATCTGTTCTTGAATATGTCCGGTTGCTGTTGGTTCAATGGCAGGTGGAAGCATGTTGTAAATGCGCTGCAACTCCTGGAATTTCACGTTGTATTTGTAAACGATCTCCAATGATTGTACCTGTTCAAGTCGTGCTGCTTTACCGATGCTGTCTACGGCTTCACCGGCAGAGTTGGTAATGTGACCAGCGTCTGTGATATTGCGCACATACTTTACCTGATACCTCAATTTCAATAAGTATCGGTAGATCATATCGAAATTGATGAAGGTGCGCATGTTACCCATGTGCGGTTCAGAATAGAGCGTTGGTCCACACACATACATACCGATTCTTCCCGCGTGCAGTGGTTCAAATCGTTGCTTTTCACCGTTCAAACTATTGTAAATGCTTAACTCGCCAGCCGATGTGTGTAGATTGCTCATGGTATTCTGAAACTTTGTGTTGCGAAGATAACCAGAAATTGCGATTGTACTATGTGTCTTTGTTGAGTGAATTGTTGGCATATTAATGGTACATTGCATGCAAAACCAATCAAAATGAAACAACTAACTTTTGTGTTTGCGTTGCTTTTTACACTTACTGTTAAGGCGCAAACGTTCTCTTCAGCGCAAGAGTACAACGATTACATTGTGAATGTTCAGGTGAGCATCGGTGAAAAGATGTTGGCCTTCAACGATATTGTTGGCGATGAAAGTGCCACCCTGGAGTATGCAATCAGTGAATTGAATGCGATGGTGGCATTTACGGATGACGCTATTGCCAAAGCTGCCAAGATCACCCCATTTGAAAAGAATATTGAACTGAAAGAAAGTGCTTTGGCCTTGTTCCGTTTTTACCGCCAGATTCTGAATGAAGATTACCGCAAGATGGTGCAGATCTATTTCGATACAAACCTGAACGAAGCATCGCTCGAGGAAATGCAAGCGATTTTGGATAGCATTTCACAGCGTGAAGCACCCTTGGATGACCGTTTTCAATCAGCGCAGCAAGCTTTTGCAGAGCGATATAACCTAGAGTTGTTGGAGAACGAATTGCAAGAAGAGATCGATGTGATCAATGAGGGGGAATAAATAAAGGCTGCAAAATTTGCAGCCTTTATTGTAGTAGTAGAAATGGGTTTACACATGTGTCAATGCCTGATCAATGTCGGCAATGATATCTTCGAAATGTTCCACACCCACCGATAAACGCACCAAGGCCGGAGAGATCTTCATCGCCTCTTTTACATCCATAGGAACGTCGGCATGGGTCATCGTTGCCGGGTGTTCGGCCAAACTTTCAGTACTTCCCAACGAAACCGCCAACTTGATCAATTTCAAGTTATTCAGTAAACGGAATGCTTCTGCTTCACAACCCACCACGTCGAATGCGATCATGGCTCCACTGGAAGTGTATTGTTCTTCGTAAATACGTTTTTCGTTGGCTGTTCCTTGTTCCGGAATGAACCCCAGGTAGTAAACGTGACTTACTTTCGGATGGTTTTTCAAGAATTGCGCTACGTGAACGGCATTTTTTGCTTGCTCTTCCATACGCACTTTCAAGGTTTCCAAACTACGCATCAACAACCAACCTGTCCATGGTCCGGCCATATTTCCTAAAAAGGTGCGCAATCCTTTGATGCGTGCGATCAAAGCTTTTGAGCCCAAACAAGCTCCCGCGATCACGTCCGAATGTCCACCAATGTATTTCGTTGCCGAATACAGTACCAAATCAGCTCCGTGCTTCAAGGGATGTTGCCAGATTGGTCCCATATACGTATTGTCAACAGAGAGAATCACTTCTGTGTCGCTTGTTGTATAGCGTTTTTTAATGGCAGCGCACATGGAAATGTCGATCAAGGCATTCGTTGGGTTTGCCGGGGTTTCAATGTGAATCATGCGCAAGCGGTCGGCCTTTCCGGTAGCTTCAATACGTTCGATTATCGTTTCCATCGACTCGTCGGCGCGGAAACCAACCGATTCGATCTGCATTTTCTTCAAAAAGTGATTGATGAAGTGATCTGTTCCACCATAAACCGGACGAGAATACAACAACAGGTCGCCCGGAGCCAAAAATTCCATCAAGGCTGTTGAAATAGCCGACATCCCACTTTCAAAAACAGCGCAATCTTCAGCTTCGTCCCACAAGCACAAACGGTTTTCCAAAATTTCCAGATCCGGATTGTTCAAACGCGAGTAGATCAAACCCATCTCTTCATTTTCACCCTTCTCGCGGATCCCATAGGCCACTTCAAAAAATGCCTTACCTTCTTCAGCAGTGTTGAACACGAACGTAGAAGTTTGGAAGATCGGACATTTGATAGCTCCTTCTGAAAGCGAAGGTTTGTAGCCATAACTCATCATTAAACTTTCTGGTCTCATTTTCTGTAAAATTTAAACCAATTAAAAAATAAATACACTATAAAGCAATAAATGCAGAAAACAAAACTAAAAAAATTGGATAATGAAGAAATAAATTCTTTTGAATTGCTTAGATTTGTGTATCAACGGAAAACTATTCTTTATGGCAAACCGACCAGAGCGGGAATTGGATGAAATAGATCAGCAGATTTTAGAGTTGTTTCAAAATAATGCGAAGTGGAGTAACAAGGAAATTGCGGATAAGGTGGGACTTTCGGTTACGCCAACCTTTGAACGGATACGTCGTTTGGAGCGATTAGGGATCATTACCGGTTATGTGGCTACCATCAACCGCCATTTTTTGGGACGTGAGTTACAAGTGTTTTGTCAGGTTTCCCTGCGCACGCACCAGCTCGAAGCTTTGAACGAGTTCGAACAACTGGTGGTTAAATTAAAAGAAGTGGCTGCCTGCTATCACGTCGCCGGTTCAGTAGATTACACGCTCCTGGTGGAAGTGAAAGATATGGAGGCCTACCAGCATTTTTTAAAGAATAAATTGACAACGATTCCACACATTGGTCAGGTTCACAGTAATTTTGTGATGACCGCCTTGAAGGAACCCCAAATGCAGAATCTATGAAAAAAGAAGTGGTTTTTTTAGACAGCGTTCACCGGGTATTGGAGGAGCGACTTCTAGCTAGCGGTATTTTTACGTGCGTAGATGGTACATCTTGGACGCGTGCAGAATGTGAAAGTCGATTGAAAATAGCACATGGGATCGTGATCCGTTCGCGTTTTCCGATGGATGAACAATTGTTGCAGTTTGCCCCGGAATTGAAATTCATTGCGCGCTCAGGTGCAGGGATAGAGAATATTGATGAGGCCTATTGCGTCAATCGAGGTATTCAACTCTTCAATGCGCCGGAAGGAAACCGCAATGCAGTGGGGGAACATGCTCTTGGGATGTTGTTAACCCTCATGAATAAGTTACACACAGCAGATCGGGACGTACGTCTGGGAATCTGGGATCGTGAAGGGAATCGAGGTGTGGAATTAGATGGAAAGACCGTTGGGATCATTGGTTACGGAAATAACGGCGCTGCCTTTGCCAAAAAACTTCGTGGTTTTGATGTGAAAGTGCTGGCCTACGACAAATACAAGTCGGGTTTCGGGGATGATTTTGTGATGGAAGCAACCTTGGAGGCTGTATTGCGAAAATCAGATGTGATCTCGTTTCATATTCCCCAGAACGCTGAAACCATTTACTTTGCCAATCAGGAACTCTTCGATGCACTGGGTAAACCGATCTTTTTATTGAATTTATCCCGCGGAAAGATCGTTGAAACCGCAGCCCTGATACGCGCCATGGAAAAGGGAATTGTACTTGGTGCGGGCCTGGATGTGAATGAATTTGAGAAAGCTTCCTTCGAATCGTTTTTCGAGTCGGAAATTCCGGAATCACTGAAGTATTTACTTCACAGTGACCGCGTCTTGCTCACGCCGCATGTGGGCGGATGGACACAAGAGAGTTATTTCAAATTGAGTGATGTGCTTGCCGATAAGATCTTAACGGTTTACGCACCGGATTAAGGTTTCACCCAATCCACTACCCAGTTGGAATCCCCGATTTGTAAAACAAGATATACAGCTTGTCCTGAAGGTAGATTTTCCAACGAGAAATGATCACCCTTTTGGTCAAACAAGAACTTCCCTTGTTGGTCGAATACCCGAAGTTTTGCGATTTTACCGTTGGTGGTGGACAACACATTTTCGTGCATGGTTACCGGTGCAGCAGCCAGTAATTCGTCTAATCCGGCTGCGGAAATAATGAACTCAAAACTCACCATTTGAACAAAACTTGGAGCGTCTGGATCATAAATATCGAAGTAAACAATTCCATGTCCGGGCGTATTGTTCAAGATGGCACTGATGATCAATTTCTGAGGATAACCCAAGTTGGCAAATAATGTGAAGTCTGCGCTGTCGCCGTCTAAAACAACCGGATAGTAATTGTCTTGATCGTCAAAATTGATCTCCCACGCTGCTGGAATGTTCGAAAAATGAGCTTTCCATCGGAGTGTCGTATCCACATTGCTATCAGTCATCACTTCGATGTACCAATGAGCAGGAGATTGATCCGTATTCTTGATCAACAACGCGGAAGTATCTTCCACATGAAACGCTTGTGCTTTTAGGGCATTACATCCCAACACCGCCACTAAAAAAACAAAGAGTGTTTTCATACACCAAATGTCCTCATTTTGAAGCAGAAGTCCAATAGTTTCTGGGAGAAATGTGTGCGTAGTAAGGGGTGTTCAGCGATATTTTGTGAGAATTTTAACTGTCTTTTCCTTTTGGAATTGTACCTTCGCGTACCCTCATCTAAGAACTGAGTGACATGAAAACGATTTTGCTATTGGGTGCCGGAATGTCGGCCTCTTCCTTGATCCGCTATTTATTGCAGCATGCAGAACAATTCAATTGGCAACTGCGAGTGGTGGACCAATCTTTGGACTTGGTGAATCGGAAGATAAACGGACATCCGCGTGGGGTGGCTCTGTCATTCAATGCACTTGATCGCACGGAACGTTGGGAGGAGCTGAAGGGCGCAGATCTGGTGATCTCGATGCTTCCGGCCCGCTTTCATGTGGAAGTGGCAAAGGACTGTTTGGAATTGAAGAAACACTTGATCACCCCGTCGTATGTTGCTCCTGAAATGAAAGCCTTGGATCAAGAAGTAAAGGCAGCCGGGTTGTTATTCATGAACGAGATCGGTGTGGATCCGGGAATCGATCACATGAGTGCCATGCAGATCATCGACGAAATTAGAGCTAAAGGCGGCACGATCACTTCGTTTAAAAGTTATTGTGGTGGACTGATTGCACCGGAAAGTGATAACAATCCTTGGAATTACAAGTTTACCTGGAATCCACGCAATGTGGTTTTAGCCGGACAAGGAATTGCCGCGCAGTACATCGATCATGATCAATACAAATACCTTCCTTACGGTCAATTATTTGCACGTCTCGATCACATCGATGTGGAAGGATACGGTTCATTCGATGGTTACGCGAATCGCGATTCTTTGTCGTACCGTGCCGTATATGGTTTGGAAACGATCCCGACTTTGTACCGTGGAACTTTGCGACGTAAAGGATATTGCCAGGCGTGGAATGTGTTCGTTCAGCTGGGAATGACGGATGATTCATATGCATTGGCAAACGCCGAAAATCTGACAGCAAGAACGTTTTTAAATGCCTTTTTGCGTTTCGACGAAACGAAGACCGTGGAGGAAAAATTCACGATTTTCTGCGCTCAATTTGGAGTAACAGATATCGAACGTTTCCGTTGGATCGATCTTTTTGATGGCGAAACGGTAATCGGTTTTGAAAATGCTACTCCGGCACAGCTATTGGAAAAGATCCTTGTTAAGAAATGGGTTTTGGAACCGGGAGATAAAGACATGCTGGTGATGGTACATGAGTTTGTTTATGAATTGCATGGAACGCGCCACGAAATCATTTCTTCGATGGTCAATATTGGAGAAGATCCGACGTATACTTCGATGTCGAACACAGTTGGTTTGCCTGTTGGGATCTGTGCGAAATTGATGCTTACGGGAGCATTAAAAGATACAGGTGTTCACGTACCAATCGCAGCACATGTTTACCAACCGATCTTAACGGAATTGCAAGGGATGGGCATCACCTTCAACGAAAAGCACCGCACTTTAGGATCTTGCTAAAAAGCGGTAAGCCATCGTTCCGGCAATCGTAGCAAAAAGCACTGCCTCCGGAGGATATACCGTGAAAAAGCTGAACCCAAGAAATACTCCTGCAGCTCCTAAAAGGATCAATCCTTGTTTGGTCAAACCTCCTGTGATCTGTTGCATGGTCAATCGTTCAAACAAGCGAAAACGCAGAAACTGTGAACGATAGACTAAAATGCCATTTAAAAGGATCAGCGGAATCAATAAGACACCTTGAGGCAAACCTAAATCCTGGTAACTGAGGAAGGCCCAAATGCGCTCGGTCCACGAAAATGGTTGCCGCAAACGCGGTAATAAAGTCCACACTAAAAACACGGTAGCAAGGAGGAGCAAGGCGCCTAAAACGGCATTCTTGATGAAAACACGTTTCTCTGGTTCGGATGAATGATAAGCTGAACGTTTCGCACCTTTTGCAAGTGTCAATCCATAGAAAAGCAACCAGTCCAATAAGAAGAATTGCAGGATGAACGAAGTGTCCCAGTTCCAAAACAAATAACCCGCTACCGGAAGCAAGGCCTCCAAAAGCGTTTGTATGATCAGGGCATTTTTTGGGGTCATATCTTGTACTTGCGGGCAGCCTCGCGCGACAATTCGAATTCCGGATTGTACTTCAATGCTTTTTTAAACGCTTCGATCGCACTGGTTGGATCGCCTTGTGCTTCGTAGCAAAGTCCCAAATTGTGCCAAGCCTCTACATAACGTGGTTCTTTTTGCAAGGTCGCATTGTAGAAAATGATCGCACTATCGATCTGATCTTGGTGGAATTGTTTGATCCATCCTTGTTGGAACAAAGAAGGAGAGAATTCCGGATCCATTTTGGCCATTTTTCGGTAGATCTCCAGGGCTTTTTCGTCTTCTTTGAACTCTTGGTGCGCATAAGCTAAATTGTACCAAGCATCGATGGATTTCGGGCGCAATTGCGTAGCCGTTGTAAAATACTCCAAACACAATTTATCTCCTTCTTCCTGATACAAGGTTCCCAAGAAAATATATGCCTCAAAGAAATCCGGATCTTGATCGATCGCCGTTTGGTAAGAAGATTTCGCCAGTTCCCGGTACTTGTTGTCCTTATCCAATTTCGGACCGGCCAATTGCAAGTAATTCGTTCCTTTCAACACATACGCATCGCGGTAACGTTTGTCAATGCGCAAGGCCGTGTTGATGTATTGGAAGGATTTCTCGTAGTCACCCATTTGAGAATAGGTAGAAGCCAGTGCAACCAATGCTTTCAGGTTTCGCGGTTGTTTTTTGATCACGTATTTGAAGTGATCCTGTGCAATTTGAATGTCTTCTGCTGTGCGTGCCGCGCGGTTATTCAAGGCATTGGCATACAAGAAACGCGCTTCGATGTTTTTCGGCTGCATGCGATACGCTTTTGCCCCATCTTTTAAGGCAGCATCGTAATCGTAGCGTTCCATCATCTTATTTCCGTGCTGAATAAGGATCGGAACACTATCCGGGTACATTTTGTACAGTTTATCGATGTCGGTAACAGCTTGCTTCTTTTTAGTTTCCCCACAGGAAACAAACAAGAGCATTACCGGAACCAGAAAAAACAGAATGCGAGTCATTTTCATGCAACAAAAATAAGGATTCCTGATCGAAAGGAAGTCATATACCTAACGCGCGATCACAGGAAATGGTTGGAAAGCAAAAAGCACGACCGGTTGATCGTGCTTTTCCAATATTCGAAGATCTTACAATCCCAATAGAACTGCCATTGGATCTTTACCACCAAACAGCATTCTTTCCGGATTTTCGATCATTTCTTTCACTTTTACAAGGAAACCAACTGACTCACGACCGTCGATGATACGGTGGTCATAAGAAAGTGCCAGGTACATCATCGGACGGATCTCCACTTTGCCATCAATAGCCACCGGACGCTCAACGATGTTGTGCATTCCCAAGATAGCCGATTGTGGCGGGTTGATGATCGGAGTAGACATCATAGATCCAAATACACCACCATTCGTGATCGTGAATGTTCCACCAGTCATATCATCCGGAGTGATCTTTCCATCGCGAGCTTTGATCGCCAAACGCTTGATCTCGCGCTCGATCTCAGCCAAAGACATTTGCTCTGCATTGCGCACTACCGGTACCATCAATCCTTTCGGAGAGGAAACCGCGATACCTACGTCAGCATAGTTGTGGAATACCACTTCGTTGCCATCGATCTGCGCATTTACAGCAGGGAACAAATTCAAGGCTTCAGTAACCGCTTTGGTAAAGAAGGACATGAACCCAAGGTTTACTTCGTGGTGCTTTGCGAACTGGTCTTTGTATTTTGCACGCAAGTCCATGATCGGCTTCATATCCACCTCGTTGAAGGTAGTCAACATCGCTGTTTCGTTCTTCACAGAAACCAATCGCTCTGCGATCTTGCGACGCAACATCGACATTTTCTCGCGGTTTTGGTCGCGTGTTCCGCCCCAACCTTGTGCATCCGCAGCAGAGAATCCAGCGGCCATAGCAGCTACCACATCTTGCTTCGTAATACGTCCGTCTTTTCCGGTTCCGTTGATCTTTGCAGGATTGATATTGTTTTCAGCGATCACTTTTGCAGCAGCCGGAGAAGGAGTTCCTTTTGCGTAGCTGTCAGAAGCAGGTCCCGGATTTGGAACCGGAGCAGCTTTCACTTCAGCAGGAGCCGCTTCTTTAACCGGAGCAGGAGCTGCCTCTTCTACTTTCGCAGGAGCAGGAGCCGCTGCACCTTCCGGACGTGCAGCAGAAGTATCGATCAAGCAAACCACCTGACCCACTTTTACTACATCCCCTTCAGCAGCTTTTAGAGTAATTACCCCACTTTGCTCTGCAGGTAATTCCAAGGTTGCTTTATCAGAATCAACTTCGGCAATTGCTTGATCTTTTTCTACATAATCACCATCAGCTACCAACCACGTTGCGATCTCTACTTCAGAAATAGATTCACCCGGACTTGGAACTTTCATTTCTAGAACTGACATATCTCTAATTTTTTTAAGCGTTGACTTTAGCGTATTGAAACAGATCAGCGTACAATTGTTTCAAACGACGTTCATGTAATTTTTTGGAACCTTCTGCTGCAGCTGCCGAAGCCGGTCTGCAAACTCCTTCAATTCCTGTTTTGCGCATGCGCATGGCGATGTATGACCAAGCACCCATGTTCTCTGGTTCTTCCTGAGCCCAAATAATGTTCTTCGCATTGTATTTTTCGATGATCGCATCGATTTGAGTTTGTGGGAATGGATACAATTGCTCCACACGCACAAAGGCCATATTGTCTACACCCATTTCGGATGCTTTCTCCTTCATTTCGTAGAAGAATTTACCCGAACACAGTACCAAAGTATCCACATTTGCTGCATTTGCTGTCGGATCATCCAACACTTCCTGGAAGCGGCCGCTTGCCAATTCTTCCAAAGTAGAAACTGCAGCTGGATAGCGCAACAACAATTTCGGAGAGAAAACAACCAATGGTTTACGGAATGGACGAGATAACTGGCGACGCAATAAATGGAAGTGGTTAGCAGGAGTTGACGTGTTTACGATCTGCATGTTGTCATCTGCACATGCTTGTAAGAAACGCTCCATACGACCTGAAGAGTGCTCAGCACCTTGTCCTTCATAACCGTGTGGCAACAACATAGTCAAACCACTTTGTGTAGACCACTTATCTTCACCGGCAGTGATGAATTGGTCGATCATGATCTGAGCCCCGTTGAAGAAATCTCCAAACTGTGCTTCCCAGATCGTCAATCCGT
>JBMLQF010000142.1:0-5094 GCA_049241705.1 Fluviicola sp. | reverse complement strand
TTGAACTCGGGACCTCAGGGTTATGAATCCTGCGCTCTAACCAACTGAGCTATCTCGCCATTTATAAGCTTGGTTAGTGCTTATTGCGGGTGCAAAGTTAGACACTTTTTTAAATTATCCAAGACTAAGAACGGTCTTCTTCGTACAAAAGTTTTGTAGATTTCTTTAGCGTTCTGAAAATCAAGGAAATTAAAAGCGCTCCAGCCGTCCAATAAACATAATTCATAGATGTTGGCCATTCTTCTGTAATAAAGTACTCGCGTAAGTAAGCTACGAAAATGAAGCCCAACATGGTTGCTGTAATTCCAGAATACTCGCGACGCATAATTGTTTTCATCGAGAAAGGAATGTCCCCTTTTTTGTAATTTTTAAAGCTAGGGAAGAAGGCAGGAACGCCATTTGACCAATCAACATAAGCATTTCCAAATTTACGCTCCAAAAAGCGCTCTTCCGCAAACATGATGCGCTCGTAGTAGATCCAGAACATGAGACTTACCACAATAAAAAACCAAATATTGAATGTGAAAGCCACGATACCGATCCACATAAAGTAATTCCCTAAGTAAAGTGGGTGACGAACAGTAGAGTAGATCCCTTTTGTATTCAAGGCGTCAGCAACTTGCTCATCACGGTTTCGTCCGGATGTATTTTTATTACTTGTTCCAATCGCAATCGCACGAATAATTTGACCGATAAAAGACAACCCGATAGCAATCCCTGTAAAAATGCAATACAGGTCCTCGTCATCCATGATTTCGGTTACATCTGTAAAATAAATAACCGGAATGGCCATTAAAAATAAGATCACTGGGATCTGTCCTCGGTAGCGGAACAATTTATTCCCATTTTTTTCAAACGAATGTACTAATGCCATGAAAAGAAATATGTATATTTCGAAAAATGAATATTCCGCGAAGTTAACATTATTAAAACTACTATGACAAAAAAAGAGAAATTCGAGCTGGAGTATGTCTTGAAAACATCTCCGAAAGTATTGGAGAAGTTGATCTCTACACCAGACGGCTTGAGTGAGTGGTTCGCGGACGATGTGATGGTAAGAGAAGACCTTTATACCTTTCACTGGGACGGGAGCGATGAACAAGCTAGATTATTAGGAAAGAACTACGGAGATCATATCAAATGGCAATGGTTGTATGACGAAGAAGACGAATTAGATACCTTCTTCGAAATGCGTTATACAATTGACCCAATGACTAAAGCCGTGATCTTCCGAATAACTGACTTTGCAGAACCAGAAGAACGCGATGAAATCGTTCGCCTGTGGGAAACACAAATAACGAATTTAAGACGCGTCATCGGCGCATAAAAAAAGTGGGATTCTTTTCCCGCTTTTTCTTTTAATATCCTTGCAGTTTCTGCTGAATGAATTCCGCCAACTCTTTGAGCGTAGCCGAAGAAAAATCAAATTGCAAACCTGCTTCCTTGTAGATATCAGGAATCGATCGGGTATAACCCAGCGCTAAGGCCTTTTTATATTGATCGATCGCTTTGACAGAATCCTTTTCGAAATTCTTCCAAACACCTATCGCACCTAGTTGAGCAATTCCATACTCAATGTAGTAGAAAGGAACCTCAAACAAATGCAATTGACGTTGCCAGCTGCTTTGTTTTACATACTCGAAATCGGAGTAGTCCATCATTCCTGTTCCAAATCGCTCTCCCAATGATAGCCATTCAGCTGTTCGCTCTGCAACCGTGTGTTGCGGATTAGTATAGATCCAATGTTGGAACGCATCGATCATTGCAATCCATGGCAAAATTTTAATTATTCCTTCTAATTGCTCGCGTTGCGCACGTTTCAGATCATCGGCATCCGAATAGAACGTATCCCACAGATCCATGGTCAACAATTCCATCGACATCGAAGCCAACTCGGCTACTTCAGATGGCAAAGACTTAAATCCGGTTAGTTCCAGATCCCGACTTAAAAACGAATGAACAGCGTGACCGCCTTCATGGACCATGGTCACCAAATCACGTTGTGCTCCGGCAGCATTCATAAAAATGAAAGGAATACCACATTCGTAAAGCGGATAATTATATCCTCCCGGTGCCTTTCCAGGTTTGGAATCCAGATCCAAATAACCGTCTTTGCGCATCGTTGTGAGACATGAAGCAAAATAAGGATCTAATTTTTGGAACATTTGAATGGTTCCTTCTATCAATTGTTCACCATTTTCAAAGGGTTTTAAAGCTGGTTTTCCTTTTGGATCCACCTCTGAATCCCAAGGACGCAACTTTTCTTTCCCTAATTCTTTGGCTTGTTTTTGCTGTAACTGACGAACCAAAGGAACAATAGGTTCTGCTACGGCATCGTGGAATTGCAAACAGTCTTCAATACTATAATCGAAACGACCCAAGGCCTTGAATTTATAAGCACGGTAATCGGAACAATCCGCATTCAATGCTATTTGGTGACGCAACTGGACTAACTTATTGAAAAGCTCATCCAATTTTTCGCGATCCTGTGCGCGGCGTTCAGCAATTAAGGTGAAAACCTCCTGTCGAACAAATTCATTTGTATCCTTCAAGAAATTGGCAGCCTGAGGCATCGTGAGTTCCTTTCCGTTGTAGGTGATCATTTGTTGCCCAGTGATACCTCCGTATTCCTGACTCAACGAATTCAATTCCGTTTCCAGAGGAATGTTCTCTTCCCGATACAATTCTTGAGCGATGCGCGCACTTCTGAAGTAGATCGAATAGGCGGCATCATTTTCCAATTCACTGCACCAAGGTTGAGACAACATTTTTCGGTTCAATGAATCCTCAAAAGGAGCAAGGTTAGGTTGAATTTCAGTAACAAAGAACTGATAAGACTTTTTATAATCTTCGTTGGTTGTGTCAATTGTCATCCGGATATAACGCCAAGCCATATTTTCTTCCAAAACAGCCTCCAATTCACTTTTGTCCTTCAACCAGGCCTGAAAATCGGTTGCATTTTGAATGGATCGATCAGAAAGTTCCTGAAGGTATTTTTCAACGCTCTCCCAAGAGCTGCAATCAAAAGATTGATCTACATATTTTCTCATAGGTAACAATATAAAAAAAGGTCGCCAAATGACGACCTTTAATTTGTGCTAGTATTATTATTTTCCGCGGCTCGCACCTGTTTTAGGAGCGGCAACTTTTTTCGCTGCTGTTGCTTTAGGAGCTGATTTTTCTGCAGCTTTCTTAGGAGCCGCCGCTTTTTTCGCTGGTGCTTTTTCTTTCACAGCTTTTTCTGTCTTTTCTGCTTTTTCAGCTTTCGGTTTAGCTTCTTTTTTAGCAGCTGCTTTTTCAGCTTTCGGAGCCTCTTCTTCCAATTTCAATTCGCCTGCTTTGTGCAACAAATTATACCATTGGAACAATTTCTTGATATCAGAAGGGTATACACGATCCTGATCAAAATTTGGCAAGATATCCAACAAATAAGCGTGCATTTTCTTTGCATCTTCTTTGTGAGAAATTGTAGCTCCACCATTCTCTTTTTTAAAGATATCCGTGAAGATCTCTCTTAGCGGCTTATCGTCATCATACGTGTAGATTGAAATATCATCCAACGCTGAAATTCTGTCCGTTGCGTATGCTGGAACGCGTTTTTTGTCTTCAATCGACTCTACGATGATCGTGTTTTTACCTTGGGCGATAACTTTGTACAACCCTGGTTTACCTGAAATGGCGATAATACCTGCTAGATTCATTCTTACAATTAAAAATTCAGGCCAAAAATAAGGCTTTTTTTATATTCAATCTATTTCTTCAAAATTTTGATCGTTATCGGTCCTTGTACCGTGTTGATACGCGCGAAATAAGAACCAGAAGCTACATCATCGAAGACATAGACAAATGCATCTTTTTGCTGGATCGTTACCGCTTGTCCCAAGGTATTGGTCAATGTCACGTCCAAGATCTGAATATCAGACTGAATCATGAATGTTCCATCTGTTGGATTCGGGTAAACAGAAACATGAAAATCTTGCTCAGCAATGCTTGCTCCAAAGTTGATCACGTTTGACGAAACGGAACAACCACCAGGACTAGTAGCAATAACATAGAAAGACGATGTAGTTCCAACCAAAACAGTTAAGCTATCATTCGTTTCTCCGGGAATTGCAACACCATTTTCATACCACTGAAGTCCAGAGTAATCATTACAGATCAATTGGTTTCCAACAACTGTTACAACCGGGGTAGGAGGAATATCTCCCGCCACAACGCTCAAGGTATCCGTGTAGCTTTTACAACCGTATTGATCAAATGCAATTGCTGAAAGATCTGTGCTTGCATTTAAAAATGTAAATGTTGCCGTATCACTATTCGACCACCAAGCATTTTCAATAGTTACCGGAGCAACAATGCTAAATGTATCGCTAGAACAGAACGGAGTAACACCATTAATTGTAGCTGTGTAATTACTTGATAGCAATAAGTTCAATGCGTGAATCTTTCCATAACCATAAGCAAAATTTGGAACCGTCCCCGTAAATGCATCCGTAAATGCGGTTGATTGCATAGCATTCATGAAATGCTGATAGGTACCTTTACCACATTTTTCCAAGTACAATGCTGCAATTCCAGCTACTACCGGAGAGGCCATTGAAGTTCCACCGTTTCGAACATGCATTAAATCATCACTCTTTGTTCCATTCCATCCCGGATCATTCAAGATCCAAAACGGACCTGCACTTAAAGACACGTCTCCACTTGCTGATATATCCGGTTTCACCACCCCGTGTCTGTTTGGGCCTTTAGAAGAGTTTGGACTCAATTGATTGACTACAGAAGTGTAAGTCGGAGCCGGTAAATATTGATTCCCGTTTCCATCAATATGCCCTACACGACCACGAATATTTCCTACAGAGACTATTTTTTCAGAACAATTCCATGAGGATACAATTGTTTGCAGAGAATCTGGCATATGGTAATGTTGGATCGGAGGGTAGGTAGCAAGAGTTGGAACAGTCGTTTGCATGTTATTCAAAGCGATAGCAGTACTTCCTGTCCACCCGTCATAATTTCCTGAACCAACAGTCTTCAGAGCATATAGATAATTCGTTGAATCAACTGACGAAAAATAGATCTCCATGTGGAAGT
>JBMLQF010000141.1:11566-13644 GCA_049241705.1 Fluviicola sp. | reverse complement strand
GAAGGAGTTCCGGGAGTTGCCAAAACACTCTCCTCGAAAGGATTGGCGAAAGTATTGCACGTGGATTTTTCGCGTATCCAGTTTACGCCCGACCTTATGCCGTCGGATGTGATCGGTACTTCTGTATTCAACATGAAAGAATCGGCTTTCAACTTTAAGAAAGGTCCGATCTTCTCCAACATTGTGCTGATCGACGAGATTAACCGTGCTCCGGCGAAGACGCAAGCCGCGCTTTTCGAGGTCATGGAAGAACGCCAGATCACGTATGATGGGGTTTGTTATGAAATGAACTTCCCGTTCTTGGTAGTAGCCACCCAAAACCCGGTGGAACAAGAAGGAACGTACAATTTGCCGGAAGCACAGCTCGACCGTTTCCTATTCAAGATCAAGTTGGATTATCCGTCTTTGGAAGAAGAAGCGAGCATCTTGATCCGCTACAAGGACCACATCAAAGCGCCGTCTTTGGAAGCCATGGTGGCCGTATTCACGACCGACGAATTGAAAAAAGTTCAAAGCATCGTAGAAAAAATCATCGTGGAAGAACGCTTGATCCAATACATTGCCCAGATCATTCACAAAACGCGTAATCACGGGAAATTGTACTTGGGTGGATCCCCGCGTGCATCCTTGTCGATCTTGAAATCGGCAAAAGCATTTGCAGCGATCCGCGGACGCGATTTCGTGACGCCGGATGATATCCAATTCGTGGCTGCGCCGGTATTGAACCACCGTTTGATCCTCACTCCGGAAGCAGAAATGGAAGGGACGCGTGTGGAAGACGTGATTCAAGAGATCGTTCAATCCATCGAAGTGCCGCGTTGATGAATTTCATGCGCAACATACATCTCACCCGCTTCTTCTTCTTGAAGATGGGGATCGGTATTGTCCTGATCGGACTTGCCTACCTCATCCCTTGGATGATGATCATCGGGAAGACCTTGCTGCTTGTTGGACTGTTTGCCACGGTGCTGGATATTTTTCTGGTATTCTCCAGCCAACAACCGATTCAGGTAAAGCGATATTTTCAAGAGCGCATGAACCTCGGTGACGATAACCACGTGGAAGTGCATGTCTGGAACCAAACCTTTCAGCCGCTAAGCGTAGCGATATACGAAGGATATCCGGTAGAAATGCAACGCCGTTCAAAAGCGTGGACTACCTTGTTGTTGCCAAAAAGATCAACCAAATTCCGCTACGATTTCCATCCTACGGAACGCGGACAATATACATTTGGCGACGTGGTGATCTTTTTACGCTCACCGCTATTCCTGGCACAACGCCGCATTGTGATCCCGTTCGACGAAACGACAGAAGTCTATCCTTCGGTCTTGCAAATGAAGCAGTACGAGCTGAAAGTGTTCAACCCGCAAACTCAAGCACAAGGGATCAAAAAAGTACGCCGCATCGGAA
Organism: Fluviicola sp.; assembly: GCA_049241705.1. Classification (GTDB taxonomy): domain Bacteria; phylum Bacteroidota; class Bacteroidia; order Flavobacteriales_D; family Crocinitomicaceae; genus Fluviicola. The sequence goes on along the minus strand of JBMLQF010000141.1, from coordinate 12,234 downwards.
ACACCAGCGAATTCGAACAGATCCGCAATTATGTCCAAGGGGACGACTTGCGCACCATCAACTGGAAAGCAACATCGCGCAAGCACGAATTGATGGTGAACCAATACCAGGAAGAACGCTCGCAACCGATCTACTGCGTCATCGACAAAAGTAGACCAATGCAGCTGGCCTTCCACGGCATGAACATGCTCGACTATGCGATCAATTCGTCGCTTGTTTTTGCAAACATTGCCCTGCGCAAAGGCGACCGCGCAGGATTGATCACCTTCTCGGATAAAATGGGTACCATCCTCCCTGCTGAAAAATCGAACGGACAGCTCCGCCGCATTTTGGAAGGATTGTACAACCAAAAAACACAATTCAAGGAGGCCAATTTTGAGTTGCTCTATCAAACGGTGCGCTCGCAAGTAAAAACGCGTTCGCTACTGATGCTGTTCACGAATTTCGAAAGTGAATTTGCCATGCGCAGAGCCTTACCGATGTTGCAACGTCTCAACAAACGTCACGTGCTCGTGGTGGTGTTCTTCATCAACAACGAATTGGAAGAATTGTCGCAACAACCGGTGAACAGCTTGAAAGAATTGTCGCTGGCTACGGTTGCCGAAAAAATGGCTGCTATCAAATGGGGCATCGCCCGCGAATTGAAAAAGAACGGGATCCAAACCATT
>JBMLQF010000141.1:0-11556 GCA_049241705.1 Fluviicola sp. | reverse complement strand
CGGAAGACTTGTCTATCAACACGATCAACAAATACCTTGAGCTCAAAGCCAAGGGAATGATCTAATAGTAAATAAGATGAAAGCAAAAGGATTGATCTCGTTTCAGTTCATCTCAGAACCAACTGATGTGAACTTTGGAGGAAAGGTACATGGAGGAATGGTGATGAAATGGATCGACCAAACCGCTTACACCTGCGCCAGAAATTGGGCCGAAACCTATTGCGTGACCGTTTACGTGGGAGGAATTCGCTTCCTGAAACCGATCAATATCGGCGAGATTATCAAAGTAGATGCCTACGTGTTGGCAACGGGAACAACCAGTATCCACATCGCTGTGGATGTCTACGCCCGACCGATCAATGGCGACTTTGAAAAGAAAACGCACTGCGTGATCGTATTTGTTTCCGTGGATGAAAACGGCAAACCGCTTCCGGTAAAACCGTGGGTAGCCGAAACGCCGCACGAACTGAAATTAGAAGAATACGCCCACAAATTGGCCAAACTCCGCGAGCAACTCTCAGAGGAAATGATGCCGTATATGGAAGAGTAAACCCTACTCCTTCCCGCCTCCTAAATTCGGCAAGCCATTCTCCGAAAGACTCGGTCGTTCGTAGCGCCCGAAGGAATACGCCAATTTGATCCAGAACACGCGCGTGTCGGGCTTGGAATCCGATTCGATAACCAACGGTGCAAAGGTGGTGCGGTTCAGGTAACGGTTCGAATTCAACACATCCTGTACCGAGAAGGCAACACGCCAATGCTTTTCCTTGAATTCCTTGCTCAAGGTCAATTCCAGATCGTGGATCTCTTTGGTGGTTTCGGTAATCTGAAAAGCGCCTTTCGCGGTAAAATTATAATCGGCATTCAAGCGCCATTTCCACGGCAAGATGAACTGCGAATAACAACCAAAGGACCATTGCGATAAATTCCCGTACGGATACGCATAGTTTGGAATGAAAGTGCGCTGATTGTTACCATAGACGTACATGAACGAGATCGCATCCACATCTACTGCCTGATTGAAGAAATCCAAGCCGTATTTGAACATGCCAAAAGGAATGGGAATGGCCATGAAGTAGTTCAGCGATTGCACATTCGAGTACGTGCGGAAGGTTTGATTGATCACGAGATCGTTGCTATCGGCTGTTACTTCGGATAAATTCACGGAAGCTGAAACGCCGTAGTTCACCGAAAATTCGAGGTAATCGAACACCGTCAAACTGGCGTGCATGCGCTGGTTGAAGTTCGGTTCCAGGTTCGCGTTACCGGAACTCTGCGTGTACGCGTCGTAGTAACCGCTCAAGTTCGGGTCGAATTGATTGTAGTTCGGTACGTTGATCTTGCGTGCATAGCTCGCTGTGAAAATGATATCGTCTGTAATGCGGTACAAGGCGTGCAGCGACGGGAACAAGTTCGGGTACTGCTTGTCCACCCAATTCAAATCGCTCACCTTGCCATTCAAGCGGTAATCTTCAGCACGCAAGCCGGCAGTGAACGAAACCTTTTTACCCAAACGCTGCTTGTATTCCACGTAGGCCGCGCTGTTCTGATCCGTGTAGCGAAACGGCAAGGTCGCACCAACCGTGTTGGAATTCAAATCCAAAACTGTCGTATCGTTCAGGCGATAATCTCCCGTGTTCAATGCCCAGAATCCCGACCATTTCACGCCCACATTCACTTGCGCTTTCCACTTGGGTAGTGGGTGCTCGTGATCGATACGCGCCGTGAGGCGGTCGTTGCCGTTCGTGTTCTTCAACAAGTGGTACACGTGTTCGGTTCCGTCTTGTTCCGACAAGCGTTTCGTGAGGTAATCGTAGTTCGAATAACTCACCAAAACCTCGAGCTTGCGGTTCAAACTGTCCATCATCCAGCGGTATTTCACCGAAGCATCGTAGCTGTAGCCCTTCCCTTTGCGGGTGGTGTAGTTCGCGAAAGGCTCGAAGGCCGGATCGGTAGCCGACACCGCACTGGTTCCGCGCAAGTTGTTCGCAAAGGTCGATACACCGGCGTTGAACTGGATGAAACTCTTTCGGTTGAAGCGGTAAGTCAACGAAGGACGAATGCTGGTGTAGTGGTCTTTCGAACGATCGCTCGTGGTATTCTCGTAACTCAAAGGATTGCTGAACAGCTGGTATTTCCGCACGGACGATGTTTTCGAAGTGCGCTCGTAAAATGCGTACGTAGATTGCACTTGCCAGGTAAACTTCTTCGCTTTTCCGTTGATCAGAAAAGAAGGTGAGGATTTCACTTGTTCGTTAATACCCGTGTTCAATGAAACCGAACCGCTGAGCCATTTCGTCACGCGTCCCTGACTGACGATATCGATGATCGCGCCGCTCGTAGTCGCATCGTAAGACGCACCCGGATTGTCGATCAAGACAATCTCTTTCACCGTGGTCGCCGGCATGCTTTTCAGGAGATTGTCCAGATCCTGTCCACCCAAATTGCTGGGAATGCCTTCGAAATAAACACTCGCCTGCTGTCCGCCCATGGCAAAACCACCGCCCGGAAAGGGCAAGATCCCCGGAATTTTCAAGACCGCATCGTACACCGAGGCAATTTCCAGGATGGGATTGTTCTCTACCGTAATGGTCGTTTTCTCGGCATCGATCACAATGAACTTCTTCGGTACGCCCGTGATCGTCACTTCCTCAATGACAGCGGTATCCGACTGTAGCATCAAATTCCCCAGATCGATCACCGTACTCGAATCTTGAATGGTAAAGGTACTTTCATGCGTGCCACCTTCATCGCTCACGATCCGCAAGCGGTAAGGTCCCATGGGCCAGGTCACAGCTTGTTCGATCTGGCAATTCGTGGTACTGAAGCGGTAAAAGAGCGTGTCTTTCCCATTCTCCGGTTTGTACACGAAAAAGGATTTTTGCGTTGAATCGCAGGCGGCATTTTCCCGCACGACGGTGAAGGAAAGTTGGCGGGCTTGCGACCACGAAACCGTTTTCAGAAAGATCGAGATTAGGATCAGAAGGAGAAGGCGCATGACCAAAAATAAGGGAAATGCGCCCTTCTGGTTACAAAGCTTTCCGAAAACTATATCAAAAAAGGATTAACGGACAATCGTAACATGACCATGCACTACTTTGTGCACATCGTTATCCTTCATCTTAAAATCGATCTTCCAAGTATACGTCCCATCCTGACACACATAAAACGGCTTTCCATTTACCCCTCCATAAGTTCCATCCCAACCCACTTCATGGTTATATGATTCAAAAACAACTTCTCCCCATCGATTAAAAATCAACATATGGAAATTATATGGATCAAAACCAGAGGTAAAAACAGGTTGAAAAATGTTGTTGAATTCGTCTCCATCCGGTGTAAATGTATTTGGGACCCAAAAGATCAACTCTTCCTCTACGTTGATTGCCGCATATGCAGTATCTGTGCATCCATTCATAGAGTATGCCACCAACATGACTTGATAATTTCCTGAAACATCCGAATAGATATGTGTTGGATTTGTTGCAGAACTAGTTCCTTCTCCATTTCCAAAATTCCACAAGTAATTATTTGCCCCTGTGGAAAGGTTAATAAATGTAACTTCAGAATTCAGGTTAGTAACATTATTTGGTGTGAAATTGAAATTGGCCACAGGAGGTAGCTCTGCACAAACCACATTGGTCATTGTTACAGAGGCCGGACATCCATTAACCATGGTAGAGAGCGTCACATCATAACAACCAGCTTGCTCCAAAACCAAATTTACCGCACCACATCCAGAAAAATTTACACCATTACTTAAGCTCCACTCACAATTGGAGGAATTTGGAGTAGTGTTCGTTAATGTAATTGCAGCAGGCACACATCCACCGCTTGAAACACTGAATGACGGTACCGCTGGCGGAAGAACAGTAATATTCATCGTGGTTGAAACTCCACATTGTCCTGGATCTGGAGTAAACGTGTAGGTTTGAATACCAGATTGGGTAGTAGATACAGCGGGTGACCATGTTCCAGTAATCCCGTTGTTTGATATAGTATTCAAAACCGGAGGGGTTGCACCCAAGCAAAGATCTCCGATAGAGGAAAAAGTTGGCACTGTGGCAATTGAATTAACTGCGATGGTCAGAGTGGTTGACACAGCACATGAATTGTTGTCGGGTGTAAATGTATAAGTAGTTGTGGTCATGTTGTTTAATGCAGGAGACCAAGATCCCGATATACCGTTATTCGAAACAGTTGGCAAGGGACTCAGGGGATCGCCTGCACAAATCGCAGCTATCGGATTAAAATTTGGAATAACTGGTTGATCAATAACAATTGTCATATTGCTGATATCTGCACACACTCCTGGATCCGGAGTAAACGTATACGTTGTTGTATTTTGATTATCAAAACTTGGAGACCAAGATCCAGTGATACCCTCCAAAGATGACGCAGGTAATGGATTTACAGCGGTGCCACTGCAATACGAGCTTGGGGCTGCAAAAGTAGGTGTAGTTGTTGGCCCAACAGTAATAGTCATGGTTGCATTGTTTGCACAGGAACCTGAATTTGGCACGAACGTATAGAGGGTCGTTTGTTGATTATTAATTGCTGGCGACCACGTTCCATTGATTCCATTATTTGATGTTGTAGGCAAGGGGTTTATTTGAGCGCCGATGCACACTGGTCCAATCTGATCAAACACTGGCGCAATCTGTTGATCCACCTGAATTGATAGTGTTGCGTTGTTTGCACATTGTCCTGATCCCGGAGTGAATGTGTAAATCGTAGTGGCCTGATTGTTCAATGCAGGTGACCAGGTACCGGTTATTCCATTTGTTGATGTTGTTGGAAGAGAAGCCAAAGTTCCGCCTACACAAATTGCTGCTACAGGATCAAAGGTTGGCGTAATGGACGGTGGATTTACTACGATCGTCATCGTCGTTGTATTGGCACATGCACTTGGTACCGGGGTAAAAGTATACGTAGTAGTTGCTTGGTTATTCAAAGCCGGCGACCAAGTTCCATTAATACCTTCAATTGACGTAGTCGGTAAGGCATTCAAGTTTTCACCGACACAAATTGCCGCAACCTGATTGAATGTTGGTGTAGCCGATGCTGGACTCGAATAAATGATGCGGATCTCGCCTGATCCACCAGTACCACCAACACGTGAATAATGCGAATTGTTATTGGAAGAACGGTTGTGACCAGCAGCCCCACCACCGCCGCCACCAATACTCTGACCGTTGTTTCCATTTGTTCCTAAAAACCCAGAACCATAAGCTTGAACAATGCCGTTTCCTCCATTCCCTCCGCTACCGGAACCCCCTGTTCCGCCAGTCGTAGAGGATGCGTTCCCACCGTTGCCTGTAGAACCTGCTCCTCCTCCGCCTGAACCGCTTCGATCATTAGTACTACCAGAGTGATTTCCAGCAGATCCATTTCCGCCCGTGAATGTTGTTGTCCCATTGGATCCTCCTCCACCGGTTCCACCGCTGCCATTTTGACCTTGGTGAACAGCTCCGCTACATCCGCCTAAACAGTTTCTTAAGTAATTCGCCGCACCACCTCCAGTTCCGCCAAAAGCAGTCAGAGTTCCTGGAACTTGTGTAGCCGGACCGGAGAAAGTGCTATTTCCACCCGGCAAACCAGCATTTGCGCGGTTGTTGCCACTTGCATTGATAGGCCCGCCAGAACCGCCCGCCCCTACAACAAGCGTGTAAACTTCTCCAGGAACCACAGTATAGGTACGGCTTACAAATCCGCCGCCACCACCGCCACCAGCTGTAACACACGCTTCATCAGAGGTAATTGAATTTGTAACTGGATCAAATCGAGTCCAAACGGAACCGCCTCCGCCACCACCAGCCCAAACTTGAACGGTAATTTGTGTGACGCATGCAGGAACGGTCCATGTGAATGTACCCGGAGTAGAGTAAATCACTGGTGATTGTGCCTTTACCTCAAAGACACAACTTAAACAAAAATATATAAGCGAAAAACCAATCTTAAATAACTTAGACATCTGTATGATATGTACCATAAATGGAGTATACTATTAATTCTTTTTGATTGTAAATCCTATGTTCATGTTGATATATTAATGAACAATGATCACTTTTTTGTCATGGCTCTTGTTGCCAATGTTCAATCTCAAATGATAAACCCCTTCCTCGAGATCTCCAAGTTGAAGGATAATCATGATTGCTCCGGAATGATCCAACGTTTCCTGTTGATCTGGAAAAACAGGTTGTCCAAGTGCATTGTACAACTCCAGTGAATATTCCGTTTGTCCTTCGTGTTCAAAAACAATTCGAGTCTCTTTATTTGCCGGATTTGGGAACACGACTAACGCTTCATCTTGCTTTTTGCAATAATCATTACTTGATAAGTCACCTAAAGTGCTCATCGTTCCGTTGAGATCAACTTGTTTCAAGCGATAATAAGCTGTTCCGAACATCAGAGGGTCACCGTCTACGAAAGAGTAGTGGTTTTCAGTATTCGAATTTCCCCGTGACTTGGCTTGTCCAATCTTGTCAAATTGAACGCCGTCAATTGAACGTTCTACAAAGAAATAATCACTATTTACTTCCGATACCGTTGTCCAATCAAGTTGAAGTGCTTGGTTTTGACAACTCAAATTCATTGATGCCAGTTCAACAGGCAAAGCTGTCATAGCTCCGCACATTCCATTTGTAGAAGGACATCCGATCATTGAAACGTTTTGCTTAATGCGAATGTTATCCCATCGAACTGTACGAAGTGACGTTCCGTCATCCGGTAAACAAGCATAAAGGCCCATGATTGGCAGGTTCACCCCCGTATAAGTATTGTCTATTAAGGCACCTTTGCAGTGAGAGGCATCCAGTGTTTGTGGATCTCCTTTCGTGCCACCATCGTTTCGTACAAAAAGGCGCCACTCATCATTCAGCGGATTATACTGAACTTTAATCGAATACCAGCTAGTTGTTAGTGCAACATTATCAGATATTATACAAGAAGTGGAGTTTGTTCCATTCCAATTGAAAAAGGTATACTTCGCTTGGTTGTTTACAGCAGTATTACCGTTAGTTGTACCACCGTTCACTCTTACCAATTTCACATAGTTCCCATTTCCTGAAGCATCGCCAAAAATGACAGCATAGCCCTGAGTGGTCATGAAGGCTGATTCCAAAGTTGGCGAAGTTAAACCCAACACAAAAGCGCCTCCTACAAAACCTGCACCTCCATTTGTTAAACCAGAAGGCGTTTCCTCCGGCGAACGAAAATTAAAGGTCCACTCAATGGCCTGGGTATTACTCGTAAAGTTTGTAGAAAAGCTCGCCGATTGTTCATACAAACCACCAGGAGCTGTGTAGTAACCATTTCCTCCTTTATAAACCATGTTACAGCCAAAATCACTTTCATTTGAGCCGTATTCATTTTGTTGCCACAATTCATCATTACTCGCAGTGCGGTTCCAAGAGATTCCCCAACCGGTATCGAATTCGGAATAACGCCAACTTGTATTATTGGGTGCGCTGCCACTTGTGAATGCGGTAGCACTATTGGCTGTGCCATCCGCAGTTGTCCCAGTTGTAAAATCATCTTCGTAAACAGTAACAACTTGAGCATTCAGAGTGTTAAAACTCAATGTGAGCCCCAAGAAAATCACGAAAAATAGTGCCGATTTGTTCATGATAATTTCGTTTAATAGTGTTTAGATAGCGTGAAGACCAATTTTTAATCTTCGAAACGAAATTATCCCAATGAGCTGGCAATCAGAAAACTATTATATAGACAATGTATAGACAGAGAGATTTTACCAACAAATTGCGTCACATTTAATTACAAACTCATGATGTAATTTTCAAGACTGTCCTCTCCGGCTAATTCCAACTTTTTTCGCAGCCGGTAACGTTTTGTCATTAACGAATTCATGGAAATATTGAACACCAAAACCAATTCATCCGAGCTAAGATTTAGGCGAATTAGTGTTGCTAAGCGCATTTCATCCTCAGTCAAGTTTTTATGCAATTCCTTCAAACGTTTATAAAATGCACTGTTTGAATAACTCAGTACGTGATCCAAGTACTTCAACTGATCCGCTTTCTTTTCTGTCTTCTGTGCTTGTTTTAAGAATTGCTTGAGATCATCAAACTCCGGATCATATGATTTGTCTAAATGACTTTGAAGTCGATTCTTAAGTTCAGACAACTCATTCTTTTGGAAATTTAATTCTACATTGGCAAAGATCAATTCTTCCTCTTTGATCAACAGATCTATTTCGGCTTGCTGCCGAATGCGTTCCTTTTCTAAGTATTCGTTCTCCGCCTTAATACGATTCAACTCCTTTTGCTTATGCAATCTGTAAAAGATAAAAGTGCTAATGGCAATCACAACAACTAAAAGCAATGAGAGCAGGGTGATCCGAAAAAATGAGCGTTGATCACTCACCGAAGTTTCCAATCGCTGAATCCGTTGTTCTGATCTCACTCTATCCAATTCCAGCTTATAATCTAAAGCGAAAGCTTGCTCTGATAGCTTCTTATTCCTTAGAGAATCCTCGAATACTTGCGATAGATCCGAATAAATCAATGCTTTGTTGAAATCTCCTAATCTACGGTAAACATTTTTTAAGGCCTCACATAAAAGCTCTTTACGCTCCCATGACAAGGCCTGATCAATAATGGATTCTGCATTTTTTAACGTCTGTAAGGCCAGTTCGTTGTTCCCTTGCTCTTCATAAAACACGCCAAGATAGACCAATGCATCGAAATTATCCGAATTACCAGGTGTCAATTCCGAAATTGAAACGGCTTGTTTAAACGACATTTCAGCACTATCAAGTTTTCCTAAATAGATATAACATATTCCAGTATTCGACGCGTTGGTCAATAAAAAATGATTGCTCGGTTTTTTACGCAAAGGATCCTTCTCTTCCAGTCGTCGGCATAGTTTGAAGATCTCTAATGCCTGCCTCGCATCATTTTCTGATAAAAACGCTAAAGCGTAATTGTTCAGTAATCGCGGATCTTCTTTTAATCCAGCATTTTTGATCAATAAATTTGACCGCTTGAATTCTTGGAAAGCCCTATTCTTTTCAGCACCGGTATAATAATACAATACCCCCTTTCCGTTGTGATAACGACTTAAGACCCACGGATCATTAGCGCGTAATGTGCCAATATATTTGATTTGTTCTAAATATTCAGTGGCTTTCTCAACATTATCCAATCGGCGAACAGTAAATTGACTCAAACCCAATAGAACGTTTACCTCCAATTGCACATCTTCCGATTTTCTGGCAAGTTCTAAACCAACATTCAAAGAATCCAAAACCCTGTCCCATGTTGCCGCTTGATTGGTCTCAACCCAATCCAAAATGGCATTTGTACGCTGTTTTAATTGCGAATAACAAAACGGTATAAGAAGTAAACAAACAGAAATATGAATTGCCTTTTTCATCACTTCGAGATGCTTGTCAAAATACGAATTGTAAACATAATCCTGAATTCAAATCGCAAAAAAAGTGTCTATTACATATATGTGCCTCATTTTACTACCGATCCCTGCGTTATCAATCCACTTACAATTTTAAGAGACGTAACCTTTGTCTCTCTCCCTTTTCTGTTGTTAACTGCAAGATGTAAGACCCGGATGACAATTGGCCTGTTTCCAGTGTAGCTTCATGGATTTGTGGGGAAAATTCGACTTGCTTACTCCACAATAGTTCCCCATCAACTGAATACAGATCTGCACGAACCAGTTCATTGCGCTCCGTGTTAAAGAACAATTTACTGGCAGCGCTAATCGGATTCGGAATAATGGTAAACACATCCGAGTTATTACAAGTGACGCTTATTTCTTTCAGGAACCTTCTCGTTCCATCCGTATCGGTTTGCCACAGGCGGTAATACGCGATTCCCGGACTACTCGTTGGATCGGTCACGGAATAGCTACGTGGTGAATCGCTGTTGTAGGAACCCGGTACTTGTGCAATGGTTTCATAGGTTTCACCATCTACTGATTTCTCTACCGTGAAATGATCGTTGTTCTGCTCCCGCTCCGTTTGCCAGTTCAAGGTCGTTTGCTCCTCGTCGTTGCAAGTCGCTTCGAAGGACGTCAAGCCTGCCGGAAGTACAATGTTCGTATTGCAATCGTAGTTCAGCTTGATGGAACTCACACGGATGTACTGACTCTTCGGATTCTCACCTGCATTCAGCGGAAAAGGTGCACAAGGCGCCAAATTCACAGGCGTTCCCGTACCGGACGAATACGTGATCACCAAACGCGCGATCAGTTTCGATGGCGTAAATACCACACTGGCACCCTGCGCATTCGATCCGCAATTCGGGTTGCCGAAAACGACATTGTTATTCGGGCCGCCCACGGAATTTCCGGAACACGTTGCGGTAACGTTCGGGTAAACGATCGTACTCAAATTGGCTTTATATCCCACGATCGTTACTACATCAATGAAACGGTTTGCCGTAGTAGAGGCACACGCCGACGCATTCACATCCGCCAAAAAGAACTCGATCGGTAGCTCGATCAAATTCCCGTTTCTGCGAAAATCGATGGTCATGGTAGCAGTTTGACTCGTCGTGGTCCAATCAACGTTCATCTCAAAACCAAACGAAGAACCCCAAGTAGCAGGCGCTCCGTTCGTCCAGCGTGGATAGCCGGATGACCAGGCACCGCCCGACAAAGCCGTAGAAACATCTCCTGTGATGCAACCGGTTTTCGCACCAAATTGTGCTGCATCAGCATCGGATGTCATGGTAGCACTGGTGGCACCATTCACCCACGGATAGAAATTCAAATACTGATTTTGCTGCGCGAAACTATTTCCTCCTAAGAGTATGATCGCGATGATCCATTTTGAGAACAAACCTGTTTTCATAAGCAAAGCATTTCGTTTGCTGCAAAGTTCCACAGGTTTCAAGGGCAAGGCAAACTTGTGCTATATACAAGGAATATACAGCGGGGACAAGGGTTCAAAAAGCCTATATACTTTTTATATACAAATACGCTATTTCCTTATTTTTCAGGCGCTTGATTGTACTTCCGAAGGAACTGAATGAGGTCGGTTTCGGAGTGCGTGAGACCCAATTTCTTGCGCAAACGGGCACGCGCAATGGTGATCGCATGGGCAGTTTGACCGGTCAAAATACCGATATCTTTCGTGCTCATGTTCAAGGAAAGGAAGGCGCACAACTTGCGTTCATTCGGTGAAAGGTTCGGGAAATCTTGTTCCAAGGATGCAAAGAAATGTGGATGTACCTTTTCGAAACTCCATTCAAACTCGTCCCAACGTTTCGTATTCTGATTGCTTTTCAGCTCGGAGATCACGTCGCGGAACTTGTCTTTGTCCTTATCGGAAAGATATGCGAGTGCCGCATGCAGTTCTTGCAACACATTGCTCACCAAGTTATCCTTCTCCAATAAGTGCATACTCTTGGTAGCGATCTCGCGGTCCTGCACTTCCTTCTCAAAACGGATGCGTTCTTTCTCTAAACGCTCGTTTTCACCCAGGGTCACCAACAATTTGCGTTGGATCTTGTGGCGTTTTACCAGAAAATAGATCACCAAGAGCGTCAAAACAGACGACAGCGAAGCCACCAT
>JBMLQF010000140.1:0-10716 GCA_049241705.1 Fluviicola sp. | reverse complement strand
TTACCCGTACGACAGTTTAGCAAACTGTTGGTTTCAGCCTCTCACCCATCCCACCAGTGTCCAAAGAACGTGGGGGCAAAAATAACAATTCATGCGTTCTTGCAAAGCAATTTTGAGAAAAAAAATAGCTTTTGCCCCTTCAATCCTATTTTAGCAAATGATTATTCACTAAAAATCAAGTCTTTCAGCTTTTCGCGCTTCGATTTCACCTCCTCAAAAAACTCTCTACGCTTGCGCGCAAAACGACTGAATTTGCGCTTTGAACGCAAATGATGGTAACTTCTTACATAGTAATGCGCAAAGATCCCGCTCAATGGTATCGCTCCCAAATAGATCAATTCTTGCCACCACCACAATTCCAGAAACGCATCTGCTGAAAGCCAAAAAACAAGATACGTAATCGGATACAGCAACAAACCTAGCAGCACGACCAAAGGCGCATGATACTCGACATCCTTCGACATTTTGGGAACTACGAATCCAATGAATTTGTAAGTGGCAATATTGTGCAACCAACCAAAGAGAAACAAGGGAAAACATGCCACCAAGAATATCGTGGTCTGCACAAATTGTCGGCTGTAAAGCGTAGCCCGATAAGGACGATCCAGAAAATCAGGACGAATTCCGGCTTTCACCAAATCTTGCTCTAATTCCTCTACCTGCTTGCTGATCGCTTCTACTTTCCAAGGAGTTGTAAGGGCAAAACTGTCCATTTTCGCCTGTATCGTTCGCAGCAGTTGAATACTGGTTTCTACTTGCGCTCCACGATTGGCGTAACGGGTATCAAAGATCCAACGCAATTTGTCGGAAACTGTTTCCTTGATCGCGTCATCCATGGTCACAAAAACCCTTGTTAAGGCAATTCGGAATTGCTCCGTTAATTGCTGTGCTGCTTTTCCGGGAGTTTTCGAATAGGCCTCTAACAGCTCTTCACTCATCGAAATCGATTTACCTATGTGCACCATGACCTTGCCTCGGAAGGTGTCAGCATCGATGTAATTCAATCCAACGGGAACGATATGCACATCCAACTTCCCGCCATTGCGTTTTTCAACTTCCAATGCAATACGTGCGGTTCCTGTTTTCAATTCACGCAAGCGACGTTCCAAATAACTGGTTCCTTCCGGAAACACGACTAATATTTCTCCTTGTTCCAGCAATTTATAACATGCTTCGAAGGAATCCTTATTACTCACACCACTGGTAGCTCCATCTGATTTTCTATTGATCGGGATCATGCCCAAAGCACTCAATACTTTCTTCTTAAACGGAGAATTGAAAAAAGTAGCCTTTGCTAAGAAATGAACTTTCCGTTTGCTGGCATACCCCACCATCCAGGCATCCATGAGGGTATTCGGGTGGTTGGCGATCAAAATCACCGGACCATCCGAAGGAATCCTGTCGGAACCATGAATGCGCACTTCTTTGTAATACATGCGAATTCCAAGTCCCACCAACCATTTTAAAATGCGGTATAGCATGAAACGAATTTACATATTTCAGAAACAACGCCATTCGATCATTTCCACGTAAATTTGTACTATGTACGAGATCAATGTGCAATTGGACCATAAAAAGCGCCTTATCGGCTTGGGGGAAGCAGCAGTTTTTGAACTGTTCGATCCGCAGGAGCTGTATTTGGCAGATGCGTTCCTAAAAAACCATGCGCATGATTATGTCTTCATTGCGATCAGTTATGATCTTGGACACTACTTTTTGAATTTAGATAAATCCAAGTCACCCAGTTCGTTCCCATTACTGCGCCTTTGGACTGCCAACGAGACTCGTATTGTTCCAAATACAAGTGAAAAAATTGATTACCCGCGTTCAGAAAAAGTGAGCTGGAAAGCACGTGAATCGCGTGAAACGTATTTATCTCGTGTACAGACCTTGAAAAACGAAATTCAATTAGGAAACATCTACGAGATCAATTACTGTCAGGAATTCTACGCAGAACAGGTGAACGATTTCGATGGAAAATCACTTTTTCAGCATTTGCAAAGCCAATCTCCTACTCCATTTAGTGTTTACTGGAACAGTCCGAATTGGGAGGTGGTTTCTGCTAGTCCGGAACGCTTTTTTCGTTTAGAAGGAAACAAATTGATCAGTCAACCGATCAAAGGAACAGCTCCGAGATCGGCAGATTCAAATGAAGATCAGCGCATCATCGAGCAATTGAAATCCGACCCCAAAGAGCGTGCAGAAAATATCATGATCGTAGATCTGGTAAGAAATGACTGTTCTAAGATCGCTGAAAAGAATTCTGTTCAAGTAGACGAATTATGTACCATTTATTCCTTCCCGATGGTACACCAAATGATCTCAACCGTTTCTTGTAGCTTAAGACCGGAAATTGGATTTACCGAGATCTTGAAGGCCTTATTCCCTATGGGCAGCATGACAGGTGCTCCCAAGCGTTCGGCTGTTCGATTGAGTGAAACGCACGAGTCTTTTTCACGTGGTTTGTACTCCGGAAGTATTGGTTACCGCGACCCGAATGGCATCATTGATCTGAATGTGATGATCCGTTCGTTTATTTACAACAAACAGGAAAACTACCTGTCTTGTCCTGTTGGTGGCGCCATTACAAGTCTTTCAGATCCTCAGAAAGAGTACGCGGAATGTCAAACAAAAGTCGGTAAACTTTTGAATCTCCTTGGCACATGTCCGTGGTAATCGATGCCTTTGAACAATTGGTCCCGAAAGACAGACCAATACTCATCGCTTGTAGTGGTGGGCTTGACAGCCGCGTATTGTTACATGTGTGTTCCTTGCAGCAACGAAATGCAGACGTGCTACATGTGAATTACCATTTGCGTGGAGCCGAAAGTGTCGCCGACGAGGCCTTCGTTCGCAGTTTGAGTGTCAATTATGGCTTTTCGCTACATGTAATCCAAGCTGATCCGAAACTGTTAAAACGCAAGGGAAAGAACTTGCAAAATGAAGCCAGGAAGATCAGGTACCGAGCTATGCAGGAATGGATTGATAAGCATCCAAATGGAATTGTGTTATTAGCGCACCATGCAGATGATCAACTGGAAACATTCTTTACGCAATTGGCCCGAGGTGGTGGGAGTTACGGTTTGGCTGGAATGCACCAGCTCCGAAATCCGTTCATGCGTCCCTTCTTAAACTTGCGAAAAGTAGAATTGCAAGCCTTTGCATTAGCGAACAAATTAGAATGGCGGGAAGATTCCTCCAATCAAACAGAAAGCTACTTGCGCAATCGAATTCGCAACCACCTTATGCCATTTCTGGAAAGTGAAAATCAGGACCTTGCTGGAAGTATTCTTTTGTTTCAAGAAAAGCTCCGTGAGAATCAAGTGGAACTTGGCAAGCGAATTTTGCCGGCACTGGAATTATGGCAATTGGAACAAGCGATCGATCTAGACGAATGGGCTCAATGGGATCAAGCCGAGCGTTTGACCTTTCTGAGAGAAATTGGTGCGCCTACTCATTTATTGAGCAGATCCAACACCTTCAAGAACTTGAAATCAGGTGCTAAAATCGATTTTGGGTTTACCACACTTCATCGCGTTAAAAATAAGTTAAAACCGGCAGTATCGACGACCACTAATTCCACTTGGGATTTCAAGAGTAAAGTTGTGCAAACACTTCCGGCGTCTTTCGATCTCAATTGTATTTATCTCGATCCGGAAAAGATCTTTGGAAAACTGTTTATTAGAAAGGTGAAATCAGACGATAAGATGTCGCCTCCTGGCTTAAAAGGAAAGCAACGGGTGCACAAGATCTTAAAAGACACTGGTATTCCTGAGAACGATCGCAAAGTATTCAACGTCCTAGCCGATGAAAGGGGTGTCATCTGGATTCCGGGCATCAAAGTAGACAAGCGGTGTTTGGCAGATGCTTCAACACGTTCTATCCTGCAGGTAGAAAAAAAATGATTTTTTTCCGACTTCTTGATTTCATTTAAAAATTTACTTAAATTAGGTAACCTGCAAACGATAAAAACCATGGAACCAGAAGTAATCGAAAAAGAGCTTGTCAAAGAATTGACATTCAAGGAGCCCTTAGCTATAAAACAAGAACCAGACATTCACCGCAAACTGGAAGAAGCTACACGTTTGGGTAATGGTTATCAAACCAAAGTGGGAATTATTTTCCATGACGACAGCGGTTTGAAGCGTGTAAATACGACAATTTGGGCAACGGGTCAAAAATACATCTGTTTAAAAGGCGGTATGTGGATACCGATCGACCACATAGTGGAATTGAAATTTTAGCTTTTCAAGAATTTATTGGAAAGTTCTATTGATGACGACAATTCGTTTTGTAGTTTTGATTGACGATATTACGCAATCATGATAAAACGAGTTGTCTTCTTTTTTGCCCTGTTTTTAACGTTGGCAGTCCAAGCACAAGAAAAAGTGACTTGGTCATTTAGCTTCAACAACGAGACGAAAGAAGTTGAATTTCAGGCTACTATTGCCGGAGGATGGCATTTGTACAGCCAACACATCAAGAACGACATTGGTCCTGTTCCTACAAACTTTGTATATACCGAATCAGCTGGTATCACTGTTGACGGACCGATCGCAGAACCCAAACCTATTCAGGAATACGACGAAAATTTCGAAGCAACACTGGACTTTTTCAAGGATAAGGTGCGTTTCACTCAAAAGATCAAATCCGGTTCTAAGGGAACATTAACGGGTTACGTGACCTACATGGTCTGTAACGATGTGATGTGTCTTCCTCCGGTTGATGTCCCGTTTACCATTACAATTCCTTAACAAATACAGATTTTTTCTATGAAGACTAAGCTATTTGCAGCACTTTCAGCAGTGCTTTTCGTATGCTCATTTGCCGTTAGAGCGCAAGGATTAGAGTTCCCTGAGGACAAAGCCAAGTGGAAATTCTCTGTTGAAATGGGGAAAGATAACGAGGCTACTGTTATCGCAGAGGTATCCATCGCGAAGGAATGGCACATCAATGCAATCGTTCTGCCAAAAGGAAGCTTTGGTTATGCTACCAAATATGCTGTAAACAAGAGTAAAGATTACAAGTTAGTAGGAGGCGCTACGGAACCGAAACCTATTTTCAAGCACGATGATGAGGCTGATGAGGACTTGTATTTCCATGAAGGAAAAGTAAAATTCAAGCAAAAGATCAAGATCCTAACAGATAAGGAGTTTACTGTAAGCGGAATTTATTCCTTCCAACCATGTGATGCTTCTCATTGTTTGACTCCATACGATGGAACCTTTAGTGTTAAAGTGAAGCCGAACGCCGATGGTACTGCAACTGTAGAAGAAACCACTGATGAAAACACGGCTGTAGCTTCAGGAAATTTGGGGAACGATACTCCGGAGCCTAATCCGAATGCAAAAACAACTATTGCTAACGAGAAAAAGCAGGAGAAAAAAAGCAACAAAAACGAAGTGTCAAATAAATCACTTTGGGGTGTTTTCTTCTTGTCGTTTTTCAGTGGATTCGCAGCGTTGATCATGCCATGCGTTTTCCCTATGATCCCGATGACTGTTAGTTTCTTTACAAAACGCAGTAAGACCAGAGCGCAAGGAATTAAAAATGCCTTCTTGTACGGAGGATCCATTGTCCTGATCCATGTACTACTTGGTGGTATCGTTGTAATAACAGGAGCTGGACATATCTTGAACGAATTGTCTACGAACGTTTATTTCAACATCTTCTTCTTTTTGATGTTGTTCCTTTTCGGACTTTCGTTCCTTGGAGCATTTGAAATTCAATTACCTGCCAAATGGACTAACAAAGCTGATGAGAAAGCAGATAAAGGAGGACTTGTTGGAATTTTCTTTATGGCGTTGGTTTTATCCCTGGCGTCGTTTTCTTGTACGGGACCAATTTTAGGTGGTTTGTTAGGAGGACTTTCAGCTTACGGAGGTGGTAGCGCATTGATGGTAGGAATGTTTGCTTTCGGGTTGGCTTTAGCACTTCCGTTCATGCTATTCTCTTTATTCCCGTCATGGCTGAATTCAATGCCGAGTTCTGGTGGTTGGTTGAATGTTGTTAAAGTATTCTTGGGCTTTCTTGAGATCGCATTTGCATTCAAGTTTCTTTCTACTGCTGACACTACGATGCAATGGCATTTATTAGAAAGAGAGATCTTCATTGCAATATGGATAGCTGTGTTTGGAACTTTAACGTTATACTTATTCGGTAAGATTAAATTACCACATGACAGTGACGTAGATAGACTTTCTGTTGGACGCACTATGATTGCAACGCTGACACTAGCATTCACCATGTACTTGATTCCAGGACTTTGGGGTGCACCGTTGAAACTTGTCAATGCATTTTTACCTCCTGATTTCTACGCTGAATCTCCAAAAGGCTTCGGTGGCGGAGGAAACACAAGTGTTCAATCTTCGACACACGCAGTTGATGGCATGCACGAAGGTCCGCAAGGTCTGTTAGCATTCAATGACTATGACAAAGCTTTGGCTTACGCGAAAGAAGTGAACAAGCCATTATTCGTGGACTTCACGGGATGGGGCTGCGTGAATTGTAGAAAAATGGAACAATCTGTTTGGGGAGAGCCAGGGGTGATCGAACATTTGAGAGAAGATTTCGTGATTGTGTCACTTTATGTAGACGAACGCACTGAATTGCCAAAAGATCAACAAAAAACTATTCAATTGAATGGTCGCAATTTCGCTATCAAAACGATTGGAAACAAATGGACTGCAAAACAAATTGAAGAATACAAAACATCTTCTCAGCCGTATTACGTGATTCAAACTCCAGACGGAAAAGATGTACCAGTAGGTTCTGCAGATTATCAAAATCATTCCGATCCTTCAGTTTTCCAAAAATGGTTGGAGAGTGGTCTTAAAAAAGTATCAAAATAAGTATAATCTAAGCTAAAAAAGGGATGTTTTCACATCCCTTTTTTTATGCCTTATGATTCAAGAACTCAGCCATATTTTTAACTGCTATCTTGATTTAAATTGACTGGAAACAACGAAAAGAGGGATGCTTTTGACATCCCTCTTCTCTTTTACCTAACCACTACTAAAAACACTACTGTTTTACCAGTTTTCCCACAGGCATTCCGTTGTTGAACAACAGGTATTGTCCTGCAGGCGCTCCTTCTAACAATAAAACTGTTTGCATATTAGAACAGTTTTGAGTCAAAATTGTTCGACCTGACAAGTCAGAAATTGTTAAAACATCTCCTTCAACTGTATTTTCTACCACCAATGAAGTAGTTACCGGATTTGGATAAAACTTCAACGTTGATCCTACTGCCTCGTTTACTGACAATCCTGATGCTACAGGCAAGCCTAACAAGTTTCCTCCTGTTGGCAAAGCAACCCACAATCCAAATCCTGCTCCGTTGTTATTTGTTGTTGGATCCAAGAACCCTGAAGCCAATACCGTAATTGCGTTTCCTCCCAATGTCGTCAAATCCGCATCGTAAGAAATCACCGGTGTACCTCCTGCTTCGATCTGCAATTCAAACGCTGCATTTGGCAAATCCAAGTAGCCCGCATTTTCACCATAAGATAAACTGTCGACAATAATTCCAGCTGGAATTGCTGTTTCACGAACATCTACCATCGGTGCATCTGTTGCTCCGTGGAATACTTTTACCGCTACTTGGTTTGCTGCATTCGCGCTTTCACGAGCTCCACCAAATGCAATGATATTGAATGGTGTTGCTGGTGTGTAAGTTCCTGAACCTATCGTTCCTGATGCAATTGCTACATATTTATCACCACCAGCCAAGTTAATTGTTTGCGTGTACAATGGACTTGCGCTTGATGCAGCATTCGGAGCTGTGATATCAATCGACAAATTCGTGTTAGCTGGAACATCGATAAACGCAGTCGCAGTTCGGAATTGGAACGCAGGGATTAAATTGATAGCATCGTTAACCCATACTCCTACAGTTGCTGCGTCTGTTGCAGCACAATTGTGAATCACTTGTAAGCGAGCTGTTGAAATAGCCTGGCTCGGCAATTGAATCACCGTACCATCCGCTAAAACTGCAAACAAACCGAATGCTGCTCCGTTTGAGTTTACAGATGGATCCAAAAATCCTGATGCCATCACTGTCATAGCCGCACCACTAGCTCCCAATGTTTGCAAAGGAGCGCTGTATTGAGCTACAGTTGTTTGATCCATCGTGCGGATTTGTACCGAATAATCATCATTTGGAACAACGATGTAATTTGTAAAATCGCCAAACTCAGCTCCTGAAGCCAATTCAACTACCGCTAAAGGGTTGGAAACCTCTGACACTTTTACAGCCGGCGCATCAGTCGCCCCGTGGAAGATCAAGATATCGTTGTCAGTTGGTACATCAGCTGCTTCTTGAGCGTCTGCTTTTACAAATAAGTCAAATGGTGTAGCCGGAGAATATCCTGTAGGACTTACAATTCCTGCAGCCATTACCACATACGTTTCGCCATCAACTACGGTCAAAGACTTTGTAAATACCGGTGAACTTGCATCTACACTTGACGGTGCATTGATAGTAACCGTATAAGTTCCTGCAGGTACCGTAATAAAAGGTGTTGCTTCACGGAAAGATAGATCGTCAAATGACGCATCCGGAAAACCTCCATTCACACGAACGTCTACCGTTGCTGCAGCTGCATCTGCTGAATTGTGAATGACTTGTAAACGTGCTTGTGCCATCGCCCCAGATGCCAGGGTCAAAAATGTAATACTAAATAATGCTTTTTTCATAATAAGTTGTTTTGTTACGTTCTTAAAAACAATGACTTATTTGTTTTGTTTAATCTTTATTGAATAACATTAAACATTTAACACTTTTTTTCATTTCGTATCTTCCTTATCTTTGAGGGGTGAGTGATTGGTTACAGACATCCGTAGAATTTGTTAAAGGCGTTGGGCCACAACGGGCAAAACTTTTGCGGGAAGAATTAGGCATTTTCAATTATCAGGATCTCTTATTTCATTTTCCCTTTCGTTATATCGATCGCTCGAGATACCACACGATCAGTGAAATTGGTCAAATTGATAATTTCGTTCAGCTCAAGGGGCAGATCATTGGCATAAAAGAAACCGGAACAGGTCGCGGAAAACGCTTGACGGTGAAATTTCAAGACAGCACCGGAACGATTGACCTTGTTTGGTTTCAAGGCTACAAATTCGTGTTGCCGAATTTAAAACCACACACTCCCATCCAAGTATTTGGTAAACCCAAACAATTTGGTGGAAATTGGAACATACCTCATCCGGAAGTGATCCCCATGGCAATGGTCGATCCAAACTTGGGTTGGCAAGCTGTTTATTCCAGCACTGAAAAACTAACCAGTGCAGGACTTCATTCACGCGGTTTACACAAGATCATTCTCGGTTTATTGGCTCAGGGTGGAATTTCGCAATTGCCTGAAACGCTTCCAAAACATTTGCTGGACCATTATCGATTTCCCGATATCCATCGCGCAATTCAAGCCATCCACGCGCCGAAAGATGTACAGTTGGCACAACAGTCTCGCGCTCGATTCAAATTTGAAGAATTGCTTCATTTACAATTGGAGCTATTACTGCGCAGGCAAATCTCATTGAGCATAACGGCTGGACATCAAATCACGGAGGTCGGTCAGATATTTTTAGACTTTTACGAAAAGCACCTTCCCTTTCCACTCACAAATGCACAAAAACGCGTTTTAAAGGAAATCCGAAAAGACCTTGGTTCCGGACATCAAATGAACCGCTTATTGCAAGGAGATGTAGGAAGCGGGAAAACTGTCGTTGCTTTGCTAACAATGCTCATGGGTATTGATACCGGAGTTCAGGCAGCACTGATGGCTCCAACGGAAATCTTAGCCAATCAACACTACATTGGATTAAGTGAATTATTGGAAAATACGCCAATCCAGATTGCATTGCTTACCGGTTCTACCAAAAAAGCCGAACGCAAGCGTATCCATGAAGGATTGTTGGATGGAAGTATCCATATTTTAGTTGGTACACACGCCTTATTAGAAGACGTGGTACAATTCAAGAATTTAGGGATTGTAGTTATAGATGAACAACACCGTTTTGGCGTAGCACAACGTGCACGACTATGGAAGAAGAACAGTGTTCCTCCGCACATTTTGGTCATGACAGCAACTCCAATTCCGCGTACATTAGCCATGACTTTTTACGGTGATCTGGATGTTTCCGTAATCGATGAATTACCTCCGGGAAGAAAGCCGATTACGACTGAGCACCGTTTCGAGAAAGACCGCTTAGTGGTTTTTGGTTTCATCAAGCGGGAAATTGCTTTAGGACGTCAGGTTTATATTGTGTATCCGCTTATTCAAGAATCCGAAAAATTAGACTACGCGAATTTGATGGATGGCTACGAATCGATCTGTCGCGCTTTTCCTTTACCAGATTACCGCGTAAGCATTGTCCACGGACAAATGAAGCCGGAGGCAAAGGATTACGAAATGCGTCAGTTCGTGGAAGGAAAAACGCAGATCATGGTCGCAACAACTGTTATCGAAGTGGGTGTGAACGTACCCAACGCTTCCATCATGATCATTGAGAGCGCTGAGCGATTTGGCTTATCTCAATTGCACCAGTTGCGCGGACGAGTTGGTCGCGGTGCAGAAAAATCCTATTGCATTCTTCTTTCAGGAAACAAGCTTTCCAATGACACCAAAAAGCGACTATCAACAATGGTCCGCACAAACGATGGATTTGAGATCGCTGAAGTGGATTTGGAACTACGAGGTCCAGGTGATATCA
>JBMLQF010000139.1:12468-20411 GCA_049241705.1 Fluviicola sp. | reverse complement strand
CCGAGCAAAACAAACGATAGACCGTTTGAAGGCTGCCGGATTGCAATTTGAAATGGAAGAAGTTGTCTTGGCTTCTGACAAATTAGCCGGTAAAACATTTGTTGTTTCGGGTGTGTTCTCACAATTTAGCAGGGATCAGATCAAAGATCTGATCGAGAAGAATGGAGGAAAGAATGTAGGATCCATTTCCGCAAAAACCTCCTACGTGCTCGCTGGAGAGAACATGGGACCTGCGAAATTGGAAAAAGCCAGTTCATTGGGAGTTCCGATTATCTCAGAGACAGATTTTATTGAAATGATCTCTTAAATCGGAATTAATTTTGTGGGAACAAGTGCATGATAGCGCTTGATAATTGGTGGTCAGCGAATGCTGTGAATAATTCGTTTGAAATCTATTTACACTGAACATAAACACCAGTTTAAATTCATTAATTTCGCGATGTATAAATTCCAAACAAATGAATCAATTCAGAGGCACTGGTGTAGCATTGGTCACACCATTTTTAGCAGATGGAAGTATTGACTTTCCTGCCTTGCGTCGCTTAGTTCGCGAACAAATTGCCGGCGGTACAAATTTTTTGGTTGTTCAAGGAACAACAGGTGAATCGCCAACGCTTTCAGCCGATGAAAAGAAACAGGTTCTTGAAACAGTTTTGGAAGAGAACAACAATACATTGCCTGTCGTTTACGGGGTTGGAGGAAATAACACTGCGGTAGTTGCTGAAAATTTCCGTAAAATTCCGGCTGGAGTTGATGGGATCTTATCGGTTGCTCCGTATTACAACAAACCAATTCAACGTGGATTTGTTGCGCATTATAGAGCAATCGCTCAAGAAACGGATCTTCCGATCATTTTATATAACGTACCGGGTAGAACAGGTTCGAATATGTTGGCTGAAACTACCTTGGAATTGGCAGAAGTGTCAAATATCGTAGCTATGAAGGAAGCTTCAGGAAACATGGAGCAGATCATGGAGATCATTCGTTGTAAACCAAGTGATTTCTTGTTGTTGTCAGGAGACGATGCCATTACTCTTCCATTGATCGCTGCAGGAGCTGACGGTGTTATTTCAGTAGTTGCCAATTCGTTCCCGAAAAAATTTTCAGGAATGGTGAAAGCTGCTTTGGAAGGTGATTTTGAGCGTTCCAGAAAGCTGCATTATGACCTCTTGCCAATCACGAAGATGTTCTTCACGGAAGGAAATCCGGGTGGTGTGAAAGCGGCATTGAAGGAAATGGGATGGATGGAAGAGTATATGCGCTTACCTTTGGTTCCTATCTCTCAAGGATTGCGTGAACAAATTTGTACAGAAACAAGAAAGTTGAACGGGTAATTTCCTGTCAGTGAATAATTTATTAGATTCGTAACCAAACTATTCAAATGAAAAAGTCTTTTATATACCTATTAGCTTGTTCATGGATGCTCGCTTCTTGCGGTGGAGAAGAGAAGAAAGAGGCACAAGTGAATGAGGAACAAGACACTAATACAGAAGAGGTGTTAGTGGATTATAACATCCCATCTCCGAGTGAGCAATTTGCCTTGATCTCGAAATTGGACGTGAAAAAGAATACAGCCATCATGCACGATGCGAACATGTCGGATAAGTATACCACAACTGCTCAGAAAGCATTGAATTTCGGTGTGTACACAGCTGATGTAGCTTATTTGACTTCGTTCAATGAGACCAACAAATACTTGTCTTACTTTGGGAAATTAGAAAAACTAGGCAAAGATATTGGTGTGGCTCAGGTCTTTGGAAACCAATTGGGTGAACTAGCTAAAAAGTGGGATGGGAATGCCGATTCTTTGTTCCGTTTGAGTGATGAAACTTACAATAAGACCTTCCAACGATTGATCGAGATCGAAAAAGGCGGAGAACTTTCGTTGATGCTTGTAGGTGGATGGATCGAATCGATGCATTTGATGCTTGGAAGCTCCAAAGGTTATGGGAAGTCTCCTAAACTTGAGAAGGCAATTGCTGATCAAAAGTTGGTGGCTGAGAACTTGATGGAATTCTTGGTGAGTTATCAAGATGATGCTGATGTAAAATCTTACACAGCAGAAATTCAAGCTATTTTGGATATCTACAGCAAAATGGATTGTTCTTCTTCTGAAACTCAGGTTGAAAACGCCAACGGGAAGTTGAATTTCTCAGGTGGTGAATCTTGTAAATTGACAGAAGAAGTATTTAGCTCTTTGCAAAAGAAGGTAGCTGAGATCCGTAAGAAAATTGTTAACGCCTAATTCACGAATATGAAAACAGTTATTAGTACATTATTAGTGAGCTTGCTGGCATTGGTTATTTATGCGCAATGTCCCACAGCTGAGATTATTGCGAAAGATAAAGCCAAAGCAAAAGAAAAGGATGGTTATGCCGTTAGTTCGCAATCGCGTTCTGCTTCCATCACTTCGGATGAGACTTACGAAATGTCGTTTATTGCGCAGCCAGGTTTTGATTATCGTCTAACTACAAAAGCGCAATTTGGAAGCGCTGGTACTATTTCTTATGAGGTATATGAAATGGTCGTAGAGAAGAAAACTGAAGGAGGAAAAGAAGCTTACAAACGCGTGCGTAAAACACTAGCAAGCTCTGATCAAACAGGTGGTCAGCCTTTGGAGTTTACAACCAACGAAACGCGTAAGGTGTTTGTTTCCGTTAAGATGAGCGGAGGAGATAAAAAGAAGCCAGTTTGTATCGGTGTTTTGGTTGAGACAAAACGTAGCACAAAACTTGGATTCTAAACGAAGTCGCAACAATATTCCGAAAGCCTCGTAACTTTACGAGGCTTTTTTATAGCTATGAGAGACGCACAAGCCATATTCGATGCAGTTCAATCTGCTCAGTCCATTGTGATTACTTCCCACAGATCACCAGATGGAGATTCCATTGGTAGTTCCATGGGTTTGTATCACGTGTTGAAAAAATGGGGTAAGAACGTAGATGTTGTTCATCCTGATCCAGCGCCGGGATTTTTACATTGGGTTCCGGATTCCGATAAGATCATTCATTTTGATGGTCAAACGATAGAGGCCTCTGATTTATTAGAAAAAGCAGACCTCATTTTTTGTTTAGACTACAATGAGCCATCCCGCGTGGGAACAGATATGCAATCCGTTTTGGTTGAAACGAAAGCGCTAAAAGTGATGATCGACCATCATTTGTTCCCGGATGCTTTTTGTTCGCTACAAATTTCCGAAACGAGTGTTTGCTCTACTTCACAGTTGGTGATCCAATGGCTGGAAGCTATCGATAAACTCGATTCACTTGATGAGGTGTCCGGATCCTGTCTGTATTTAGGAATTATGACCGATACCGGATCGTTCCGTTTTCCATCAGTAGATGCGCATACCCACGATATTTTGTCTATGTTGCTTCGTAAGGGAGTGAAACATTGGGAAATTCACGAAGCGGTTTTTGATACGAATACGATCGATCGTATGCGTTTGCGCGGATTTGCCCTTTCCGAAAAATTGGTTTGTCTGGATGGTTATCCCATTGCATACGTCAGTCTAACGAATGATGAGTTAGTCAGGTTCAACTACCAAAAAGGCGATACAGAAGGCTTGGTGAATCAGGTCTTGGGAATTGAGGGAGTCAAAATGGCCGTGCTATTTGTAGAAAAGGATAGTAAGATCAAGATATCCTTCCGTTCAAAAGGGGAATATGTTGTGAACGAATTAGCACGACAACATTTCGAAGGTGGAGGACACGCCTATGCGTCTGGCGGAATCAGTGATCTTACGATGGCTGAAACGATTAAAAAGTTTGTAACGAATGTCGCTAATTTCATTCCTAGAACAGTATGAACGTAAATGCCATCATAGTTATACTTTCATTGGCTGCGGCAATTTCAGCCTGCGGTGAGGATAAACAAGAAAAGCCAATTCCGGAATGGAATAATGATAAATCGGCAGAACTGAATGAAGATCTTGCCATGGAAGAAGAATTGGATATCCGTATGTACTTGGCACAACATGAAAATTGGAAAGTTGTTGAAACCGGTACAGGATTGCGATTCGTTGATTTGAAAGCAGGAGAAGGAGCGTCACCTGAACCAGGTCAGGATGCAAAAGTTGAATACAGCATTTCGCTTTTAGATGGCACGGAATGTTATCGTACTGCGAAGGACGAGCTGGATGTATTTCGTGTTGACAACAGTGAAATGGAATCTGGAATTCACGAAGGAATAAAATTAATGAAGGTAGGAGGAAGAGCTAAATTGATCTTTCCAAGTCACCTGGCTCACGGATTGGTTGGAGATCTGGATAAAATCCCACCACTGTCACCATTAGTTGTTGACATTAAATTGATCGAACTGGAATGATACATATGAAACATCACATATTAGGATTAACTGCGTTGTTGGCTCTTGCCCTCACTTCTTGTGACACTTCCGGAGTCAAAAAGGATATAGAAACAACTAAGACCAACAAGGCTGAAAAAGACGATCGTACGGAAGCTGAAAAATTGCTGGATCCGAAGTCGCATGTTGTGGACAAAAAAAGCTACATGAACGGCATGAAGATCCAATGGTTCGAGAAAGGAAATGGCGAGCCATTGAGAGCAGGCGAAGTGTATGAGATCAACTTTAAACTGACTTTAGAAAATGGACAGGCCGTTGATGGGAATCATTTGCTGAAGCGCAGTATGATCCCTTTTTTGGTTGGTTATAACATGCAGACTTCAGGTTGGGATTTAGCAATGAATGAATTGCATGTAGGAGATTTCGTGGAAATTTACCTTCCTCCAAAATTAGCTCGTGGCGAAAAAGGAATTCCGGGAGTTATTCCACCAAATGCACCAAATATCATTTTCTTGCGTGTAGGTAAGCGTATCGCTCCAACGGCAAATATAGACGGTACGAAAGTATGGCGTTTGGAAGAAAGTTTGGAATTTAAGGATATCAAAGTTGGTGATAACTCAGAGGTAGCCATTCATTATTTCGTTGGTACGAAAACAAATCCGCGTTATGACAATTCATACCAACGCGGCGTCCCATTTACATTTCGTTTGAGTGATAATGGTTTAGTTCCGGGCTTGCGCAAAGCAATGAAAGGCAGAGCCTTGTTTGATAAACTGTGGATTTTAGTTCCGGCAAAAGAAGCTTACGGTGACAAAGGTTTGGTTGATCTGGTGAAGCCAAACGAGGATCTTTTTTATGATATCATCGTGCGCGACGTAGATGGAAAAGCACCTCAAATGGAACGCCAATAAACAGTTAATTGTTCAGAATTAACGTTTTTTTGTCCTTTCCCTGCTGAAAATTGGGCTATCTTTAGCATGTCCAAACCGGAAACGATTTATTCATGAAGCATCTCCTTATAGCCCTTTTTGCAAGTTTATCATTTGGTTCATTTGGTCAAGCCATCTTGGATACCATTGACACACCGGAAGGAAAGATGGTGATCTTCGCAAATAGAACCTGGAGATACATCGACGACAAGATATTCGACGGCGTATTAAATCCGCAAGTAGCAGCAATTTTCGAAAGAGATACTTTTTACCGCTTTATGCAGCGTTGGGATAACAACGTTTGTTACACTTCGGATCACAAGAACGATATGACCAAGATCAAGGACACTGTTTGGTTGTGTGTGAATGATGAGGCGCATAAAGACTTTCACATTCCTGTTCCGGGTGTTGTTACTTCACGTTATGGATACCGCAGCGGACGCTATCACAATGGGATCGATCTGGATTTAAATATTGGAGATACGGTACGTGCAGCTTGGTCTGGAAAAGTACGTTATGCAAAATGGAACGACGGTGGTTTCGGAAATTTGGTGATCATTCGTCACCACAATGGTTTGGAGACATTCTACGCGCATTTGAGTAAGCATTTGGTTGCTCCTGATCAGGAGGTAAAAGCAGGAGAGCCGATCGGTCTTGGTGGAAATACAGGACGTTCCTTTGGTCCTCACTTGCATTTTGAAGTGCGTTTTTATGATGCCCCGATGAATCCGGAAGAAGTGATCGATTTTGCTAAGAAAGAAGTGAAAGATGAAAACTTGATGGTGCACAGAGGTATTTTCCGTCCAGGAGCAAAACCATCTGATCAAATGGAGACAGGTGAAGTCATTGCAGCTGTTCAGAGAAAGCCAGAAGTTGCAGGAGCACGCAAGTATTACAAAGTTCGCCCGGGAGATACTTTATCTGAAATTGCATCCCGCCACAACACCACTGTTTCTAAATTGTGTAGCCTAAATGGGATGCGACCAACTACAACTTTACAGGTTGGTAAGCAGTTGCGTGTGAAGTAATATTCATACAAAAGACTGTTTCATACATTTAAGCTATCGATCTGTAAATCAGACATAAATTCGTTAGATAGATTTCGTAAATTCTGGTATGCCCTGTACGTACCGAATCATATTATGTCTTGATGGTGGTCCAAGATCATTGGAAACACCTGTCATTTCTCTCAATTACATTCGGGAAAAGTTTAATTACTTGGCAGGCGATCGCTTTTCTTTTGAATGGGTCGATCTCACGGTTTCATATGGCGAATCAAACATTCTGTCATTGTTACTGGCAAAATCACCAAGTTCCTTTCATGCAGATCTCATAAATTTAACGGGTGCCTTCCAAACAGATCAATCGCTCTCAAAAGGAAGCATTGATAACAATTTTTCGGATGCAACCATGCGAGACCTTCAAAAACATGTATTACTGAATTATCATGACGGGAAAAATGGTGCGCTGAATAGTATTTCTACCTTGAGTCCCTATCAGGAAGGCAAGCGTTTACAGGATCTTTATTCTCAATTTATTCGCCCGGAAAAAGTCAAGGGAAAGAACCGAGATTGGTTAGAGGCCTACAATTATTCCATGAATCCAATTCAACAAGCCGTAAATCTGGCTTACTGTCTTTATCCGGAGGATTCATTGGTGATCATTAGCATAGGAAGTCAAATGAAACAGCTGTCATCGAAGATCACGACAGAGTTGGAGCATCTGCAAATGCGTGAGCAGTTAAGAGGCGATAAAAAAGCTCATTATTTCAGGCTTTCGCCACCTTACGAACCGGATCAATCGTTTGAGGAAAATAAAGCGGGTGTTGAAACGTTTCTAGACAAAGAATTACATTCAGTAGATCGATTATTTCGCTTGATGGAAATCAGAGCGGGTCGTTTATTGTGATTATTTTAGAAGCTTTCGATGAATTTTATCCTATTTTTGCAACCTATGAGAATCGTACTAGGAGTATTCTTAATTGGGTTGCTCAGTGCCTGCAGCAACTACAACAAGATCTTAAAATCGGATGATTATAACGCCAAGTTTGCGGAGGCGAACAAACTTTTCAATGAAGAAAAGTATGAGCGTTGTGTCGCGCTTTACGAGCAAGTATACCAGCGATCACCGAAGTCGCCAAATGGAGAGGTTTCTTATTACCGTTTGGGAAAGGCGTGTTATGCCGTAGAGGATTGGTACATGGCAAGTTATTATTTGTCGTCTTTCGGTTCCAAGTTCCCGTATTCACAATACGTTGAAGAAACAATGTTCTTAGGAGCTTTGTGTGCTGTGCAGAATTCACCGGAACCAAGTTTGGATCAAAATGAAACAGAATTGGCGTTGAATGACTTGCAGAATTTCATCAATACCTTTCCAAATTCAGAAAGGGTAGATACCTGCAATCAGATCATGAATCAATTGCGCTACAAATTGCAAACAAAGGAAGTATTGAATGTCCGTTTGTACGCGAAAACTGAAAACTACCGTGCGGCAACAGTTACAGCTGAGTCATTTCTGGAAAGTTTTCCTAAATCTCCTTACCGCGAAGAGGTGTATGCATTGTTGGTGCGAAATTATTACCTGTTAACTG
This sequence comes from Fluviicola sp., assembly GCA_049241705.1. Lineage (GTDB taxonomy): Bacteria > Bacteroidota > Bacteroidia > Flavobacteriales_D > Crocinitomicaceae > Fluviicola. The sequence continues at coordinate 12,587 of JBMLQF010000139.1, read as the reverse complement.
TAAATAGTATTGAGTCGAAAATTGAAGAACGAAAAGCTCGCGCCTTGGAATCTTACAACGATTTTCTTGCTGAATTTCCAAATTCCTCGTATCTTCGCGAATTCAAAGATTATCCGGAG
>JBMLQF010000139.1:0-12458 GCA_049241705.1 Fluviicola sp. | reverse complement strand
CTTTTAATTTTAATTTTTTTTTTTTTATTAATTAAAAAATTCCTTTTATTTTCGATAATAAAATTATTATCCGTTTTCGTTTTAAGCATTGAAAGCGACTCCAACAACTAAATAAAAATTCAAATAAACATGAGTTTCAAAAACACAAATGCAGAACGCTCTACAGTGACTAGAGATACGATTGAACTGGAAAACGGTACATCGAATATCTACGAATCCATTGTGGTGATGTCAAAGCGTGCAAACCAGATCAGTTCTTCTTTGAAAGAGGAGTTGACTTCTAAATTGCAAGAGTTTGCATCTTCTACAGATAACTTAGAGGAGATTTTTGAAAATCGTGAGCAGATCGAAATCTCTCGTTTTTATGAGAAATTGCCAAAGCCTGTTGCCATGGCGATCGAAGAAATGAAATCAGATCAAGTTTATTTCCGCAATACACAGGAATAATCGCATTATGTCGTTGAAGGGAAAGCGTGTGCTGGTAGGTGTCACCGGTGGCATCGCAGCTTATAAAATTGCATCCTTCGTTCGATTATTGAAAAAACAAGGGGCAGAAGTCAGATGTATGATGACTCCTGCCTCTTCTCATTTTATCACACCACTTACCCTCGCAACCTTATCAGATGAACCTGTTGGGATGGAGTTTTACGATCCCAAAACAGGAACTTGGACCAATCACGTAGAGTGGGCGCTGTGGGCAGATCTGATGATCATCGCACCGGCAACTGCCAATTCTCTGGCAAAAATGGCGCATGGATTCTCTGATAATTTCCTGCTTGCCACGTTTCTTTCTGCCAAATGTCCGGTTTTAGTTGCTCCGGCGATGGACCTGGATATGTATGCACATCCGTCTACGAAAAGAAATATCCAACAACTTGAAGCAGACGGTTGTATCATCATTCCTGCAGAAAAAGGATTTTTAGCATCCGGTTTGGAAGGAGAAGGAAGAATGGCAGAGCCTGAGACCTTGTTGATTCATGTTGAAAGTGCATTAGTTGCGGATAAGGTGTTGAGCGGAAAACAGGTGCTGATCACGGCCGGTCCAACCTATGAAGCGATCGATCCAGTTCGATTTGTGGGAAACCATTCTAGCGGAAAAATGGGATTCGCTTTGGCTGAAGCAGCAGCAGCTTTTGGAGCTCAAGTTCAATTGATCTCCGGACCTTCTGCATTATCGGTTTCTCATCCTGGCATTACATTGACTCGTGTAAAAAGTGCTGAAGAAATGTTGAGCGCTGTCAAATCTCATTGGACGTCTTGTGATTTAGGGATTTTTGCTGCAGCCGTAGCAGATTACCGACCAAAATTGGTTGCGGATCAAAAGATCAAGAAGCATGCGGATGAATTGAACATTGAGTTGATGAAGAATCCGGATATCTTAGCTTGGGCAGCCTCAAATAAAGCGACAAGCCAAAAAGTAGTTGGTTTTGCATTAGAAACCAAAGACGGATTGACTTATGCACAAGATAAATTGATCCGAAAGAACTTGGATGCCATTGTGCTGAATGAAATGGGACAAGAGGGAGTTGGATTTGGAGTAGATACGAATTCCGTTCAACTGATCTTTCGAGACAACAATAATATTCGTAGTTTTGAGTTACAATCAAAGAAAGAATTGGCTTTCGCGCTGATCCACGCAATTGCAACAGAAAAATGAAACGCTTTTTAATCATATTTGGTTTGATCCTCGCCTCTCGGGTAAGTGCCCAAGAGTTGAATTGTCAGGTAACATTGATCACAGATATTAAAACTGAGGTAACCTCCGCTGAAAAAGAACTGTTTGATCAGTTGAAGCAAACGATCTATGATATGATGAACAATACCGCTTGGACGAAGGATAAATTCAAAGTGGAAGAGCGCATCAATTGTCAGTTGCAGCTGCAGATCAATACAATCAATAACGGAACATTCACGGGATCTTTACAGGTGCAATATTCCAGACCTGTTTTCAACAGTTCTTACAACACAACTGTTTTCAATTTTCAAGACGACGACTTCACATTCAGTTATTCGCGAAATACAGTTTTAATCTATGCGCCAAACCAGTTCCGCGATAATTTGACGTCGATCTTGGCATTCTATGCGTATTACATCATTGGTTTGGATTATGACACGTTTTCATTAAAAGGAGGAACGCCATATTTCACGGAAGCGCAACAGATTGTAACGAATGCTCAAAATTCAGGAGCACCTGGATGGAAATCCAACGAGCAAGGGAAGCGCAACCGCTATTGGTTGGTGGATAATCAATTGCAACAGTTGTTTGAGCCGCTTAGAGAAGGTTTATACGAATACCACCGTTTAGGGATGGATAAATTGTACGAGAATAAAGATGAAGCCCGCAAGGCCATCTATAATGCCTTGAACAAGATGAGTAAGATCTCTGCAACCAGACCGAACTCGATCAATTTGTTGAATTTCGCGCAATCAAAACGTGATGAGATCAAGAATTTGTATTTAGACGCGACTGCTCAGGAAAAAACAGAGGTGGTTGCTGTTCTTAAGAAGATCGACCCGGCAAATTCATCCCGTTACGAAGAAATTTTGAACTAATGCTCAAACACCTTACTGTCCGCAATTTTGCGCTCATTGAGGCCGCAACTCTAGATTTTGAAAATGGATATACTGCCATCACTGGTGAAACGGGTAGTGGTAAGTCGATCTTATTGGGTGCTTTGAATTTGATCTTGGGTGAACGTGCTGATTATTCTGTTATTCGCAATCAAGATGAAAAGACCATTGTAGAAGGACGCTTTGTGGTCAATGAATCTGTGAAACCGTGGTTCGAACAAGAAGACATCGATTGGGATTCAGAAACCTATATCCGACGGGAAATAACTGCTCAAGGAAAATCCAGAGCCTTCATCAATGATACGCCGGTTCAATTGAGTCAGATGAAAGAGCTGACCGAGAAATTGGTGTACATCCACTCTCAACATGAAACCTTAGAGTTGAAATCAGCACGATTTCAGTTTGACTTACTGGATGCTTTTGGGGATTGTTTGGACTTAGCGGAAGAAGTGAGAAGCGTTTTTCGAACATTGAGCCGTCTGGAACAAGAACGAGATCGAATCATTCAAGCGCAACTGGATCAAGCGAAGGAATTAGACTATATCCGTTTCCAATTGGACGAATTGGATAAGCTGGGTTTGTACCAACATCGTTTTTCAGACTTAGAGAAGGAACTTCAACGGATGAATCAATCTGATGATCTGCGCGCTTCTTTTCAGTTGATAGACGAAGTGATTCGCGGCGATGAAGGTGCTACAGATCGTTTGAATCGCATTCGAACAGGTATTGATCGATGGAAATCTACAGATGCTTCATTGAGCGAATTGGCGCAACGTATTCAGGCTTGTTTGATCGAACTGGAGGATATTGCTCAAGAAGCTAATAATCAATTAGAGGTACTAGAGATCGATCCGGAAAGATTATCAATAATCACCGAACAAATTGATCGCTACAATCACGCGTTGAGAAAACACCAGGTGCAAACGCAAGAAGAATTGGTTGAACTGGAAAATAGTTTTATTGAGAAGTTAGATCGCGTCGCAAATGCAGATGAGCACCTCGAAAAGTTGGAAAATGAAATCCGGGCCTTGCATTTGCAATACGAAGATCGAGCTGCAGCACTGTACAATGCGCGGTTAATTAGCAGCGAGCGCATTGTGCCACATTTGCTACACTTATTACAGGAATTGAAATTGACCGAATCGCAAGTGCGTTTTCAGATTGAATGCTCCAACACACCCGATGCAAATGGCGGTATGCGCATTCAATTATTGTTCAGTGCCAATAAAGGAATGGAATTAAAGCCGATCGAGAAATCTGCGAGTGGCGGAGAATTATCGCGCTTTATGTTGGCTATTCAAGCGACATTGAGTGCGAAAAAATCGTTACCTACTTTGATCTTGGATGAGATCGATACGGGTGTTTCCGGAGAAGTAGCATTGCGAATTGGAAGTATGTTGCAACGAATTGGCTCAAATTTACAAGTGATCGCGATCACGCACCTGGCTCAAGTGGCTGCGAAGGCATCTCATCAATTGGAGGTACGTAAGGATCATGATTCGGATCAAACAAAAACGAGCATTGTTCTTTTACGTCCTGAAGAACGCGTAGATGCGATAGCTAAGCTATTATCCGGAGATACAGTTACTTCCGTTTCCAGAGAGAATGCAAAAAGTTTGATGGAACTATAACAAGAAATTAAGATTTTGTGTTGTATTTTGGCACAGTACTGGTAAAACAGCCGCTAAAAAATTTAAAACTATGAGAATTTTTACACTGATTGCATTATTATTTTTCGGACTTCAGGTCACAGCCCAAACTTATTCGTTGACTATTTTTAACAATGGTGGACAACAATTTTTTGTCATCATGAATGGGATCAAGCAAAACTCAATTCCATTAACAAATGTGAAAGTTGGCGGTTTGACACAAGGATCTTACGAGGTCAAGTTGATCTTTGCTGATGGAAAAACAGCGGATATCAACAAGAAGATCTATTTAGAAGAGCCTGGTGATTATTTAGGTCGTGTTACCTTCAAAAAAGGAAAAGGTAAATTACAATATTTCGGCACAACTGGTGGTGGGACACAGGCCCCCGGAGGTTCAACAAATGTGATTTACAGACCGAACGAACAAGCTGTTTATTCTGATCAACCAGTTGTTCAAACACCAACAGCACCGGTAACTTCAACGCCAAATCAAGCAAGCATTGGAACTACGACAACTGTTACGTCATCTCAAACTCCTAATTCAGCTGGAACTACCACCACAGTTCAAGGTTCAAGTACATCCATGAGTACAAGCACGTCGACAACTACTTCTGGCAATGGTCAAACTGGAGGAATCAACATGAATGTCAATATGACTGATCCTTCCAATACTGGAAATGGAGGAGTAGGGACAACTACAACTGTTGTTGATCCTGTTACAGGAGAGACCATCCAGATGAATGTAGGGATTTCAATGAGTGGAATGGACCCGAACAATCCGGGAATGAATACGCAGACTACTACAACTACTACGTCTTCGTCTTCTTCCACGAGCACAACCACTACAAATGTTCAACAGAATGTAAATATCAGTACATCCGAAACGCAAACGCCTTCAACTCCACCAGCCCCAAAGCAACCTATGAGTGTAACTTGTTCTGAAATGTTTACAAGTACAACCTATGTGGATGAATTGAAGCGCATGACATTTGATGAGGATCGTTTGGTATCAATTCAAAGTACCTTAAAAACGAAATGTTTGACAAGTGGGCAAGCACATAAGATTTTGGAAACACTAACTTTTTCTGGCGATAGATTGGAAATGGCGAAATTCATTTATATGCGTTTAACCGACCCGATCAATGCCATGACCTTATCAGATCTTTTTACATTTGATACGGAAAAAGAAGAGTTCGAAACATTCGTTAAACAAAACAAGCGATAAATATAATTAGGGAACATGTTGTTATTGTTCCCTTTTTTCCTAACTTGATAAAAAATCGATTCCTATGAAAACAGCTACTACATTCTTGTTCTTGTTATTTGCTACTGTGAGTATGGCAGGTAATGGACTTTCGCGATTTGAAACTTCATTAAGTTCTGAATTGATCACCATGCGTGTACAGGCCCATAAAGTGGCATGCGATGGATTTAGCGCTGATAAAATGTGCTTTATGGTGCAAAAGGGTGCTTCTATTGGTACTGACTTTTGGGAGGTATTACCTGAGCCAATTGATGGATTTAATTTTGAGGAAGGCTATGTCTATGACCTTTCTATTCGAATTACCTTGCGTGAAAATCCAGCGGAGAATGAATCTAAATTCATTTACGAGCTGGTAAAAGTAGTTTCAAAAAAGAAAGAATAATCATTAAACAGCCCTTTTCGCTAATTTCGCTGTATGGAAAGAAAATGGTTGTTAGCCGGTGTCGCTTTCTTGGCTAGCGGAATTGCTTTTGGAGCTTTTGGGGCTCATGGTTTGAAAAATGTGATCTCTGATCCCGATAAATTATTGAGCTTTGAAACAGGCGTGCGTTACCAGTTGATCCACGGTGTGGCTTTCCTTGCCTTGGGTTCGATGGCTAATCGTTTTACAGCAATGAATCTTGCGGTATATCGGTTATTGGTCTTTGGTGTAATTCTTTTTTCTTTCAGTATTTATGCCTTGGTTCTTGCTTCCATAGGTGGAGATTCAGTATTATCAAAAATTCTGGGTCCAATTACGCCAATAGGAGGGTTGTTGTTGATCATAGGCTGGCTGATGCTTTTTGTACGATTATGGAAAAGCAAGGCCTGACTCCGGATAAAGTTGTTTTTTTAGGAACTGGTACCTCTCAAGGGATTCCGGTGATAGCTTGTGATTGTCACGTTTGTACGTCATCAGATCGAAAAGACGATCGGTTACGTTGTTCTGTTCTTCTTTCTCATGGCGGTGAAAATTATGTGATCGATGCCGGACCAGATTTTCGACAACAAATGTTGCGTCATAAAGTGCTCTCACTGCGAGCGGTGCTATTTACACATGAACATAAAGATCATCTTTCTGGTTTGGATGATGTTCGCGCATTCAATTTCAAGGAGAATCGCGATATGGACGTCTACTGTTCTCCGCAAGTGATCGATGCCCTGTATCGCGAGTATCATTATGTTTTTGCGGCGGATAAATATCCGGGTATTCCTCAGTTACAGATCAAAGAGATTTCAAAAGAACCGTTCGACCTGATTGGATTTGGTAAAGTAGTTCCTGTGGAGGTAATGCATTATAAAATGCCTGTTTTAGGTTTCCGCTTTGGCGATTTTGCCTATATCACAGATGCAAAAACTGTAAGTGAAGAAGAACGGGAAAAGCTCAAAGGAGTGAAAGTGTTAGTGGTCAATGCATTGAGACGAGAGGCGCATATTTCTCATTTCAATTTGGAGGAAGCATTAGATTTTATCAATCTGGTGCAACCTGATAAAGCCTATTTGACGCATATCTCACACCTTTTCGGAACCCATGAAGAAATTCTTGAAATGTTGCCTCCAAACGTTGAGGTTGCCTTTGATGGATTAGAAATTGAATTTGTATAGTCATGAGAAAATTAATAACGCTGTTTTTTACGTTTTCGGTTTTGACACTCTTTGGTCAGGAAGTACTTCAGGTTAGCGGAAACAGTAAATTGATCGCAGATTTTCACTCAACCGGTGAAGCACCAAATGTAAAAGGCTTGTTTCTATCAAAATATCAAACACTTGTTTCGGTAATTGAAGGAACAAATACGGTGAAATGCATGGTGCGTATCGGTGCGACAGTGAATGTGATCGGAGTTTGGGAATTGAATGATCTGAACGATGTGCAAGTGAAAGTTTTTGAAGTGGAAATGACACCTGGGGTTACAGATGTGTTGATGATTGGTTTAACAGATCAAAAAGCGATTCAGATGAACTTATTTCGTTTAAATGGCGAAGATCTGATCGATCTGGGGTACAATTATATTGAACAAAAAACAGCGGGAAAGCCTTTTGTGATTGTGATTCGAGATGGAGAAGTTCACGTTGAATACGATGAGGGAACTGAAAAACCAAGATATGGATTGCAGGAAGGAGTCTTCATGGAGTTGGCTCCGCAATAGGCGCCCATTTGAAATATAATCCTAACTTTGCAGGAATTAATAAAGTTTACAATGGCTAAATTACTTGAAGGAAAACGAGGAATAATTACCGGAGCTCTAGATCAGAACTCGATCGCTTGGAAAGTTGCTGAAAAAGCACACGAACATGGAGCAACATTCGTCTTGACAAATGCACCAATCGCGATGCGTATGGGTGAATTGAACGCTTTGGCGGAAAAGACCAATTCTAAAATTATTCCTGCTGATGCAACAAGTACAGAGGATTTAGAGAAATTGTTTACTGAAGCGCAAGAGATTCTTGGAGGTAAGATCGATTTCGTATTGCATTCAATTGGAATGTCAGTAAATATCCGTAAGAATATTCCTTACACGTCCTTGAATTATGATTTCTACAATAAAGGATTGGACGTAAGTGCGATGTCTTTGCACAAAATGTTGGCTACTGCTTACAAAATGGATGCGATCAATGATTGGGGAAGTGTAGTTGCTTTGACTTATGCGGCAGCTCAACGTACTTATCCTTTCTACACGGATATGGCAGATATTAAAGCAATGTTGGAATCAATTGCACGTAGCTTCGGATATCACTATGGTGTTGCGAAAAAAGTGCGTGTGAATACAGTTTCTCAGTCGCCTACAAAAACAACTGCTGGTTCTGGTATCAAAGGTTTTGGCGATTTCTACGATTACGCTGATTCTATTGCTCCTCTTGGAAATGCAAGTGCAGAAGATTGTGCAAATTACTGTATCTCGCTATTCTCTGATCTTACGCGCATGGTTACGATGCAGAATTTATTCCATGATGGTGGTTACTCAACGACTGGTGTCAGTGATGATGTGATGCAAAAAATGGGAATTGAATAATATGCAAGGGGCTTAGGCCCCTTTTTTTATACACGAAAGCGACATTTTTTCCGTTATCGATAAAAAGGTCAACATGAAAAGTTTAATCGTATTACTGGTAAGTTCGGTCTTTGTACTGAGTAGTTTCTCACAGGAGATCTCTGTTAAAGGAACTTATGGTGGAATAGTGTCTGTTGGACAACGTACGACTTTTAGTTCTTTCAACGCAAATGGTGACGAACGATCAGCCTTGGGAATAGGCGGTCAATTTCGTATTCGTTTAAGCGACCGCATTAATACGGAATGGTTTTTCGATTATTTGCCGGCTACCAACACCTATACGCGCAGAGAAGATTATCATATTGGTTGGAGTGTGCTTTATTATTTGCTAGAAGCTCCAAGACCGAAATGGCAACCGTTTGTGCTAGCAGGGCATTGCTTTGATTACACGCATCATGTGGATCTTTCTGACAGAACCAATCAAATACAACGTTGGAGTAGCGCTATTCAGGCAGGAGTGGGTAATCATTTCAATTTAACTCCACGATTGGATCTAAGCATCATGGCGCAATACATGCTCCATTTGGGCACCCACGTTCACTCGCATGTTCATGATGATTTAGTTTCCTTTCATACAGAAAAAGGAGGCATTATGGAAGGACACTTGTTGTTTACTGTTGGTTTTAACTACGCAATTGCAGACTTATGGGGTGGAAAGTAGCACTTTTATCAAGCTTTTTAGTTTGTTTCGCTAATGCTCAGGAATTAGCAAATGGAGAACGTAATAGCTTGGTTCAAACAACAGCCTCACTATATCCGGCAAAGATGCTGAATCACGATGCAGTGAATAATTATGTGGGTGGAAATTTAGCCGTTCGTTTCGACGAGAAGTATGCTTTTCGTGGAGATATCTATGTTTTTACAAGTACCCAGCGTGGGACTGCAGAGATCAATGATCACACCATGATTCAAGCTAGTTTTTTACGCTTCTTTCCGATTAAGAAATGGGATCCATATGTAGGAGTTGGTTTGGGGCTTTCAGGAATACAAACAGTTAGTAATTTCCAACGGAGTTATCAGCCAACTGTATCCTTGAATGCGGGAGTTCAATTCCATGTGTTTGATTACTTCTATTTCTTTGTTGAATCATCATACCAGCACATGCAGGACCCATGGAGAACAAAGCCCTTGGATCAACTCTTTGCCAGCGCTGGTTTAGGACTGCAGCTCCCAGTAAAGAAGTTGATGGGGAATCATTAACCTCCCCAGTCACAATCACCGTTTTGACAACCGAATTGAACAGCCGGAAGGACGTCGTTCAGTTCATTGCGTTTATACACGGCCTGTATTGCTTTCCGTTCTTTTGACGAGATGTAGGATCCTTTCAAGATGGTTTTGATCTCTTTTTGCACCTTTTCTTTTGGGGACATATAAATTGGATGCGTAAGATCGTCTAGGACAGCTTCTCGTAGTTTTTGTATATCCGTAGTGAAAAGTTTCGTGTCTTGCGAGAAATCCCAGGAATCTTTGAGGAATTTCTTGATCTGACCATCTCCGAGCACCACGCCGCCGCCGTAATCCCAAGTGCGTTCGAAAGTCACCAACCATCCCGGAAGGTAGCCACCTGTTTCTCCTTGGATTTGTTCCTTGAGCGCAAAAAATCGATCGTCCATATCGCCTGTGGTTTCTTTGCTTAGTAATTGCCAGTCCTTGAAATCATATTCAAAAACAAATTCTGTACATTCTGCAGCACAGGATGATCTGATACCAAAAATCTCGTCCATGAATTTCAAGTCTTCCATAAGCGTGTAACCATCAATGTTCTTGATGGAAGCATATTCATCCATCGCGTCAAAAAGGGTCTTGGATTCGTTGTATAATGTCTCAACTAGTGAATCGGAGTCCGCCCGATCCAATTTAACTAATAAGCTGTCGAATTCTGCAGTAAGTTTTTTACCAAAGAAAGGTTTCAGTTTCGCTCGCTGCTTGTTTGTCAAAGGTTCTAAATGCGGATTATTGAAAGGAGGATTTTGTATGGCAACCTCTGTTGATGTATCTGTCTTTTGTGTTAATGGTTCAGGTGCTTCCTTTTGTGAAGCAGGTTTACTTGAATTAGAACATGAGCTCATGATCAAGAGACAAGAAAGAATGAACAGTGCTTTTTGCATGAATGTTTTCATTTAATTTGGTATGTGAAACTTACGAAACTTTTAGTATACTAAAAAGGAACGTAAATTCGTTTTTATAACGTGGGTCGCTTAAAACTTATTCTGATCTGTGTCTGCTTCTTCGGACAAATTCATGCAAGTGAAAGTAAAAGCTCTTCGCCCGATTTTTTCATCATTGATTCTTGGTTGTGTGGCTATGTTGGAGGATTTGTACATGGTAAAGGTGCACGTTTCTCTTGGGCGTGGAAAGAGGCTGTTAAACGTTCCAAACACGACGCTAAAATATGGGGTGGGCTATTTATCAGTGATACGAATCAAACCGGGTTACGCAGATTCGGAGAGGTGACTTCTCGATTTGTTTATCAAACGCCTCAAACTTTAGGTGGATTTTTAGTTGGTCAAGCCTACAGCACATTTACGGGAAAGGTGAATGATGTTCGATACGCAAATGGTACTGTTGTCATGAATATGAATGTGGATTGGCCAGGTGTGTGTTTGGGAACGTATATTCTGGCTAAAAAGTCTATAGCTCCTTATCCCAACAACAAGATGTTTCAGCATGAATATGGACATTACTTGCAAAGTAAACGCATGGGATGGGCCTATTTTGTGCGCGTTGGTTTACCAGCTATAATGAGCAAGGGCGACCACGATGCACACCCGGTGGAAATTGATTGCAACCGTGAAGCCTTTATTTATTTCAACCGGTATTACCCGACTTTTCAAAATGACAGTTTGATCTCAGATAATAAAGGTTGGAACTTTCGCTTCAATCCTTTCCCAGATAGCATTGGTGAATGCCGTTACGTTCGCACAGATTCTTTAACTTATATTGACGCCAATCAAATGGACGAAACACTGGTATTGGAACCATTGAAAGTGAAAGCGCGCTTTTTCGATTATGCTTCTTGGATCATTATTCCGGCACCGGTAATCGTTGGAGTGATCAATGCAAAGAGGTATAATAAGGCCTTGGGTGTAGTTGAAAAAAAATGATTGAAATGGAAATTAACGTGTAATGTTCCAACTTTCGAACTTAGCAACTTTGCTAAATTCAAAAACTCAAACGTTGCAACGTTTAATAATTCACCAAAATTTTCCGAAAGGTCAAATTGATTCTCGGGCCGATTGGTTTAGAACTTTTTGCGATCTGATGTTTCCAGTGATGTTGCATTTCACCTGCCATGATCAATAACGATCCGGAAGTTAGTTCTAGATTTTTTCGAAGTGGCAATGTCTTGTGTTTGCATTGGAATATGCGCGTTTCTCCTAAACTCAAACTGGCGATTACCGGATTGATACCCAATTCTTTTTCGTTATCTGCGTGCCAACCATTCGAATCGCGTTCGTTTCGGTAGTAGTTTAATAAAACGGCATTGAAGCTTGCTCCGGATTGTGATTCCACGCGTTTCAAAAGTGGGAGCAAATATTCCGGGATTGGGTCAAGTTCAAGTTGTCTGCCAGAATAACCATATTGCAAACCGTCTTTGGCATAATAACACTCCAATCGAGGAATGGCATGTGTTTTTCCAAAAAGTTTGATCTCTCCACTGCGCCAGTTGGTTTCAGAGTGGAGTTTTTGAAACAAACTTGACGATTCTTCCGGACTTAAAAAATCCGGATACCAGTATAGTTCAGCTTGAGGCCATTCGAATTTCATATTTTTCCGGTCATGTCATAAACCAGGTAACCCACGAATTCCTTGATCAAACCGTGCCAATCATCCATCACAGACACGTTGGGGATCAAGAAGTCTTCAAACGTGTAAAACCGCTTAGGTCCAGTATAAAGATCTGTTGAGAATGGCCTGCATTTAAGCCCAACGGCTTCGAAACAT
>JBMLQF010000138.1:0-12118 GCA_049241705.1 Fluviicola sp. | reverse complement strand
AGATCCTTCATTACAAAAACGCATGGATGAAATAGGTTGACAAGGAAATGATCATTCCCATGATCAATGTTTTCATTTCTCGGTCCGCACTTGGCCAACGATTGTATAGAACTATCGCTTGATAAAATATAGCCGTTACCAAAGCCAACATAGCCAATAAACCAAAAATACCCATTTCAGCAAGTGGACCCAGATATTCGCTGTGTGCGTTACCCATATCTCCAAAATTGGTAGAAATGATCGTCAAATTCTCGGGATCCTGGAATCGTGCATATTCGAAGGCATAAGTACCCGGTCCAAAACCCGTTAAAGGACGTTCCTCGAACATGGCAATGGCACAAGACCAGCGATTCAATCGTTCTAAGTTGGAAGCATCTGTTGTCACATTGGCAGCACTCTGTAATCGCTCGCCGAACTCTTCTGTGGTATGTTCAAATTTGTTGCGCTCCAGATCCTGTTGAATGGCATCCCACGAAAACCAAATGACCAATCCCACAGTAAGCACGACAGATGTCACCAAGGAGAATTTGACTTTTAAACGGATCAACATCCAAATGACCATCCCCAGAAAAACACTCAACCAGGCCGCACGTGTATAACTGAAATAAAGCGCTAACAAATTGACGAAGATCATTCCGATCAGTAAGAATTGCTGAAGCGGAGCGTGTTGTTTTGCGAATAAGAAAGAAACCGCTAATGGCAGAACCAAGGCAACGATTGCCCCGTAAATGGTGTGATCTTTAAAGAATGGCCACATCACCCAGTGACTTTCCTTTTCCCCGAAGCGGTAACTGGCGTGTACCACCAAGGTATAGATCATGGCAATCGTCATAGCCGAAAGGAATAACCACAAGAACAGGCGAATCTTCTTCACATCGGTGAAAACGTTTGTTCCGTAACCTAAGACTGGAACAATAAACCAAAGACGCGCCAATAAGAATTTGAAAGATACCACCGGATCTGAGGAAACGATCGCAGTAAAGAAAATCACCAAGAGATACAACCCAACCGTCCAAATGATCGGTGAATGCATCATGTGCATAGGAAAAACCTTGTATTTCAAGGACTGCATTAATAACAGCAGCATCGTACCAAACAACAATGGCTCTGTTGGTAGAAACAATCCGAAACTGTCCGTATATTCCTCGATGTTAATCGAAAGTGGCGTTGCGGCCAAAATAAAAAAGAAGGTGTATTCCGAGTAGAAAACAGCCACAAAAAGCGCTAGCAATCCAAATGGCAGCAAATATCCATACCAAGAATCTATCCAGATCGTATAGCCCAACAAGGCAATGAACAAGATAGAAACCAGTATTAACCAACTATTTTCGCGCCAAGCTGCCACCTTAAGCCAACTTACGTAGTTCTTTGAATTTTTCCTGTAACAACAGGAAGAATACCGCAAAAATAAAGGTTCCGATCGTTGCCATCAACATGATGATCAAACGTTTCGGCTTGTCTTTTTTATCGGCAACTACCGCACGTTCTACAACGAACTTATGGTTGAAATTTGCATTTGCATCCGATTCAGCTTGCTCGTAAGAAACATTGAAGTCCTCTATCTTCACGATTTTCTCATTGCGCTGATATTCCAAGGCGTCGTAAACAGACCCGAACTTATTATTCACCTCTATCTTCTTGCGGATTTCTTCCTTTTCTTGCGGACTTTTCGAATCTACCAACGCTTGATAAAGGGTGGCACGCGCATCATTTGGTAACACTCCTTGTTCTGCTAAGCGTTCCAGTTGTTTCAATAATGTGTCGCGATCTGCCACCATTTGATCTTTCTTACGCTTGTTGATCTCGTAAGCCGGCAAAGTTCGCTCCTTCACCATTTCATTTTTAATGGTATCGATCAAGTCAACTATCTTATTAGCGATATCTGCCGCTAGAACCGGGTCTTTATCTAATACATCAATTTGAATAGAACCATATCGCGTTCGAACAAACAAGATGTGACCGTTGTATTCTTTCACCAATTTGTAATGCTTGTTCGGATCGTTTGCATCAATTTCGTAGTGTTTCATTAGATCGAAACGTTCAACAACTTTATCTCGGATCTTGGAGGATTGTAAGATCTGGATCAACTGTTCTGCTTGTTCTTCTTCACCAAAGTCCATTGATGATGCTTTGGCATTTCGTTGTTCAGAGAACGAAACCGTGCTGGTTGCGGCCGGGAAAACGATCGCAATTGAACGGTAAAGAGGCGTCATGGTAAATGCTATGACTGTTGATACTACAAGTCCGGCAGCGGTTATGATCCCAATGATCTTACGTTTCTTCCAAACAGTCGCAAAGAGATTCATGCGTTGATCGTCGATAGAACGAATGTTTTCTTCCATGTAGTTTATACGTTTTAAGTTGCGAATTTACGGTTTGTGAGCCATAAACGCGGAAAGTGCACAAAAATTATACGATGCAAGCAGCTGTTTTTCCACCATCTAAGAACTAAGGGCTATATTTGTCCCATGATCACGTACAATCCCAAAAGTTGGCTCAAATTGATTTTTCACTTGACAAAAAGTGACACTTTGGCGATGCTTTGGAAGGATTTGTTGTTCATTTCCATCTTTACTTTGGGTGTAGCATTTCTGGAGATTCAATTCTTTCCACAAGCGAAAGTTCTGGACCGCCTCTTTTCCGTATATCAAATACTTGGATTCGTTATTTCCCTCTTGCTGGTATTTAGAACGAATACGGCCTATGACCGTTGGTGGGAAGGTCGCCGAAAGTGGGGAGAACTCGTGAATGATTCCAGAAACTTTGCAGTGAAATTGACGGCTCTTGAATTAGCCGAACAAGAAAACCAATTTTTCGCGCGTCACATAAGCAATTATGCGATCTGTTTGAAAGAGCATTTGCGAGAAGGAACTGAGTTCAAATTACTGGATCTCACTCCAGACGAGACCGAATTCTTGAAGCGCGTGGATCACATTCCTTCTGGACTCGTGGAACTCTTGTATCAACGATTGAATACACTCAAGAAAAGCGGAGCGATTAGCGAAGAGGATGTGTTGCGTTTGGATCGAAATCTCAACGGATTTTTAGATGTTGCTGGAGCCTGTGAACGGATCAAAAACACCCCGATACCCTACTCCTATTCCTTGTTCTTTAAAAAATTCATCTTCGTTTACGTAACCACGCTCCCTCTGGCTTTTGTGGTAAGTTTCGGCTACTTCGCAGCAATTATCGCCACATTTATTTATTACGTATTGGTGAGTATCGAGGTGCTAGCAGAAGAAATTGAAGATCCTTTCGGTAGAGATGACAATGACTTACCTACGGATGAGATGGCGGTGCGCATTGAAGGCATCGTGAAAACCATCTTGAAACAAACCGTTTAATTCCGCGGCACAGTCTTTTTACTGCCCTTTTTTTCTACACGAATATCACTATCTTTGCGGCATGAAGCACATTCGTAACTTTTGTATTATTGCGCACATCGACCACGGGAAGAGTACCCTGGCGGATCGATTATTACAAACAACCGGTACCATTTCCGACCGTGAAATGCAAGCACAAGCTTTGGACGACATGGATCTGGAGCGCGAGCGTGGTATTACAATTAAGTCGCATGCTATTCAAATGAACTACAAATTTGAAGGGCAGGATTATGTGCTTAATTTGATCGATACCCCGGGACACGTAGATTTCTCTTATGAAGTTTCTCGTTCCATTGCAGCTTGCGAAGGAGCATTGTTAATTGTTGATGCATCTCAAGGAATTGAGGCGCAAACGATCTCTAACCTATATCTTGCTTTGGAGCACGATTTGGAGATCATTCCGATCCTGAATAAAATGGACCTTCCGGGTGCAATGCCGGAAGAAGTAACTGACCAGATCGTTGATCTGATTGGTTGTAGTCCGGATGACGTAATTCCAGCTTCTGGTAAAACGGGCTTGGGAGTTGATAAGATCTTAGAAGCCATCATTCACCGCATACCTTCTCCAAAAGGAGATGAGAATGCGCCGTTACAAGCAATGATCTTTGATTCTGTCTTCAATTCATTCCGTGGGATCATCGCGTATTTCCGCGTGAAGAACGGAGTGATCAAAAAAGGGGATAAAGTAAAATTCTTCAATACAGGTCGTGAGTACAACGCGGATGAAGTAGGGATCTTGAAGATGGACTTGAGTCCAAAGAGCGAGGTTCGTGCCGGTGACGTTGGATACATCATTTCCGGGATCAAGACAGCCAAAGAAGTAAAGGTGGGAGATACGATCACCCTTGCCGCTAATCCATGTAATGAGGCCATCAAAGGATTTGAGGATGTGAAGCCAATGGTATTCGCCGGAATTTATCCGGTAGAAACGGATGAATACGAAGAGTTGCGCTATTCGATGGAGAAATTGCAGTTGAACGATTCATCCTTGGTTTTCGAACCTGAATCTTCTGCAGCATTAGGTTTTGGATTCCGATGTGGTTTCTTGGGCATGTTGCACATGGAGATCATTCAGGAACGTTTGGAACGCGAATTCAACATGACAGTTATTACTACCGTACCAAACGTGTCGTATTACTGCTACACAACGAAAGATCCGGACAAACGATTGATCGTAAACAACCCATCTGAATTGCCGGATCCATCGACAATTCACCATATTGAAGAACCCTATATCAAGGCTCAGGTAATTACCAAATCCGAATACATTGGTCAGATCATGAACTTATGTATCGAGAAGCGTGGTGAATTGCGCAATCAAGTGTATTTGACACAAGACCGTGTGGAATTAACTTTCGAAATGCCATTGGCCGAGATCGTTTTCGACTTCTACGATCGTTTGAAGTCGGTTTCTCGCGGTTACGCATCTTTTGATTACCATCCGATCGGTTATAAAGAATCTGATCTGATCCGCATGGACATGTTGTTGAATGGCGAGCAGTTGGATGCACTATCCGCACTTGTTCACCGCAGCAACGCTTACGATTTAGGTAAAAAGATCTGTGTAAAATTGAAAGAATTGATCCCGCGTCAGCAATTCGAAATTCCAATCCAGGCTGCTATCGGGGCAAAAGTAATTGCGCGTGAAACGATCAAAGCTTTGCGTAAGGACGTAACGGCAAAATGTTACGGAGGTGATATCACGCGTAAGCGTAAGTTGTTGGAAAAACAAAAAGAAGGAAAGAAACGCATGCGCCAAGTTGGAAAAGTAGAAGTTCCTCAAGAAGCGTTCATGGCGGTTTTGAAACTGAACGATTAATCTTTTTAATACTTTATAAAAAAGGGGAGCCAAATGGCTCCCCTTTCTTTTTCATATTGCGGTATTATTTAACCACTTGAAGTTTTCCAGTATATACTTCGTTCCCGTTAGAGATCTTCAATGTATATGTTCCTGCAGTAACACCTTTTGCGTCAAATTGCTTTTGTTTCATTTGACTAACAGATTGGCTGAATACAACACGACCCATATCATCGATCAACTCAACTTTTCCATTCAATACAATTCCTGAATTGATTGTAAAGTTGCCGTTAGACGGATTCGGATAAACGTTGATAGTTCCATTAGAACCGATCATTTCCAATCCTAACATACAGTCGATCACGATTTCCATCGTGTCCATAGACGCACAACCATTTGCATCAGTATAGTCATACTGAACAATGTAAGTACCTGGTGCCGGTGCGTTGAATACGTTCGCACTCAAAGCAGCAGGATTACCAGAAGCCATTGTGAAAGTTCCCCCTGCAGGAGATCCTGTCAACGTTAGATCCATTCCACCACAAAGTGTATCAGGAATTGTAGCGCTCAATGAAACTGAAGGAAGTGCATGATAAGTTACGTTAACTACTCCAGCAGATGGTCCGTTGAATCCACATGTTGCATTAACCCCAATTACGTCAACTGTTCCATCAGCTGATACTACAGCAGCAATTGATGTAGTTCCTTGACCTGCTACGATGGATACCCCACCGCCAACTGTCCAGGTATACTCAGTAGCATGAACTACCGGATTGATAGTGAAAACAACTGTATCGCCTTCACATACATCAGTTACACTTGCGGTAT
Organism: Fluviicola sp.; assembly: GCA_049241705.1. Lineage (GTDB taxonomy): Bacteria > Bacteroidota > Bacteroidia > Flavobacteriales_D > Crocinitomicaceae > Fluviicola. The sequence goes on along the minus strand of JBMLQF010000138.1, from coordinate 6,109 downwards.
ATGCCGGTTGAGCAGGAACTGGATCATTCCAAGAAATGATCACCTCTCCGTTACCTGAACGAATTCCTGGATCGACCAATCCATTCAATGCCCCTCCAGTGTAAGACGATCCGCCGCCGCCGCCGCCGCCAGCTCCTTTATCGTTTCCAGTACATCCAGTGGTACCGGCTGAACCGCCGCCGCCGCCGCCGCCGCCAAGTTGACCGCCGCCACCGCCGCCGCCGCCAGGGATACTTGCAAACGTGAAACAACAACAAGACTGGCCAGCTCCACCTGGAGCACCTGTACCAGTTGTAGCCGCTGTACCTGCAGACCCTAAGAAACCAGCACATCCAATCCCTGCAGATCCTGCAGCACCCTGAACAGAGCCAAAGTTTCCACCTTGTCCACCTCCAGCAACACCACTAGATGTTGGAGCATCCGTACCATTGGCACCAACACCGCCGCCGCCAACACCACCGTTACCACCGGCAACCGTGTTTTGTTCACATCCAGCGCGGCCACCACCACCACCACCACCAGCAGTGATTACGCGATCCGACTCAGCTGTACCATTAACTCGAACATCAGAAGCTCCACCGCCACCACCGGCGTTTTGAGAACCTCCGTTTGCACCACCATTGAACCCACCAGTTGGTGTTGCTCCTTGTCCACCTACAAGTACATTTAATACCTGACCTGGAGTAACTAAAAGGTAGCCTTCTGCATAACCTCCTAAACCTCCAGTACCTCCTGTTGCAGAGTTACCACCAGTTGCACCGGCTCCACCTTGCGCACCCCAAGCTTGAACAAACACTGTATCAACTCCACAAGGAACGGTAAACGTTTGAATACCTCCTGTGAAACTGAATGTCTGCGATTGTTGTGCGAAAAGGGAGCTTGATCCGGCCATTAAGGCCAAAATGCCTAGGGCTGACGCACCTACGCGAAGTAGTCTTCTTTTCATTTTATTCAGTAAATAATAGTTAAAGCTCGAAATATTCGAGCCGAGGCAAAGATAAAAAAAGGCCTTGAAAATTCAAGGCCTCGTATTATTAATCTTCGTCGTCATCGTCATCTGACGCGTCGTCTTTATCATCGTAGTCATCATCGTCGTCGTCGTCACTATTCATGTCGTCGTCATCGTCATCGTCACCTTTGCCATCGAATTTGTCCATGTCTTCTTCGAAATCATCATCATCTTCCTCCACAGAAGGTGATTTGGCAGTAACTTTTGGAAGTTTCACTAAATAGATCACTTCTTCTGTTTCCCACAAAAGTGAATCGAAAACTTCGCCGGTGATTGGGTTAGTCATTTTGGTCATATTTCCCGCAAATCCATCCGGATAAGCCATCAACAATTGCTTCTTTTGGTCAATTGTTAGTTTTTCATAACTGATAATAGACTTCTTCTTCGACATGACGTTATATTTCTAGTTTGACGATGCGATTTACCGGTATCACTACGTGTTGCTTCAAAACGATCGATTCATCTGTTGCAGCCCAAATAGTGGTATGTACCATTTTTTCACCTTCATTATCGGCAAAAAATATTTTCACTTTATGATGTTCCAAGTTTCCTAAAGAGATTGCTCGATTCACAGCCATTTTGCGTTCCTCACGAGCAGCAGATGAGTTTAATATCTCAGCTAGTGGAAACACCAAGTTCCCCACCTCCTCTTTTTCAACCAACACAAAATTACTCGTCTCCATCTTCATTTTTGGGCAAATTTATACGAATTGATGAATCGGCTATCCGTTTTTCGACCAATTATCAATAAAAAAATATAAACGTTGAATTGTTCATACTGAAAACAAAAAAAGCGCTCTAGTGAGCGCTTCTTGTTTAGTAGTGTTTTAGTTTGTGTATCGTGTGTAGTGCAGTGACGATTGAAATATGAAAATCAGGTTGTTTCTAGGTTTTATTGGCAAAGCCTTTACGGAGTTCGAACTGTATACTCTTCAATAAAACTAGAAAATGAAAAAACTGCCTCTCCAATTGCAGTGTTTTCCGTTTCGGTCTCAACCTATCCTAGAAAACAACCTGACTTCATTCTCCTTATTTCCACTACTAATGTAGCATTCAAAAGAAATCCTTGGAAAGCAAATGAACAGATTCGCGATTTCAATGAACATTTACAACTATCACATGAATACTCATTATAAATTCTCTAAAATCTGGAAGAAAACATCTCGTTTAGCCGGTGACAATGGGACTTCAGAGCCATCTTTCATTACAACTGCTCCTCCGTTTCCTTTATCGTAGCGATCTACAAAATTCAAATTGATCAAGTGCGATTGCTGCACGCGTAAAAAATTATGTCCGCTCAAAAGCGTTTCATAGTCTTTCAAAGTTCTGGACACCAAGATCTTCTTTCCGTCTGATAAAAAGAAAGACGTGTAATTTCGATCTGCTTCGCAACGAATAATATTATCCAAATCTACCACGTGAACGCTTTCCTGCGTTTTTAGCACCAAGCGACGCTTTTGATTTGGCTGCATGTTTTGTTGCAATGCTTCAAATTGCGGCTCAGACTTTACCTCATCCATTGAGATCAATGCGCGTTCTACAGCAGCTTTTAATTCTTCCGGATCTATTGGTTTTAAAATATAATCTAACGCTGAAAACTTAATGGCTTTGATCGCAAACTCTTCATGAGCCGTAATGAAAATAACCTCAAAGTTCTTCTCAGGAACCGCTTTTAAGAGGTCGAACCCTGTTCCATCTGGCATTTGAATATCCAAAAACACCAAATCGGGCTTCAATTCCTGAATGGCTGCTAAACCTGATTTTACATTCTCGCCACGCGGAATGGCTTCAATTCCCAAGTCGAATGACTCGATCATTTTTGCAATCAACTCTCTGGTACGTTGCTCATCATCTATGATTAGCGCCTTTTTCATGCTAATGGATATAAGTTATTGTTTGAATACTGTTGCAAGATACAATTTCTTTTGGTTCAGTGAGTTCAATTCGAAATCGGAACGTCGCTTTCCGTTTTGTACGGTAAATATATTTTGACTAAGGTGCCCGTTTCCGCATTTTTATCGTAATCCTCTACTTCCAGACGACCTTGTATCTTGTACTTGTCACTCAAAATGGAAATACGATCTTGTGTGATCTTCATCGCCATACTCTTGTGGGCCTTACTTTTTTTGTTTTGCTCGGATCCCTTTCTACCAACACCATTATCGATGATGGCAATGTGAAGCATTTCTTCGTCTTTTGAGATCCGAACGTGGATAAAGCCCCCTTCTATGGTATGCAATTGTCCGTGCTCAATAGCATTCTCAATAAATGGCTGTGTGATCATCGGTGGAATAACAACGGCTTTGTCGATCAATTCATGATCAACCGACACATCAAACTCAAAACGATCCACAAATCGCAGCTTCTGAGTTTCTAGGTATTTGATCAAAATATCCATCTCAATCGTAATCGGAATGAATTCTTTCGATGAGTTCTCCAAGATCAAACGCATCAACTTCGAGAAATTCACGAGGAACTTGGTCGAATTCTTTGTGTCATTCTCATAAATATAACTTTGGATTACGGACATCGCGTTGAATACGAAATGCGGATTCATTTGCGATCGCAGCAAGACTTGATTCATTTCAGCCTCTCGTTGCATTTGTTTGATCGTACGTTGCTTCCATCGCGAATAAAAGAACAAAGCTCCAAATAGCAACAACAATAAGAAACCGATGATCACATAGGTCTGGAATATGTTACGCAATTGCGTGTTCTCTAATTGCACGGACGTGAGATCTTTCTCTTTGCGCTGCAACTCGATCGAATCCGCTTGAATCGCGATTAATCGCTCCCGCTGCTCTGCTCGGTACAACTCCGAGATCTCTGCGATCTTAGAACTTACTTCCACTGTTTTCGAACTGTCAGAAAAATCAGAATACATCTCCAAATAGCGGTAAGCCTGATTCAAATTCCCCGTTTTCTTATACACTTCTGCAATGGCCCTGTAGGAGGGATAAAAAGCCCCTTGATAACCGAATTCCTTGCGGATCTCTACCGCACGATTCAAATAGTTCAAAGCATTGGCATATTTACCCTGTTTCTCGAATACAATTCCCACCAAGTGAAATACCGATGCGATCTGAACCCGATTTCCAGCGGATTCAAAGTAGACCAAGGCCTGATTATAAAACCGCAAGGCTTCGTTGTAATTACCCTCCTCTTTGAACACATTGCCCAGCTGCATGTGAGCTTTCCCCAAACCTTCTTCGTCGTTGAAACGAAGCAAGATCTTGATAGCGTCGCGGAATTGTGCTTTCGCTTTGGTCAATTCCTTGCGCGCATAAGTCACCATCCCTAAATCTGTCAATGCCAGCCCTTCCAAACGCTCGTCTCGGATGCGTTTCGCTACTTCGATCGATTGTAAGATCCAACGTTCCGCCTCCCGGTAATTATAGATCACGAATTGTGCCTCACCCAATTCCCGCTCATACTCGGCAATCTTCGGAAAATCGTTTGCCTCCTTGGCCAATTGCAATCCGATGAAGTTTTTGGATACACTCAACTCAACTTGTCCGAAGTAGTTGTAAATATGCGCCTGGGTGTTCAAACAGGCAGCCAATAAGGAATTATTCGCCGCCCGTCGCGTATAACCGATCGCTTGGTCCACCGAATTCAAGGCCATGACCTTGTTATTGCGCTCCATTTCCATCAAGGCATGCAAGCGGAAATTTTCCCCAATGAGCGCATAATTCCTGGTTTTTTTCGCAAAGATTTGGGCTTCGTCCAAATACAACTGCGCCTCCGGGAAATCGCGCGAGGCAATGTGATAATCTGCCAATAAATGGAAGATCCGCACTCTGGTAGAAGGAGAAGTTACCCGATTTAAAAAGGGCTGCAATTGCAGGATCTTGGCATGATAGGCCGCTTTGTTTCCGCGCAATAATTCCACCTCCAGATCATAGATCAACGCGATCACGCGCGCTGAATCATTCTCCACGCGACTGCTTGCCAGGATATAATTACGGATCGAATCTGCCTTTTGAATATTATTTAATTGATAATATCTGCCCAGATTTACTTGGCGCCAAAATTTCTTGGTCCCTGCCTTTTCCTTTTGGTAAGCGCGCACCAAAGTTGCTTCATCCATCCCATTTGCCCATGATTGAGAAAAAGAGATGACTATCAAAACGCTGCAAAAAATGAAACGAAAGAAGGCATTCATGCACCAAAAATAAGGATTTTTTATTGCGCCGTAAGTCTGCTATCTTTGCCACGCTTTTTAGCATTGACCCATGGAATACAATTTTACAGACATTGAAAACAAATGGCGCCAGTTTTGGGCCCAAAATAACACGTTCAAAGCAGAAGACCTGAACGAAAAACCAAAATTCTATGTGCTTGACATGTTCCCGTACCCATCCGGTGCCGGACTGCATGTTGGTCACCCGCTCGGATACATCGCTTCTGATGTATACGCTCGTTACAAGCGTTTGCGTGGTTTCAATGTGTTGCATCCAATGGGTTACGATTCCTTTGGTTTACCAGCCGAACAATACGCAATCCAAACAGGACAACACCCGGTGATTACAACTCAAGCGAACATTGCACGATACCGCGAACAGTTGGATAAAATTGGTTTCTCCTACGATTGGAACCGCGAAGTGCGTACTTCCTCGCCAGAATATTACAAATGGACCCAATGGATCTTCAAGCAACTGTTCAATTCTTGGTACAACAACGACAGCGATAAAGCAGAAAGCATCGAAACGTTGGTAGCTGCTTTCGACAAAAACGGGAATGCCGGAATCAATGCAGTTACGGATTTCGAAGGAACATTTACCGCAGCTGAATGGAAAGCAATGTCCGAAAAAGAACAGAGCGATGTGCTCATGGCTTATCGCCTGGCTTATTTAGCGGATTCATGGGTGAACTGGTGTCCGGCATTGGGAACCGTTTTGGCCAACGATGAAGTGATCAATGGATTGTCAGAACGCGGTGGACATCCGGTAGAACAAAAATTAATGCGTCAATGGTCGATGCGCATCAAAGCCTACGCCGAGCGCTTGTTAACTGGTTTAGAAACCGTTGAATGGACTGATGCGATCAAAGACATACAACGCAACTGGATCGGAAAATCGGTGGGTTGTTCGGTAAAAT
>JBMLQF010000137.1:0-3473 GCA_049241705.1 Fluviicola sp. | reverse complement strand
CACAACCAATAGTGTGGGCAAAATACACAGAACCAGCACACATTGTAAACTGGAATTTCGCTAGTGACGATTGGTGTTGTCCACATGCTGCGAACGATATGAAAGTGGGCGGTTTATACGATGTGCGTATGGAAGCAAAAGACGGAAGTTTTGGATTTGATTTTAAGGCTACTTTTACGGCAGTAGAACCGGGACAAGGATTCACATACCGTATGAAAGATGGGCGTATGTGTACTGTTCAATTAATAAGTCAAGGAGATCAAACGGAGGTTCAAGTTTCTTTTGATCCGGAAAACATGAATCCCATTGAAATGCAACAAGCCGGATGGCAAGCGATTTTAAATAATTTCAAGGCTTACGTAGAAAAGTGAGATGGAAATAATCCCCATTCGTGCATACAATGATGTTTCGGAAGCATACATCGTAAAAAACGCCCTTGAAGCGGAAGGAATTTCGTGTTATATCCGCGACGAGCACACGTTAACGGTAAATCCACTTTACAATGCTGCTCTTGGTGGAATTAAACTATGCGTGCAAGAATCGGATGTGGAGTCGGCTCATAAGATCTTAATAGGATTAGAATCCACTCCACTTACGGATGATGATGGAAACACGATCACTTGTCCAAAATGTGGTTCTGACCATATCATAGGTGACTACAAATCCATGCGCGATCCGCGAAGTATTTTGGCCATACTCATCGCGTTCTTCTTTGCGATCTTTCCATTTTTTGTAAAGTCCGTGCGCAAGTGCAAAGATTGCGGGGCGGAGTTTAAATGATTTTTTGTCTGATCTGAAATCAACGAGGTAAAAAGGCAATTTTACCTCGTTAGAACTAAAAAATCAACCGAATCAATTAAATTCAAGCTTTATATTAGGGTGTTCAATTATTTGAAAATCAAAATTTAACACAAGAGAATGATGTTTTGAGGCAACAAGGTGAAATCGCCTTTTTACAAACGAAAATCCACCTTCGAAAAAAAACAAATTACCCTATTCGCAAAGCTTCAATAAGATCACTTGGTAGCATGGCCCTCTCCCCTTTTTTCATACATGCTTGATCACCCGCAAGTCCATGGAAATGAACTCCGATCTTCGCAGCATTTTCACTGGATATTCCTTGAGACATTAAACCCAACAGTATTCCCGTTAATGAGTCGCCTGAACCGCCTTTTGCCATTCCATTATTTCCACTTGTATTTAACCAAACTTTTCCATCCGGAGTTGCAATTGCCGTGATGGCGTCTTTCAAGACAACCACGCAGCGATAGGTTTGTGCAAAATGAACTAGTCGTTCTAAACGGTCTGAGCTATTTATCGATTTTCCCGCCAACCGTTCGAATTCTTTCGGATGCGGTGTCAAAATACTGTTAACAGGCAACTCTTCCAATAGATCTGGATACATGCCCAACATATTCAATGCATCTGCATCAATAACGGTTGGTTTGTTCATGCTGAAAACGCGTTCGATCGCTCTGCCGGTTCCCGGGTGAACACCTAAGCCAGGTCCAATTCCAATTGCATCAATAGTTAATCCATTGGGTAAAATACAATCCGTGATCTCTGTTGTTCCTGCATCAAAGATCCCCATGCTTTCCGGGATTGAAAGTGGCAAAACAGCCTTTCCTTCTTGACAGGTATAAACCGTTAAAAGCCCTAATCCGGATCGTAAAGCAGCACGCGCGCCCAGGATGCATGCACCCATTTTCCCAGTACTTCCGGCAATGAGTAGTCCGTGGCCATAAGTTCCTTTGTGACTAAAGCGCTCTCGAAGTGGAATCAGTTCCTGCACGCTTCCAGTTTCCAGTAATTCGTACCGAACTTGCAGCTTCGCGGATTCCTGCTCACTGATACCGATTTCGACCACTTCCCAATCGCCTAAATAATGATGAGTTTCTGGAAGGAAAAATGTCAGCTTTGGGGCATGAATGGTAAGGGTATTCGTAGCACGAACCAAAATGTCGTGGTCCGGTACTTCATCTGCTGGTAATCCGGAAGGCATGTCGATGGAAAGTACAGGAACGCTGCTTGAATTAATGCTATTAATGGCATTGGCGAGCAAACCTTCTGGTTTACGGTTACCACCTGTTCCTAACAAAGCATCGATCACAACTGCATTGGAGTGAAACAGTGGTCTGGAAGATTCCGAAAAAATAATGATATCTTGTTTTAGGCGTTCAAACTGCAATTGACAATCATCGGTCATTTCACCAAAACCTACCAAGTAAATGGTCGTCAGAAATCCAGCTTCTTTGAATAGTCGAGCAAGAACGAGTCCGTCTCCACCATTATTTCCGGTGCCACAAAACAGAATAACCTCTTGATCAGGTCGTATGTGCTTTAAAAGATGTGCAAAACAAGCCGTTGCCGCACGCTCCATAAGCGCATGTGAAGCAATTGGCTCCAGTTCCATAGTTGCCTGATCCAAATAACGTTGTTGTGCTGCTGAATAAATGCGCATAATATTACCCTTTCATCAAAGCAGCTGCATGAGGCGCAAAATAGGTCAAAATGCCATCTGCTCCTGCTCTACGAATCGAAAGTAGTGTTTCCATTACGGTGCGGTCGTAATCGAGCCAACCATTTTTAGCAGCTGCATAGATCATCGAGCATTCACCACTCACATTGTATGCTGTAACAGGAGTTGCGAAATTTTCTTTCAACAAATGGATAATGTCCAAGTAGCACAATGCAGGCTTAACCATGATGAAATCTGCTCCTTCTGCGATGTCTAATTCTGCTTCTATCAAGGCCTCTCTCTTGTTCGCCGGATTCATTTGATAGGTCTTCTTATCTCCAGATTTCGGAGCAGAATTCAACGCATCGCGGAAAGGTCCATAAAAAGCAGAAGCATATTTAGCTGTATACGACATGATCGATACATCCGTAAACCCATTGTCATCCAAAGCGTCGCGGATTACTCCTACTCGTCCATCCATCATGTCTGATGGTCCGATAATATCAATTCCAGCCTGAGCCTGAGCAACCGACATCTTTGCCAAGATCGGTAATGTAACATCATTCACAATTTGTCCGTCAATGACTACGCCATCATGGCCATCAGACGAATAAGGATCGAGCGCAACATCCGACATCAAAACAGCCTCTGGAAAACGTTCTTTTACAGCGCGTATGACATGTAAATAGAAATTTTCATCCGCGTAACTGTAAGTGGCAGTTTCATCTTTCAAAGCCTCGTCAACAGCAGGAAACAAGTCAAATGTGCGTATACCCAATTCCATCCAGCGTTCGAATTCTGGTAACAATTGATCCAAACTCCAGCGATAATTACCCGGCATGGAATGAACCTCTTCCTTGATGTTCTTTCCATCTTTTAAAAATACGGGATAAATTAAATGTTGGGGACCTAACTGCGTTTCTTCCACCATTGCACGAATGGCGGCGTTTTTTAGATTGCGTCTCGGACGAATGTGCATCATGCTGTTTTTTTTTTAAAATGTAGTATATTTAAA
>JBMLQF010000136.1:0-2662 GCA_049241705.1 Fluviicola sp. | reverse complement strand
CCCTTCCAGCTTTCTTTCACATACTGTCCTTCTTTCATTGCCTGCAACACTTTTGTGGGGAAGGTATTCATGTGGCAATACAAAGTGGTATAGCCATTGGCATGGTTGACATAAATAGCATTACCAAAACCATTGGGATCAACTTTTACTTTGGCGATCCAACCATCGGCGGGCGCATACACCGGCAAATTTTCTTTACGAAGTGTAAACAGATCCAAACCCATGTGAAAATGGTTGGGACGCATTTCGCCAAAATTGGCATTCAGCTTTAAAGGGATATCCAACGGATAACGGAAGTAATTGGTTGGATAATTTTGCTCGGGAAAAAGCTGAGCTGTTGCAGAATAAAAAATGAAAAATGAAAAATAAGAAATGAAAAACTTTTTGAGCATGCGCAAAAATAGGAAGATGAACGAAAGTGTTTGCCCCCTACAGACGATGCAGTATTAACAATGGGTTGCAGATTGTTGATAAAGTCATTATCTCCTGATTTTAAAAACTGTCGATTTATTTAATTCCCCAAGAAGAGTTATGTCTTCAATATTACCAATCCTGAATTCCTGTTTTTCAGTTTTTCCAGTATTAATAAATATTCTGTACTCACTTTGCCACGAATAAGAATTATCCTTTAGAAAGGTTGATTTAATTCCTGTAAAATTCTTGAGATCGTCATAACTAACGACACCTCTTTCATATCTTATTTCCGCTTTGTCAAGAGTTTTGTGAATTCGTCTAAAAAATTCAGGTTGATCTAATATTAAAAGATAATGTTTACCAAATTCCCCAAGGAATCTGCTGTCAATGTTAATACAAGAATTGCCGGATTGCTTGCTGAGAGGAAATTGACCCATACAAAATATATTTCCTTTATAATCATCAACTTTTATTCTCATTTGCCCATAAGTAACATTCAATCCTTTCCAAGGCACATTTCTATCTTGACTCGGCTTTAACCAAATTTCTTTTTCTGAAAGTAGTTCGAGTTCGGAAACATTTTCATATTTATCTCCTCTTGCGGGGTCATTCTCCATTTTAGCAAAATCGAGTACTGAACCACAATAAAGCAAACCTTCCTTCTGGAGCAGTCTTAAATGTTCCTCTTTTCCTACTTTAATCAAAAGTCTACACATGGTATGTATTTTTTAATTTATTAATACTTCAAGGTAACTCTGGCTTTTAGGATTAGCAGACTCTATCGTCAACTAACGACCGTTACCAAAAAACCTTGAAAATCGGTTGAAATTTCACGCTCAGGTTAACGCTCAATCCAATACTTTTGCAGCCAAATTCTCCCCATGCCAAAAGATAATTCGATAACCAGTGTGCTGATAGTAGGCAGCGGCCCCATTGTGATCGGCCAGGCCTGTGAGTTTGATTATTCGGGTTCGCAAGCAGCCCGCAGCCTTCGTGAAGAAGGGATTGAAGTGATCCTGATCAACAGTAACCCCGCCACCATCATGACCGACCCAATGATGGCTGATCGTGTATACCTCCTGCCTCTTACGGTTGAAAGTATTGAACAGATCCTGGAAGAAAATCCGCAGATCAATGCGGTATTGCCAACCATGGGTGGACAAACAGCCCTGAACCTTTGTAAAGAAGCGGATGAGCTGGGTGTTTGGGAAAAGTTCAATGTGAAAATGATTGGTGTGGATGTGAAGGCGATCGATACAGCTGAAGACAGGGAGAAATTCCGCCAGCTGATGATCCAGATCGGTATTGGTGTGGCGCCTTCGAAAGTGGCCAACTCGCTGCTGGAGGGTAAAGAATTTGCACAGGAAATTGGTGTGCCATTGGTAATTCGTCCATCGTTTACGTTGGGTGGTACCGGTGGTGGTTTTGTGAATACCAAAGACGAACTGGATGCTGCTCTCGAAAGAGGTTTGCAGGCAAGTCCAATTCACGAAGTATTGGTTGAAAAAGCATTGCTTGGCTGGAAAGAATATGAACTGGAACTGTTACGTGATAAGAATGATAACGTTGTTATTATTTGTACGGTTGAAAACTTCGACCCGATGGGTGTGCATACCGGTGACAGTATTACTGTTGCTCCCGCCATGACCTTGAGCGATACGGCTTTCCAGAACATGCGTAACATGGCCATCAAAATGATGCGTAGCCTCGGCAACTTCGCTGGCGGTTGTAACGTACAGTTTGCATTGAATCCTGAAAACGAAGACATCATTTCGGTGGAGATCAATCCACGTGTAAGCCGTTCATCTGCGTTGGCAAGTAAAGCAACGGGTTATCCGATTGCGAAGATTGCTGCAAAGCTGGCGATTGGTTACACATTGGATGAATTGAAGAACCAGATCACACAAACGACATCTGCCTACTTTGAACCGGCACTTGACTATGTTATTGTAAAGATGCCACGTTGGAACTTCGACAAATTCAAAGGTGCTGATGACCGTCTCGGTTTACAGATGAAGAGCGTGGGTGAAGTGATGAGCATTGGCCGCAGCTTTACAGAAGCGGTGCAGAAAGCTTGTCAAAGTTTAGAGAACAACGCTGTTGGTTTGGGTTACTACGGACAAAGTGTAAAACATGCTGAAGAGCTGATCGAATACATTAAGGTTCCGAAATGGGATCGCATTTTCCGTATTAAAGATGCGTTGATGGCGGGTGTGAGTGTGAAGACGATCGTTGAAGCAACCAAGAT
>JBMLQF010000135.1:0-10124 GCA_049241705.1 Fluviicola sp. | reverse complement strand
AGTTTGGAACATCTTCGAGATCAATAACGGTGAAATCCTTTTTGTAGCTGAATACGGCGTATTTCAATACGCGAAAGGCAAGGTAACTCCTTACGCCCTTCCTCAAACATTCAATGGGATGTTGTGCAAAACATCTTGTCGTGTTGACCGTGGAATGTTGTTGTCCTACCAAACAGATGAAGAGGCTGCGAATCGCACCTATCGCTATTTGTACATTGACATTCTAACCGGTAAAGCCAGAGAAACTGCCGGACCGGAAGAAGAAAACAGTCTGAACATTCGCGGAAGTTTTGAGGTGAATGGAAACTGGTATGTACTAAACCTTTCCAAAAAGCTTTACCGCGTAAAATGGGTGAACAATAAGTTGGTTTGGAAATTAATGCCGGCCGATTTCTTTGGATTCATTCAGAATTATGCTCCGAACTTTATCAAGCGCGAGGGCAACCAAGTTTTTTATTGCACGGAAGACGGCGGATTGATCATTTCTGATTTGAATGGACAAATCAAACGTGTTTTCGATTTCAATGATAATTTGGAAAACATCTTCGTTCATCATGTGTTTTCGGATAACGACAAAAACTTGTGGTTGTGCTTAGATAACGGGATTCAATTCATTGAAACATCCTCACCTCTCACTTATTACAAAAAGAAAGAAGGACTAACATCTCAAATTGAAACGATCGAATTCATCGATTCGAAGGCTTTGATTGGTTTACATACCGACATCTTTGTTACCAATAAACGTGATTATCACGACTTCCTGGAGCCAGTAAATGTTTTTGGACAATATATTTTTGACCTTGAAACGATTCAAACCAGCAAAGGTCCACGCACCGTAGTGATTGGATACGATGGTCTGTATGAGTATTTCCCACTGACAAATTCTCAATCTAAGATAGCGCCGGCTTACGCGTTTAGTTTTGGAAAGGACCCTTCAAATCCGAATCGCCTCTTCATAGCATTGGAAGCTGGTTTGGGAATTCTGGAATTTAAGAACGGAGCTTGGGAATACAACACATTGGTGCCGGATGCAGGAGGTGAAACAGTTTCATGTACTTACCATCAAGGAAAGGTTTATTTCTCGATCCGAAACAAAGGGATCGGTATCTACAACCTGCGCACCAAAAAGTACAAGTTATTGCCAATCAAGAACATTGATAAGGATAATAACAATTACTACGTTCAGACATTCAAGAACATCGTATACGTAGGTACCGGAAATGGCATCTATTACATTGAACCAAATGATAAAGGAGTTCGCTTATTTGATAAGAACGATGCTTTTCTAGGAAAGGGACATAAAAACACCATACACCGTTTGATCAATATTGATGACAAGCAATTGTGGGTGGTTACTTACCGGGAATTTTCAGATGATAAATTCGAATTCGAATCTGGTTGGTTAGAACAAAACGGCAGTAATTGGAAATATACGAAATGGCCATTCGGAGGAATCAAAGATGCGGGGATCATTTCCGCGATTCAACGTGCTCCAAACGGTGAAGTGTGGATGGGTGCAACGGAAGGATTGTTCATTTTTAACCCAAAGATGTCTCTCCAAGGATCCAGAAAATTAGAGGTCCACATCGACAAGATTGAAAGCGACGGAATAGTGCGCATTTTCGACATTCGCAATGCCAAGCACCTGGAGGCTTTTGATTATCAAAACAACTCTTTCAGGGTAACATTCCATTCGAATTTTTATTCATCCCAAGGTCCTAACATGTATCGCTACAAATTGGAAGGATTTAGCGATGATTGGTCCGAATGGTCAACCTTGAACTTTGCCAACTTTGAAAAGATCGGAGAAGGGAATTACACTTTGATGATCCAAACGCGCAATTTCTACGGTCAGGAAAGTTCGATTTTGCGTTATGAGATCACCATACTTCCACCGTGGTACCGTACTATTTGGGCCTTCTTGCTTTATGCAGTTTGCTTGATCTTCCTGGTATTTGGAGTGGTACAACTTTCAACTCAACGTGTAAAACGTCAAAACCAGAAATTGGAAGAAATAGTTCAGGAACGCACGAAAGAGATTGCTGAGCAAAATCACCAATTAGAAAAACAAAAAGAAGAAATTACATTGAAAACAATGGATATTTTAGACAGTATCCATTATGCGAAGCGAATTCAGAACACGATTCTTCCTACTGAAGCGCGTTTGCATGAAATGTTTGATGACTATTTTGTTTTCTATCGACCAAAAGATATTGTTTCCGGAGATTTCTATTGGGCGCGTGAAGTACAAGGGAAATACATTTTTGCTTCTGTAGACTGTACGGGACACGGAGTGCCGGGTGCATTGGTAAGTATCGTTGGAAACAATGGATTGCTTCGTGCTGTTAACGAATTCCGTTTAACGGCTCCGAATGATATTTTGGATAAGTTGCGAGAGATCGTGATCTCTGCTTTCCGCGCAGATGAAAATATGGATGTGAAGGATGGAATGGACATTGCGCTTTGTTCTATCGATAAAGCTGAAAATAAGTTGTACTACTCTGGTGCCAACAACGAATGCGTAATCATTCGCGATGGGGAGATCATTGAATTGAAGCCGGACAAACAACCTATCGGACAATTCGTACATGCACAACCGTTTACTTTACAATCATTCGATCTCATTCCAGGTGACTGTATCTATTTGTATACTGACGGTTATGTTGATCAATTTGGTGGCGACAAGATGAAGAAATTCAAGTCAAAACCATTCCGAAATATGCTTTCTGAAATTGCGGATAAGTCGATGAAAGATCAGTACCAGATCATTCAAAGCACTTTTGATAACTGGAAAGCAGAAGTGGATCAGGTGGATGATGTGTGTGTGTTTGGCGTGAAATTTACAGGCAAATAAACGATGAAAGCATTCTTAAAAGTTTTTGTACTGTTAAATGCCGCTGGATTCCTGACTGCGATCATTGGCTTGCTTTGGTTGGACTGGAAGATCACCTCTACACTACCCTTTTTAATCGTTTGCTTGTTCCTGTGTTTTCAAACCATGGCAGCGCTCATGGATCAAATCAATTTCTGGCGGACGGTATTACTTGTGCTTTTGGGAATTCAATTGATCTGTTGCAATCTGTATTTCTTTGATGTGGCGCCACTGCATGCGCTTTGGAAATATATGTTCGCTACACTGTTCATTTCCTTGATCGTTTCCAGTTACAATCTAATTACAATTCCAGCAACATGGTTCCGTTGGATGAAA
Organism: Fluviicola sp.; assembly: GCA_049241705.1. Classification (GTDB taxonomy): domain Bacteria; phylum Bacteroidota; class Bacteroidia; order Flavobacteriales_D; family Crocinitomicaceae; genus Fluviicola. The sequence goes on along the minus strand of JBMLQF010000135.1, from coordinate 6,916 downwards.
ATCGGTTTGATGGTTTTTGCCATCGGTGGATTTTTACTGAGTGACCGCATTGGAACGGCGTATACCATTTCCTTTATCGCATTAATAGCGGGACTGATTTTATTAGTGACTGGATTTTTCCTTCAGCCTCGTTATTCTACAAAGGTCCCGAAACCATAGATTCGTTTCAACCAATATTCGGATTCCTCTACATTCGTAATGACAATTCCTTTGGATGAACTTGCATGGATCATTGTAAGTGGCTCTCCTTTGTTAGAGATCACAATTCCAACATGTGAGATTCCTGAACCGTTATTGAAAAAGATGAGATCCCCCTTTTGAGCATTCCATTGCTTGATCTTAACAGAAGCGTTGTATTGGTCTTCTGCTCTGCGTGGTAAATCTTTATTGACGCTTTTGAATACGTAAGAAGTGAACCCGGAACAATCAAAACCACTTGGATCAGTTCCTGCCCATTTGTATTGTACACCAATCTGTTGTTTCGCTGCATCAACAATCTGGTCGCGCTTCTTGATTTTAGCTACACTTTCAGCAACAGTTCCTTCATTGGTTTCAGGATCTTTCGGAGTTGTCACTCCAGACGGATTATCCAGATCCGGAATATGATCGAACAATCCAAACAAGATCTGTTGCAATTCGTCGTATTCATCCATACGACCTTCTTTTTTCAAACGTTCTACGCACTGTACCAAAAATTGCTTCAAAGCTGCTACCTGGTTTAAATGCGCATTGAACACCTTGATCCCTTCCGGATTGTTCTTTACTTCTAAATAAAGTTTTCTAGCTTCCTGAAGAGCTCCCGGGTGCATTTGCATCCAGAAGTCGCGATCAGACATACGAAAAATAGCCAGTGCCTTATAAAATTCCGGTTGAAACGAATAATCGTAATCTGGTTTATCTAATAAGCGATTTGCTTTTCGATACACCATGGCGTAATGACCTTGCTCGTAAAGCACCTCCAGCCTATCAAAGGCTTTTACCTGGGCACTTACAGAACCAACACAAAGTATTAAAAGGAAAGTCAGGACGAAACGTTTCATATATGATCGATGTGGAACGAAAATACAAAAAATGGCTCTTCCATGCTGTTCGTTCATTCAGGAATAGTCAACAACAACTTGTCCGTATCTTCATTTCGTGAGGTGATTAACAAATATTCGCAAAGAAACTGTTCCAAAAACACATTTTCTTCGTTAATTCGTTAACTTAGATAAATAGAGACTTCACAATGAAACGTATATTCCTTTTCAGCTACCTAATAGCACTACCAGTTTTACTTCATGCTCAGCAACGTCCGACGCAACCTACCGCCTTTACTCAGGGTGATCGCATTGATGAAATTCTTACCTACATCAATAAGATGTATGTGGATGATGTCAAAGAAAAAGAGTTGATGGATGCTGCCATTGTTGCCATGTTGGAAAAATTGGACCCACACTCAACTTACATTTCCAAAGAGGAAGTCGATGATGCAAATCAATCGATCAATGGAAGCTTTGTAGGAATTGGGATTCGCTTTCAAATCTTGAAAGACACCTTGATGGTTGTTGAGACAATTCCGGGTGGACCTTCTGAAAAATTAGGGATTCGTGCAGGTGACAAGATCCTAAACATCGATGGACAAAACGTTGCTGGAGTTGGCCTGAAAAACAGTCAAGTACGCGAGAAATTGATGGGCGACTTGGGCACGAAAGTGCGCGTAGATGTAAAACGCAAACAAATGTCCAAACCGATCAATTTTGTCATCACACGCGATAAGATCCCTGTAAATTCAGTGGATTGCGCTTACATGGTTGCACCGAAGATCGGATATATCAAATTGAATTCATTTTCACGTTCGTCTCATGAAGAGATCACCAAAGGAATTAAGAAATTGAAAGAGCAAGGAATGGAAAGTCTCATCCTTGATTTGCAAGGAAACGGTGGTGGATTGCTCTATGCTGCGCAATTGATCGCTGACGAATTTTTATCCGACAACAAATTGATCGTTTATTCAGAAGGTCGTGCTCAACCGCGTCAAGATCTGAACGCTAAGACAAAAGGATCTTGGGAAAATGGCAAATTGATCTTGCTTACTGATGAGAATTCTGCTTCAGCATCAGAGATTCTTTCCGGAGCTGTTCAGGATTGGGATCGCGGTTTGATCGTTGGTCGCAGATCTTACGGAAAAGGTTTGGTTCAACGACCTATTGACCTATCAGATGGTTCTCAAATTCGTTTGACAATTGCACGTTACTTCACCCCGTCCGGCCGTTTCATTCAAAAGCCTTACGACGATATTGATGCTTACAGAAACGACTACATGCGTCGCTTTATGAATGGAGAAATGACACACGTCGACAGCATCAAACTTCCGGATTCATTAAAATTCGAAACCCGCGTGACCAAGCGTCCCGTTTATGGAGGTGGTGGGATCATGCCAGACTTTTTTGTTCCGATCGACACTTCAGAATTTACGGACTATTACCGTGATATCGCAAGTGCGGGAGCGTTCAATGCCTTTGCTTTAACATACGTGGATGGACAGCGTGACGCTTTGAATAAGCAATATGAAAATGCAAAAACGTTCGTAAAAGACTTCCAGGTGACTGAAAAATTGTTTGAAGAATTCTTGGCTTACGTGGAGAAAGAGCACAAAGACATCAAGCGCAATGACGAACAACTGAAGGTATCCAAAGCAGATATGCAGCTTCGTTTAAAAGCAATGATTGCTCAGGACCTATTCGGATCTGAAACTTTTTACGAAATTTACAACGTGAAAAATGAAGTATTGCAACGAGCAATTCAATTGTTGCAATCAAATGAGTATGAAACACAAAAACTAGCTAAAAACTAAACGCACTATGAAGAAGAATGTGTTATTTGTTACTGCAGCACTTGTATTATTAACCGCATGTACTTCTAAGGAAGAGAACACCAATTCAAATCTTTCTTCTGCTATTGAAGCCGGAAGTGAGAATGACAAAGCTTATTTGGAGGAAAACAAGGAAGAATTGGAAGCTGAAATGAAAGCCTTGGAAGAAGAGCAGAAAAAATTAACCACATTAAAATTCAATAAACTGGAGCATTTCTTTGGAGCTATCAAGTTAGAATCCGAGAATGATTGCGAGTTCTTAGTTACGAATACCGGTAAAAAGCCATTGGTGATCGAAAATGTCCAAGCAAGTTGTGGGTGTACTACTCCACAAAAGCCAGAAAAACCGATTGAGCCCGGGAAATCAGATGTCATTAAAGTGCATTTCAAACCAAGCTCTGAGGGTAAAGGCGTAGAAAAGACCGTAACAGTTACAGCGAATACTGAACCACGTATTAACGTGTTAAAGATCAAAGCTGACGTAAGTAAATAAGAATTGGGGCTTCGGCCCCTTTTTTATTGGATCAATTTCTCCCATTGTTCCGCAAAGCGCGAATCATTGATGTATCCCTCTACAAATGCTTTGTTCTGTTCTTGCTGATTTGAAGTAAGATCGACCAAACCTTGTTGCTGCAAGTCCTCCATACTAAAAACGGTCAAGTTCATTGATTTTAGGAACTTATAGGTAGAGGATTCTTTACACAAATAAATACTTGCACCGGAATACAAAAAGAACACGATGTTTCCCAAGCCTTGCTGGCATCGCGTAGGTTGAATATATGCCCGTATTCCGGATAACATGGTGTAATAATCCTCCAGCGGCATATAGGTTTCTTGGAAATTCACGTTTAAAGCTGACTTTGAAACGTATTTCTTCAAATCGGTTATGTAGGCCGGTTTTCCATAACTCAAGGGAATGAGGATTGGAGAAGTTTCATTGAGATTAGCCAAGATCTCCAATGCATCTACATGATTCACCAAGGGATTACCGTTATGCCCGACCATGATCGCCTCTCGTTCTTTCACAGACTGGAATTGAACGGCCACATCTGATAAAGGCAAATAGGAGAACGGATGTATTTTAGTTGTTGATGAGTTTCCAAAAACCTCTACCCTGTCTTGTGGAACAAAAGCATAAAAGTCATCCACCAAACTGAGTGCTTTCAAATAGGCTTTTTTAGTCATGGCAAAGGGCGACTCCAAGTTTCCCGCTCTCCAAGATTTCCATAGAGCCAAGGCATTAGAGATTCGTTTTCGCCAGTAGTATTTTTGTGTATGCTTTCCGTACAGATTTTTGAGATTGAAACTGAGCTGATAATACTCATAACTCCAAAAGACCCAAGCGATCTGAAACGAAGGAACTTGTTTTTTAATTGTTTTAAGCCATTTCAGTTGGTAATCATGCAAACTGTGAAAGACCAATTTATGGATCTCGCCGTTAGAGAACTTAACTTCTAACTCTGAAAGCGTTAACTGATTCTCGTTCAAATTTTCGGCAGAACCGTTGAAGAAATAATAATAACAAGTGCCAGGACGTAAGCGTTCAACAACGGCAATTGTCTTTTTCGAGAAGAAACTCCCTGTATCAGCGAAGACGTGTACAGTAGCCATGTTTACAGGTCTTTTTTCCAAATCGCTGGATTTCCGACAACCAAGGTTCTTGGCGCCACATCTTTGGTTACGATAGCACCTGCCGCAATTACAGCACCATCGCCCACAGTAATGCCAGGAAGAATGACAGCACCCGTGCCGATAAACACTTCCTTTCCGATCGTACATTTTCCGGAAATATTCACTCCCGGACAAATTTCTGAATAGGCTCCAATGAAACTATCATGTCCCACCGTTGCTTGTAGATTCAGCAGCACTCCTTCTTCGATCGTGCAATTCGAAGTGATCACCACACCTGTCATGATACAACATCCTTTACCAATAGTATTGCCGAGGTATCCGACACGTGCATCCTTTGATATCAAAGAAATGGCCGTTCCACCAGCTAGTTGTAACTTTTCAGTAAGAATTTTTCTAACACGGGGGTTTCCTGTTCCAATAACACCCTCGAAACCATTTGGAAAAGCTTTACGAAGTTCATCCACATGGCGATAAACTGTCAAATCATACTGATCGATCAAAGCAGGCAACTGGGCGTTTACATCATCAAAAAAATGAATAGATGCTGAATTCACACCATTTACGTAGGCTACTTCAAAGCATTCGAAAGCAAAACCACTTGCGCCAAAAATCACCATTCCATTAATTCTTAAAGTGTGCGAGAATCTTATCCTGCTCCTCGATGGTTAATTCATGATACAGCGGCAAACAAATAACGCGTTTGCTGATATCTTCCGAAACAGGACAATTTTGAAAACTCTTCAAATAGCTCAAGGTATTCAAGGATGGAAAGAAATAACGTCTTACGCTGATCCCGTCTGCTTCCATGCTTTCCATCTTTGCAAGAAGACTTTGTTCATCTTTGAATAACAATGGGAAATAGGCATAATTGAACTCACCATTCACAAGTCCATCATCAAAAATAGCATAGTCCGTTCCTATCAGATTCTCTTTGTAATACAACCATTGGGACTTGCGCTTTTCCAGGATATCCTCTAAAAAGCCGAAATTCAACAAGCCCATAGCCGCACAGAACTCATTCATTTTACCATTAATCCCGATATCCCCAAAAGTAGTTGGCGAAGTATGTCCGAAATTGCGCAACAATTTCATGCGTTCAAAAACCGCTTTATCCTTACACACTACCGCCCCGCCTTCAATGCTGTGAAACAACTTAGTAGCATGAAAACTCAAGGTAGAAATATCTCCTTGCAAGGAAATTTCGCGACCGTCCATTTTTGTTCCAAAGCCGTGCGCGTTATCATAGATCACTTTCAAACCATTTGCATCAGCCAATTTCTGGATCGCTTCGAAATCACAAGGAATGCCATAAACATTTGTAACTAGAATGGCTGATGTATCAGGCGTAATTGCTTTTTCAATACACGCAGGATCTGCATTAAACGTATTTGGTGAAATATCCACAAAAACCGGTTCGCATTGCTCCCATAAAATGCTGGTCGTAGTTGCTACATAAGAATATGGCGTAGTAATGATCTTCCCTTTCAGATCCAGTGCTTTGATTGCCAATTGCAAAGCAATCGTTCCATTAGAAACCAAGAGTAAATGCTCCGTTCCGAAATGTTTTTGCAATTCCTTTTCCAGTGATGTCACCAAGGGACCATGATTCGTAAACCACTTGTTCTTAAAAATTTCCTCAACAAGGTTAGTATACCCTTCTATTGGCGGAATAAATGGCTTAGTCGCTGTAATCATGTTCATTTTTTACGTTCACGCTACAATCACTTTCTTATTGCACAAGAAGTATTGATATTAAGCGTTATTTTTACCGCTAAGATACAGAAAATGGGTATTGTTCAAAAGGATTCTTTCAAGGTCATGATTCTTTCGCTGATTGGTTTGGCGTTAGGATACATCAATAAAGGAGTCCTGTTCATCCTCTTCTTTTCAACAGAACAAATCGGATTGATCAACTTACTCGTTTCTGTGGGATTATTGATTGGTAGTTTATCTGCTTTTGGGAACAATTTCACGATCTGGCGTTTCTTCCCTTATTTGCGTAGACCAGAGAAAGGACATCACGGAATCCTGCGCTATGCTTTCAAACTGGCCGGACTTGGATTATTGCTATTCAGTGCTATTTTGTGGATCTTTAAACCCGAGATCACTTCGTTTTATGAAGCAAAATCTGCGTTATTCAAAGATTATTATTGGTGGATCCTCCCAATGGGAGCTTCTTTCCTGATCTATTTCACCCTGGATTTTTACTTGCGCAGCTTGATGAAGAACACCTTTTCCGTTCTGATCTACGAGGTGGTCCTCCGTTTATTGGTATTGGGAAGTTTGTTGTTATTTGGATTGAAACGACTCGATTTCGATCAATTCGTGATCATTCATGGCCTGCTCCATTTAGTTCCATTCATTAGTTTGTTGATCCATTCATCAGCTGGCTCGACTCCTTTCGTATAAAAATAATCAATCTCAATGGTC
>JBMLQF010000134.1:5694-11237 GCA_049241705.1 Fluviicola sp. | reverse complement strand
AATAGGGCGAATAAGAAGATTCCTTTTTTCATGACGCATTAATTGAGGTCAAACGCACATTACAAATGCAATGCCAATTATTTGAGGAATATTAAAGTACGGAAAATTTGTATCTTCCCCAATTGAAATGCGTTACCATTCTCTCATAAAATATCTGGTTGCAGGAAGTGGAGGAGTACTTGCTGCATGGAGCTTTCATTTTCTGGAGGAAGAAACCAGTTTGGATTACATGGTGGGTTGGGTGGTATTTGGTTTGATCTATGCAATAATCAGTACACATACCTTTCGTACGGTTCCCGCTTCTCGAATTGCGCGCCGCGGAGCCGCGGAAGATGTGAGTAGTTGGTTGCTTTTCTCCATTGTTCTATTAACATGTGTAACAGCCTTGATTAGTATTTCTACTGTACTGGAACAACGTGCGGAATGGAATATTCCGACGGCTGCCGGGATCGTGTTGTGCATTTCAGCGGTTGGACTTTCCTGGTTGACAGTCCATTTGGCCTTTACATTCAGGTATGCACACCTATTTTATGGCGAGTCGAACAGGATGTATGAAAAGCATGCGCGCGGGTTGCAGTTTCCTGGAGAAGAAGCCCCGGATTATTGGGATTTCTTGTATTTTTCGATGACGATAGGCATGACCTTCCAGGTATCTGATGTGACGATTTCTGCTAAAGCGATCCGCCGTTTAGTCTTGGTCCATGCACTGATCTCGTTCTTGTTTAACACGGTCATTATCGCATTGACGATCAATGAAATGGTAAGTTTGAAAGTATGAATGAACGCATCCGTAAAATAGAAAATGCACATATTCTATTGTGGTTATTGAAAGACATCTGTTGGGTAATGGATCTCAAATGGATGGGCACGATTATGATCATTCCGACTTTGGTTGTGGCTTTGTGGATCACCTACAGAATGCGACAGTCTGCGTCAGAGTTGATTCACAACATCGCAGTGATCTGTTGGATCTGTGCAAACTCGGTGTGGATGTTGGGAGAGTTTTTTGCAAATGATGGCACCCGACCTTATGCGGTGGCGTTCTTCGCAACGGGAATTGCGATATTGGCCATTTACTACTTGAGAGTATTGATAAAACCTAAGCGCCCATGAAGCCACTCTTACTACTACCACTATTTTTCTTAGTAACCTCTTCATTCGCTCAAACTGCAGCGACTATTCACAAAGAAATTGATGAGATCATTTTCAGTGATCCGGTAAAAGCCAGTTCTTTGGCAAAAAAAGCGTTAAACATTACCAAGTCACGCACACACGATTATGTCATTGCCCTATGCGATGCCGGAAAGTGTGCCTACTATCTGGACGATTATAAGAATGGAAAAAAGTATTTGTTAGATGGTGTGGCAATGGCTACTGCGATTGGAGATAAAAGCGGAGAGGCTTGGTGTAGATTCCATTTAGGGGATGTGGAGATTCTTCAAGGGGAATATTCCACAGCAATTGGGGAATTGCAACAAGCGAGCGATCTGTTTCAGTCCTTAAAGATCCCAGAAGGACATGCGATGTGTTTGAATGCCATCGGGACCATTTACATGGCGCAGGAAAACTACCAAGAATCCCAGAGTTCGTTTAAAGCGGCATTAGAAATAGGCACACAGATCACAAAGGGGGATTCGTACGGTTTTTTGGCGCAATTGTATATGCGCATGGAGGCATATCCAGCGGCAATCACCTATGCTCAAAAAGCTTTAGATGCAGGAAAAAGAAACAAGGATGATTATGTGCAGGCAGCAGCCTTGGATGTTTTGGGGAATGTCTTGCAGATCCAGCGAAATTATACCGATGCAACCAGCTATTTGAAACAAGCCTTGGCGTTGAAGGAAAAACTGGAGGATCAACAAGGGGTATCCATTACATGCTTGCGTTTAGGAGAATTGTACCGATCTACCGAACAGATTGATTCAGCATTTTATTTTGCTCAAAAAAGCTACGAGCAAGCGGCAGACATTGGAGCCAAGGAAGAACAGAAAGGCGCGGCATATTTACTTTCACGACTTTTTGCCATCAAAGGAGATTACGTGAAAGCTTTTGAATATCAAAATAGCTATGTGTCCTTGAACGAATCGTTGATGAATGAGCAAGCCGCAAAGAAAATGGCGGAATTGAAAGCTGCCGTAACTGCCCAGGAGGATCAACGAAAAATAGACTTGTTGCAACAAGAGCGGAATTACGAACAAAGTCAGAACCGACTATTTGTTTGGCTTGCAACACTGGGGATCTTGTTGTTTGGTGTGGTCGTTTGGGTCTTATTGGCTCGCAACCGCATGAAGCAAAAAAGTTTGCATGCGATCAATCAGCAGAAGGGAATCATCGAGCACCAAAACCAGGAAATTTTGGAAAGTATTCGCTACGCCAAGAGATTGCAGGAGGCCATTTTACCCGACAGAACTTATATGACCGCCAAACTTCCTCCTCATTTTGTCCTCTACTTACCAAAGGATATCGTGGCAGGAGATTTTTATTGGTTTGAAGAAACAGAGCATAGCATATATCTAGCATGCTGTGATTGTACAGGTCACGGTGTTCCCGGTGCCTTAGTTAGTATTGTTTGCTCCAACGCACTCCAGCAATCGTTGATAGAACTGATAGATCCGAATCCCGGAGTTTTACTTAATGAAACCCGTAAAAAAGTGATTGCTCAATTCAACAAATTGGGTAGATCAGAACAAGAAGTGCGCGATGGTATGGATATTTCCTTGCTGAAGTTCGACAAACAATTCAGTAAAGCAATTTTCGCTGGTGCACATCATGCCATTTGGATCTACTCGCCGGATAACACCGAACCTGTTGTTGTAAAAGGCGACAAACAACCGATTGGTAAATATGCCACGGATCATGATTTCAGCAGCACAGAAGTGACCTTTAAGAAAGGAGACCGAATCTATATGTTCTCTGACGGGTATGCGGACCAATTTGGAGGCCCGGAAAAAAAGAAATTGAAGAACAAACAGGTGCAGGCATTTTTAGCCGCCATTCAGGATAAACCTATTCTAGAACACGGGAAATTATTGGAAGATCACTTCCGTTCTTGGCAAGAGACTGAGGACCAAGTTGACGATGTTACGTTTATAGGACTTGAGATTCACTAACGCGATCACATGAAAAAAGCCGACCCAGAGAGTCAACTTTCTTGCGCTAATGAATAGTGGTTATACTATCATTTCAATAACCTTTTACTTGCTTGTTGATACAAATTGATCAGGTTTTGTTATATGTTGAACGGTAACTTTGTAAACGACACGTTTGACTTTGTAAACGACAGAACAAATTTGTGTACTGCCCGAAAATCAAGGAATTATTAGGTGTGACCAACCGCGTAATTTAGTGACAGAAGGGAGTCTAAATCAGGAGATGTCTTAATTTTGATCTTATGAGGCACATCTTGTTGGTTGTTTTCTTCAGTATTTGCATGCTTGGTAATGCCCAGTTTCCTGCGTATTTCAGTTATAATGTGGAAAACGGGGGTCCTGCCAATGAAGTCTATTGCATCAAACAAGATAATCAAGGATATATTTGGATTGGATGTGATGCCGGTTTATACCGGTTCAATGGGGTGCGCTTTGAACATTTTACGTCTCCCGATCTCACTTCTCGCTCCGTTTCAGGAGTTTGTCAGTCATCCACAGGCAGGATCTATGCGTACAATTTCAACGGACAATTGTTGTATGTCGAGAACGGTCGTTTACGGGTATTAAAAAAATGGTCGAATAATATCAATCAGATCGCTCCGGATGGAAAGGGAAAAGTATGGCTCTCCACGACTAAAGGCTTAATCTGTCTTGATGAAAAGACCATGACTTGGAAAGCAATTCAAGATCTGGATGGTGACGGCATCCCTGAGAAGGATAACTACGCCAAAAGTGTACGCGAGAGCGGAAATGGAGACGTGTTTTATTTTCATATGGGCCGCCTGATAAGACGTTCTGGAAATGAAACCCAAATTTATCTCATAAATCAGGAGGATAAAATGATCCCGGCTTTTGTGACCAATAGCTCCCGAAATCCATGGTTATTTACGTTGTTTGAGGGTGCCTGTTATCGCTATCATGACGGTCGCTATAGACGTGTTAATAACAATGCGCTCGCTAAGGTCTTAGCTGGCATGAAAATAACAAGTACCACAGAGATCGGAAATGATATTTGGATCACGTCACACACAGGTGTCATTCGTTATAACAAAAAGTCGAATAAAACACAGTTGTTTTACCCCAAGATTGCTTTTTCGAGTTGTATGAAGGATCGCGAGGGGAATTATTGGTTTACCACTCTGCATGATGGTATATTACGCATGCCAAACCTTGATTTCTTAGTTTGGAACGATCAAACAGGGGCCTTGACCCTAGATAAATTTACACATTTGGTTGCAACAGACAATAGAATTGTATTTGCCAAATCGGATGGAGAGATTGGGGAACTGTATCAACATGGCGGAGGTTTTAGAACCTATCCGAATACGTTTCTATCTGATTTCGGGGCGCTCTACTATGATAAACAGGATCGTTCGGTTTTGTTCAATAAGATTAACACCATACTTCAACTCCGGAATGGAAATATCTCCGTTGTGAATGGTTCCACTAGACCCGTGAAGAATTTTCTGCGGATCGGGTACGATTACATCATGGCCTCTTCACAAGGTTCGTACGTGTACACCACGCCTAAGGAAGGATTTAAAGAGAGATACAAGATTACCGATGATTGGTCGCGTGTGATCATGAGGATGCCGGGCACACGGGATATTTATATTTCTGGAAATCACGGATTATACCGCTTAAGAAAGGTGAACGGGATCTGGAAAGTTGATCAGCATCTTTTCAAGGACGAGCAGATTAGTTCGATCACTAACGATGGAAAAAATATTTATGCTCTGTCATTCAAAGGAGTCATATATCGGCTACAGCCTTCCGGAGAAAAGGAGCTTTTTTACCGCATGCCGGATAATTTCAGAGCCATTCAATTGATATCACACACAAAGAAGTTGTTTGTAGCAACCAATAACGGCTTATTGATCCTAAACACGACGAATCGTCGCAGCATGGTGATCAATCGCATGCATGGTTTAAGCTCCAACAATATCAATCAGGTTTGTATCATTGGAAATTATTGTTGGTTGGCTACCGGAAAAGGCTTGCACCGAATACCACTGCATTTGCTCCAGCAGTCGTTCATCAAAGGAAATATTATTCTTAAAAAGATTCTGGTTAACGGAAACCCGGTTTCACCAAGTGCGTTGCGCCATTTGGCCTACAATGATCAATTCTCTATTTCGGTGGATGGATTGTGTTATAAAGCCAACGGTAATTTCAGTTTCGCATACCGTTTTGTTGGTGATCAAGAAGGGTGGATCCAATTGCCTGCAAATGCCGAGGTGCTTTCTATTCCCCGTTTGCCACTTGGCAGTAAGGTTATGGAATTGAAAATGATTGACCATGAGGGCCGCGACTCTGAAAACATCTTGCGTTTTGACCTCTATGTCAAACCTCCTTTCTATCAACGCTGGTGGTTTTATTTGGGTACGACGCTTT
>JBMLQF010000134.1:0-5684 GCA_049241705.1 Fluviicola sp. | reverse complement strand
TTAAAAAGCGGATCCAGCAATTGCGAAAGAAACAAGATCAACGCTTGAAACAGTTGCGTTTAGAAAATGAGCTACGTCTCACCCAGCAAAATGCGCTGAAAGCACAGATGAACCCGCATTTCCTGTTCAACGTCTTGAATTCTATCAAGGGATACATTTATGAGAACGACAAGAAGAATGCGGCAAAATATCTCAGCGATTTCTCCAACCTGGTTCGGAAAGTTTTGGAGATGAGTTCCAAACCACAAGTGACCTTGAAAGAAGAATTGGATGTTCTGGAGCTATATATCCAACTGGAGGCCATGTTGATGCATACGGATTTCACCTACGAAATTCAGGTGGAAGCGAATGTGGATGTTACCGGAATTCGTATACCGGCTTTGTTGATCCAGCCTTACGTTGAGAATGCCTTCAAGCATGGTTTGCGACACAAGCAAGGCCCGAAATTATTGCGTTTGAATTGTGCATTTGATGAACAGGAAGGAATATTGAGTATACGGATTACCGATAATGGTATCGGAAGAAAGGCGTCGCAGGTGATCAACGAACAACACAGAAGTAACCATGAATCATTTGCTACAAGCGCCATGGAAAAACGCCTGGCCTTGCTCAACTCCGATCGACCAGATCTCGTGGGTGTAGAGATCCTTGATCTGACAGGCGATTCAACCGGGGATGGAACAGGAACAGAAGTAATCATTCGTATTCATATCTAATTCACATGAAAGCGGTTTTAATAGACGATAGTGCACAGGCACGCAAGTTATTGCGGTTGATGTTGATGGAATATGCACCGGATTTCGAATTGAAAGGGGAGGCCGAAAATGTAGATGATGGTTTAGCTTTGATCGAAAAGCAACAACCGGATGTGGTATTTCTGGATATAGAAATGCCCGGTAAAACAGGATTGCAATTGGCCGAAGAGCTGATGAATCGCAATATCCGTGCTGCAGTTGTTTTCACGACTGCCTATAATGCGTATGCATTGCAAGCTTTTCGGCTATCAGCCATTGATTATTTGCTGAAACCGATTCAAGAGGATCAATTGGAAGAAGCAATTGAAAAATTACGTCAGATCAAGACTCAACAGGATAATCAAGTTAAATTGGAAGCGCTGACACGTAATTTACGCGAACCTCAAAGCAAAGTATTGTGCGTGCCCACACAAGGTGGCAACGAATACGTTCCTTTGGACGAAATCATTTTTCTGGAAGCGGATGGGTCTTATGTGCGCATTGTATGCACGAATGGACGTAACCGGATCGTCTCCAAGAACTTGAAGTATTTTGAACAGGCCCTGGAAGATGCTTCTCAGTTTCAGCGCACGCACCGGTCTTTTTTGGTGAACATGGATTTTCTTTCGTTCCACTCGAAAGGCGACGGAAATTTGCATCTCAAAAATGGGTATCAGATACCAATCTCGCGGGAACGGAAACAGGCTGTTATGGCTTTTTTGGAAGGATTATCCAAGACATAATTCCGTTTACAAAACCAGAGATGTCGTTTACAAACTGCTGAAAAGAAAATCCCTTCATTGTGTAAATCTTTGCTCTAAAGTTTGAAAACGATGAAAAAACTAACACTATTCTTAGGAGGATTGATCCTCAGCGCGACGATGTATGCGCAAACCATTGAATTTACATTGAACAAAGCCCTGACTGTAGGGTGTGGATCTGCCAATCCGTTGACAGACATGACCAAGAAGGTAGATGTCGTGTTGGAAGGCAATAAAGGAACTTTAACCTACGCATCGATCAATTGTAAAAAGACGATCGAAGGAGTAAACATGGGCGTGGTGAATGCAAGCACGCAAGGAACGGCATTTTTTGATGAGGACGAAAAGAAAGGCTTTATTGTAGAGAAGAACGAGAAAGTGGTCTTGTTCACACAAAAAGATGGTAAATATGTGGCTTTTGGTGCCGGTCATATCGACAAGAAATTGGCAAAGACCTTGAATCCGGAGAGCGACCAAGAGGCGTATACCGAGTTTTTTGGAAATATCGATAAGTTGTTGGCTAAGGCGAAGAAAACGGCGGCTGATGAGAAGAAGATTGCCAACACGTACCATGCACCTGAAGGTAATTATTCAGACAAATATGGGGTTTCCGGAAAATACTACATGTCAGAGGTGTCAGACATCATTGTATATGGGATGAGAGAAGGAGACCCAAAGTATGCCGATGAAGTGCAATTAGAATTGGACATGAACGAGGCCGTATTAAATATTCACTATGGTCAGAACCAGGTAGATAAAGCATTTTTCTTAACTCAGGATGTGATTAAGGCTTTCAAAGATGGTAGTTTGAGCAAGATCTATCGCATGAGAAACGATCACAATAATCATTTGGATGCGTTTAAGGGATGTGACATGCGTTTATTAGAAGATGGAGTTTGGTTGTTAGAGCGTTATAGCTATTTTACGAACCGATTGGATTGTAGCGAGCCAAGCTTTCAAAGTAAGGAGGATGGACGATACATTATCATCGGTAAGAATAAGGACCGCGTCATGGAATTGGCGAAGGATTTCGAAAAAATGAAGGCTTTAGCAGAAAAAGCGGTAATTGCAGATTGTGAAATGTTGAACGCAATGGAAGCTGCGCGAAAGCCTATGCCGGAACCGGGAATGAAAGATCCGAAGTTAAATGCGGAAATCACCGCTGTAGTGAAAGCAAAAGCTGCTCAGGCAGGATGGCCACAGACGGTTGTGTATGTATATCCAAAAAGTACAGAATGGTATACAATCCGCAACAAGGCTTCAGGAATTATCACTGGTCGTTCAATCCGCGCTATTGTTGTTATGAAAACAACAGGCGGAAAATGTCAGTGGGAGGAAGTTTCTATCGCACAAAATTTTGACGGAGCAAACTATGGTAAATCATATTTCAACGGAAATACTGCAATCATCGTGCCGGTTGACTGCGTAGCAGCGATGAAATACATGAAATAAACAAACACACGTGACCAAGCTGATCAAGGAGTAGTTTTCGTTTTCGGCTTGATCCTTTGCCGCCTCCAAATGCAAGTTTGGGGGCGGTTTGGTGCGAAAAATAAGTCAAATTAAAACCCCTTTTTACAAGTCCTTAGGAAAGGGTTTTTGCTGTTTACAAACTCAAGCGTACATTTTATAAAGATAATCCACATTGAGAGATAGGGCACTTTTATATTTATTATGTAATAACAACTTTAATAAAATTTTATGAAATCAATAAAAAGACTATTTAGTGCGCTTATGTTCCTTTGCTCTCTTGCAGGAATTGCACAAAACGAGAATTCACTTCATTTTGATGGAATGAATGACAAAATTGATCTTCCTGTCGGCACTCATGCTGGCATTACAACAAACGGAACACTGGAAGCATGGATCAAAACCTCAGCTAACAACTCTGGATACAGAGGAATTGTAGTACGTTCAAATCATTATGGTTTATTCTTAATAGATAATAAATTAAGCACATATGTCTGGGGAGGTGGAACGCCAGGAGCAACAACATACAACACTGTTCCTTTAAATGATGGTATGTGGCATCATGTCGCGCTTAGTTTTCAAATTGGTGTTGTGAATGGCACGCAGATGTATCTTGACGGTCAACCAGTTGGTCCTGCAATTTCCCTGTATGTCACTACGTTTACCAACAATTTCCAGATAGGATGTAACACAACTGTTCAATTCTTTAATGGGCAAATTGATAATGTTAAAATATATAGTCGCACACTTTCAGCCTCTGAGATTAATGACAGTTATAGCTGTACGCCTGTTAGCAGCGTCGGACTAAATGGATCGTACAATTTTAACCAAGGAGTAGCAGCAGATAACAATGCAGGAGTTACAACCATTTCTGACGAGTCGGGAAACAATAATAATGGAACTCTATCCAATTTTGCATTAAACGGTTCAACATCTAATTGGGTAAATGGTAAATTGTGTTGCCTCTCACCTTCAAATATTAATTTAAGCAATCTCGTTGCTTATTATACTTTTGAAAACAACAGTTCCGCTGATTTCAGTGGAAATAACCACAACGCCACCGGATCGAGTATAACTTCTACAGTGAATAGATTTAATCAAGCTAATTCTGCATTTTCCTTTAATGGTACGTCATCTGGTGTGACAATCGCTGCACCTAACGGGCAAACTATTTTGGGCAACGGTCAAAATAAGTCTATTTCACTTTGGTTCAAGCGTAGCTCTGCTTCCAGCAAAGGTATGTTGTTGAGCTATCAAGAAGCAACACTTGTCAATTGGAATCCACTTGCTTATATTGGAAATGATGGTGTTCTCCGAGGGTGGATGTATCAAGGTGGTTTTGCTGCCTGGACTTCAGGAACTATTATCGATACCAATTGGCATCACTTAGCTTTGGTATATACTACGAATCTCCAAACGGTTTATTTGGACGGCAGTGAGGTTGCAACGATGAATGGTACACCTCAACCAGGCGCTTCAAATATTATAGTAATTGGTAATGGTTATGCAAACACAGGAATTGCCGGTATTTCTACTACCGGAAATCAACCATTTTCAGGAGTCATAGACGAAGTGCGTTTTTACAATGCTGCACTTTCACTTTCAAATGTGAACACAATCGCAACAACACCATTTATTATTACGAATCAACCGGAAGAAACTTGCGCTCAAATTGGGAATCCGGCATCACTGTCAATAGATGTTTTAGGTTCAGTTACCTATCAATGGCAAAAAGATGGAGTCGATATACCTGGAGCCACTTCAAGTATATACACAATTAGCAATGTACAACTAAGTGATTTTGGATTATACCGCTGTATAATTACTTCCCAGTGTGATAATTCGCTCTCATCTCTTAGTGCTGAAGTATCTCTAGGAACCGGAGATGTAAATATCACCCAACAACCTCAAAATACTTCCGTGTGCTCGGGAAGCCCGGCGTCATTTAGCATTGTATTAACGGGACCGACAGTTTTCTTTCAATGGAAGAAGAATGGTGTGGACATAAGTGGTGCTACGAATTCAGTCTTGAATTTAACGAATGTGAACTCCTCAGATGCTGGTAACTATACTGTTGATATACTTGGTGGAAGCTGCGGTACAATTACCTCAGAGGTTGCGACACTGACGGTATCAGTTGTAGATGCCAATGTGACGCAAACAGGAAATACGCTAACTGCAGCTCAGTCAGGAGCGAATTATACATGGGTAGATTGCAACAACGGAAACCAACCTATCGCCGGTGCAAACGGACAATCATTTACACCAACAACGATTGGAAGTTATGCTGTTGAAATCGAATTGAATGGTTGTTCTGTATTGAGCTCATGTGTTCAGATCAATTCTGTGGGCTTGGAAGACGATAAGGCATTTGTTTTCGGAGTACAGCCAAACCCAACAAGCGATGTGTTGAACATTACCGTTTCTTATCCTACTTCAGCTGAAATTACTGCATCTAATGGAGCAATTTTGAAGACGCTCGCACTTGAAGGAGTAAAAACCATCGACGTCTCCACTTACGCGCCGGGTGTCTACTTCATCCGCACGGCAGAAGGACAAACCGTGAAGTTCATTAAGGAATAAACAACTTGTTTTTTTCATACATAGTTTAAAGTTCAGAAAAAGGAAGGTTCTTCGGAGTCTTCCTTTTTTGTTGCTATTCGCCTACCTTTATCCCATGAAACCTGAACGAAAAGATATCAAACCGGGCATGTACGTG
>JBMLQF010000133.1:0-3074 GCA_049241705.1 Fluviicola sp. | reverse complement strand
TTGCTTTTGTATGGTGTGTTCTCTGCCATCTTAAAGATCTCGTAAGTCCCAAAAGCAGAAAAAGTAAACAGTACCAGATTGAATAAATTGGTTTGATTTACCAAGTCCAAATAATACGGTGTAAAAACAAAAAGCAGAAATATGATTCCGAAGATTCCGCGATTGATCAGTTCTTTCATGGTACTAAAGTAAAAACTCCCGAGAAAATCGGGAGTTTGATATATTCATTTTATTCTTCTGTGGATGGATCATCTGAAGGTTTTGGCATTTCTTCAGGAGTATCCGGGTTCTCTGTTTCAGGCTGCGATGGAGGAGTTACTTCCGGCTCAGTTTCTGGCTCGTCTTGTGCTTTGACCTCGTTGGAATCAGAAACCATTTCATCTTCATCGCTTTTAACGATAGTGGCTTCTTCCGTATGCCAAGGTCGGTCACCGAAGATCTCGATCAAGTCTTCTTTAAAGATTACTTCTTTTTCCAACAATTTGTTAGCCAAGGAAGTTAGTTTGTCTTGGTTTTCACTCAAGAGTCGCAAAGCTCGCTGGTACTGATTTTCAATTATTTTAGAAACTTCTTCGTCAATGATACGTGCAGTATCCTCAGAATAAGGTTTAGTAAACATCTCGCGCCCTTGTGAATCATAGAATGAGATATTTCCAATGCGATCGTTTAGACCATAAATAGAAACCATGGCGTATGCTTGCTTGGTGACTTTCTCTAAATCAGACAATGCACCAGTAGAAATTTTACCGAACATCAATTGCTCCGCAGCACGTCCCCCTAATGCAGAACACATTTCATCTAAGATCTGCTCTGTCGTTGTGATCTGACGTTCTTCCGGCAGGTACCAAGCTGCTCCCAAGGATCTTCCTCGAGGTACGATAGTAACTTTTACCAAAGGATGAGCATGTTCCAACAACCAACTGATTGTAGCATGTCCGGCTTCGTGGAAAGCGATTGAACGTTTTTCGTCCTTCGTAATGATTTTGTTCTTTTTCTCCAATCCACCGATGATACGATCTACAGCGTCCAAGAAATCTTGTTTCTCAACAACTTTCTTCTCTTTACGTGCAGCGATCAAAGCTGCTTCGTTACACAAGTTAGCGATGTCAGCACCAGAGAATCCAGGAGTCTGTTTACTCAGGAAATCGATATCGATATTAGGAGCTAATTTCAAAGGCTTCAAGTGCACTTGGAAGATCTCTTTTCGCTCATTCAAATCAGGCATGTCTACGTAGATTTGACGGTCGAAACGCCCAGCGCGCATCAATGCTGAATCTAGTACATCTGCACGGTTCGTTGCAGCCAAAATGATCACTCCGGAGTTTGTTCCGAATCCATCCATTTCTGTTAGCAACTGGTTCAATGTGTTCTCACGCTCGTCGTTAGAGGAGAATCCGGCATTCTTGCCACGAGCTCTACCAATAGCATCAATTTCATCAATGAATATGATCGATGGAGATTTTTCTTTGGCTTGGCGGAATAGATCGCGTACACGAGAAGCTCCTACACCAACAAACATTTCCACAAAATCAGATCCTGAAAGCGAGAAGAAAGGAACTTTCGCTTCCCCTGCAACTGCTTTTGCCAACAAGGTCTTACCAGTTCCCGGAGGTCCTACAAGTAACGCGCCTTTTGGAATTTTTGCTCCAAGTTCTGTGTACTTCTTCGGATTCTTCAAGAATTCAACGATCTCCTGGATCTCTTCTTTTGCGCCTTCCAAACCAGCAACATCCTTGAATGTTACGTTTGTAGACTTACCTTTTTCGTAGACTTGTGCTCGTGATTTTCCAATGTTAAAGATCTGACCACCGGCACCACCACCACCGCCAGACATACGACGCATGACGAACATCCATAAAAGGACAATGATTACGATTGGCAATAAAAAGCTAATGATACTTCCAGTGTAGTTCACTTCTTCTACATAAGGAACAGAGATCGTTTGTTTACCGTGCTTCTGCAAAGAGTCGTTGATCACATCTAATTTGTTCTCAAAATTGCCTGCATCAGGAATCGGAATAGAGAATTCTGGATTTCTGCGCGACTTTTCAAGGACCGTTTTGATCACTTTCAATTCTCCTTTCGGATTTTCAGTAGCCTTCAAGTATTTCTTTCCCTCTGCATTAACTGCAAAATCAACACGGCGGTTATTTACAATGCGCACGTTTTCTACATAGCTGGAATCAGCAAGCGTGTAAAAAGTTTTTACTTCGCGCAAGGTTGCATTCGTGTCATTCGTAAATACGAATGTCAGGATGATCGCAAATGCGATTGCCGCGTAGATCCAGTATATAGCGTATGGATTATTTTTAGGCTTATTGGATGAATTTTCTGACATAACTTTTTTGTTAGTTTAGATCCGGAATATCGGTGCGGATTGCATCAGACCACAGGTCCTCCAGTTCATAGAACTGACGAGCTTCCTTGTAAAAAATGTGCGCTACCACACTCACGTAATCCAAAAGGATCCATTCAGCGTTGGTTTTACCTTCTTGATGCCAAGGTTTTTCTTGTAGTTCTTTGCGCGTATGGCGAGTTACTGTAGATGCAATACCTTCAACTTGTACGCTACTATCTCCGGAACAGATCACAAAGAAATCTGTAACTGCATTTGGAATTTGACGCAAATCCAAAACCGTGATCTTTTTGGCCTTGTTTTCTTGCATTCCTTCCACGATCGCATCGCAAAGTACTTTTGAGTCTACAGCTGATTTTAATTTATACATTCGTAATTTTGTGTGCACAAATCTAAGCAATTAAACGCTTGTAAAGTTTGTGTTTGTATTCCTAATACTTGTTAATTTATCATGATCGGTCAGCGCATCATTATACTTCCCGAGGTCGATTCAACCAACAATTATGCTGCCAAGTGTCTGGAGGAAGGAAAACTGACATCGGGGACTGTTATTTTGGCAGAACAACAATCACAGGGGAGGGGACAACGTGGTAATTCATGGCAATCTGGCAGGGGACAATTCGCTGCTTCTATCTATTTAGACCTCAGTTTCCTCGCTTTAGAGCAGTGGGTTTTCTTCAATATGGCAACTGCCTTATCGGTGAAATCAGCACTTGAG
>JBMLQF010000132.1:0-23554 GCA_049241705.1 Fluviicola sp. | reverse complement strand
GGTTTAACAGCGTTTCCCTCACGGTAAACATCAGTCCGTAGGATATTAATACCGTTATCGCAGCAACGATAAAGAGGCCATTCTGACCAACTTGATCTACAAAAATCGTTGAAAGTCCTTGTCCTGAGCCAATTCCTAATGAAATAAATGTTCCCCATACACCCATTCCTGAACCACGTTTGTCATCTGGTAAAATATCAGTTACCAAAGCGGTAGCACCTGTTGGAAAAAATCCTGTACTGAAACCGTGAAAAAAACGAAGCGTCAGCAGAAACCACACGGAGAAGGCGAAAGGGTAGAGTAGGCAAATGAGAAGCGAGAAGAAAACTCCAACTAAAAGAACCTTTTTACGGCCAATGAAATCCGCTAATTTTCCTGAGAATGGTCGCGATACTCCAGCTGAAATAGTAAACAAACCGATAATCCATCCTTTGAGTTCAGCACCGTCTAATTTGGTGATCACCTCGTTCATTTCCGGTAAAACCAAATTGAAGCTCATCGTGAAGAAGAACATCGAAAAGCAAATAGACCAGAAGTTTTTACTATACCCGAACAAAGTGGTGCAAAATTACGCATATTCCAAACGCCATCAAGAATTGAAACATGTTTCGTCTATATTTGTTTTTAAGAAAAAGAAAAAATGAAAGAAGCGACATTAGGAGCAGGCTGTTTTTGGTGTATTGAGGCCTGTTTTAAGGATATGAAAGGAATTGTTTCAGTGGTATCGGGATACGCTGGAGGTCATGTAGAAAATCCCACGTATAAAGCAGTATGTGAAGGGACTACCGGTCATGCCGAGGTTGCAAGAATTACTTTTGACCCGGAACTGATCTCATTCGAAGAATTATTGGAGGTTTTTTGGTTCGTGCATGATCCTACGCAATTAAATCGACAGGGTAATGATGTCGGAACGCAATATCGATCGGTGGTCTTTTATCATGACGAGGAACAAAAACAATTAGCTGAAGCTTATAAAAAGCGATTAACTGACGAGCAAGTTTGGGATAATCCCATTGTTACAGAGATCGTGGAGATCAATAATTACTATCCAGCTGAAGATTACCATCAGGATTATTATGCGCTCAATCCAGGAAACGCATATTGTCAGGCAATTGTCCGACCAAAAGTGGAGAAATTCAGGAAAGTGTTCGCGAGTAGGTTGAAATAAAAAATCCCCGAATTATCGGGGATTTTTTTATAGGCCTTCAGTACCTTTTGAACTTGATGCTTGTTCTTTTTTGGCTTTGTCCCAAGCTTCGAATTTGGCAAATTGTTCTGCAGTTAACACTCCTTTATACATAGAAATGCGAGCTTGATCATTACTTTTAATGATCTCTGCTTTTTGATCTTCACTGAAATTAGTGTTTTTACGAACACCATCATTTTTCATGGCAATTCCCAAATTGATCTCCGAGATCTGTTGAGTTTGGTCACCTGATAAACCAAGTTCAGAAACCATTTCTTGAGTCAATTTGTTTGCCTTTTCCTCAGGAGTTTCAACAGTTCGAACTTTTGTGTTTACCTTTTGTGGCTTTGTAACTACTTGTGCCATTGAAGCACTTCCCATCAACAACGCCGCAGCAATAATTACATATTTCATTTTATAAGTGTTTTAAATGTTTAAAGGCATAAACCATGCCGTTCTCTTCATAGTAGACTCCAAATTTTGGAATTAGTTGCGTATTATTGCTAAAGATAATGAAACAATTTCGAATTTTTCTGTTTCTTTTTCCGTTTATCCTTTTTGGATGTAGGATGTTAAGTCCGCAGCATGGACGCGAAGCGGAATTGGTAATGGACAATCTTCATTTGACTGAACTGTCCGATTCGTTCTGTAATCAAGTGTCATTACGATCACTTTCATTGTTTAATAATCGTTTAAATTCTTTGCCGGATAGTTTTGTGAAATTGCAGAATTTGGAGGTTTTGTATCTAGGCAAGAATAATTTCACGTCTATCCCCGAAGAGCTTTTTACCCTCAAGAAATTACGTGTTTTGAGTATGTCTTTCAATCAGATAGATAGTATTCCCGAAGCAATTAAAAACTTGCCGAATTTGGAACTATTAATTCTGAGCAACAATCGATTAGTGTATGTTTCGGATTCTATTGGAACGCTTCAAAACCTGTTTCATTTAAATCTCGAGAGAAATCAGTTGACCACTATTCCTGTTACGATTGGAAATTGTTCCCGATTACAACTTTTGAAATTGAGTTTTAACCAACTCGAGAGTATTCCCGATGAATTGGCTTCATGCACGCGATTACGAGAGTTGTATTTGTATAGAGCCGGTTCCTTTATTCGACTGCCAAATAGTTACTGTGGAATGCGCTTTTTGGAATATTTATACATCGATCCGTTGGTGGTTCTACCTTTGTGTTGGCAAACGCAAAAGACCGATCGACTGATCATTCGTGGAAATGATCTGTGATCATTTTTTGTTTGCTCCAGTAATAGAACAAAACAAAGTCGTATGAAGCATGAGCAACCATCGAGAACCAGAGGCCGTACCATTCAAATCCATAAGAAACACCTATGATAAATACCAAAACGAGCAAGCCAAATTTACTTGTGTCCCAGTCTATCGGATTCAGATAGCCATGAATTGCTACAAAAAATACAGATCCAATCAACGGGTGAACCCATAGTTGCAGTCCTGCGCGAAATAAGAGTTCTTCTCCAAAACCTGCAAACAGTGACAGAAACAGGATGTCGAAAAGATTCAATTTCATGGATCGAACCAACTGGATCTGTTGACGAAAACTTTTTTCAGCAGCTTGGGTATTGGTTATAAGAATCATGAAAAGTCCGAAGAGCATTCCATATAGTAAACCACCGATCAATTCACCAAGTTCGACGTGTCGTAATTCCAAAAAATCAGCAATCCTCGGAAAACCCGCAATAACCCATCCCAAGGGTGCCATCAGAATTGTGATCCCGCCAAGACCGTAAATTCGCCATTTGTTCATCTCAGCGCTCAAGTTAGTCTTCGAATGATTTCGTGATGTTCTGGAAATTGTGGCGCTAGTTGTTCAAAGGTAAACAGTTCGAAATCTCGAAAATCAAATCCTGGTGCAACCGCGCAAGAAACAAGGGCATATCCATCAGGGGAGTCAACCGATGACCCAAAGATAGATCCGGCTTCTACCAGATGAAATGGCCTTTGATCTGCATTTCCAACTGGTCCAAGTTTTGTTTGTTTGTAGGTGCCATTGTGCAATTCGTGAACAGTCAATCCCGATCCTTCATGAAAATACCAAGCTTCATCAGAACGGATGCGATGAAAACGCGAACAATTCGAACTTGTAAGTAAAAAGTAGATGCTCGTCATTAATTGACGATCAAGACCGGATATATTTGCCTTTGAACGATAGGTTTCAGCATAGAATCCTCCTTCTGGATGGGGTAAAAGATTCAAGCTAGAAACGAGTTCATCGATGCGCGTCGAGCTCATTCTATAATTGGTTTGGGTAAATCATCTTTCCTTTTGGTTTTTGGAAAGAAATAACGGAAATCAACGGTGAAATAACCTGCCGTTACCGGATTGTAAGCAATCAACTTGTTACCTGTATTTGATTGATTTAATACGGCTACTCCGAAAAAAATTGGTTTAAAAGGGACTTTGGCTCCCAATCCCATGTAAAAGGTCCCGATCTTCTCAGTGCGGTATTCAAAACCAAATCCGGCATTGGCTGCAAAGTGAGTGCGATGGATGCGTCTACCTTCGATAGAAATACGCTTACCTTCTTCCGGTAAGATAGAATCACGAACATCAGTAGGGTAGTGTGTGATCGAAAAACCAAAAGCGGCATTCATATACCATTGCTTGTCCATTTGAACATAAAACAAAGCATTTACAGGGACATCATAGTTAACGAATGCCAATCTTTGCGTTCGATTGATACTCGAATCAGGAATGATCACATTCACATCATAGTGTCGTCTTACCTGAGAAATTCCCGTTTCAAGGGAAATGGTTTTCGTTAAACCAATTCTTACGATTGCACCAAAGGTATAACTCCATTTATTCCGGAAATTAACCTGCATCGTTTGGGTAGAATCAAAGAAGATTGTCTGTGTGGAACCGATAAAGTTATTTGGAATTACCGGTGAGCCCACAATTCCGAAGTAGGAGGGAAAACGTTCTCGCTTTGGTTTAGATGTTTGTCCCCATAGCGTTGTTTTCACCGCCAGAACGGTGAACACTACAAGAAGGATTTTCAAACATCTGATCATAATTCAATAAACGTTTTTGGTATTACTTGGGTTGGAACGCAATTGTCCGGTACTTATTGTTTCCAACTGGTTAGGTATTCAATAGGACGACGTTGTCCTTTTGGCCAATCAATGGCAGGATAGCCTAGATAGAAAAATCCAATGCAGCGTTGTTCTTCAGTTAATTCCAAAAAGTGACGTACTTCCGGAGCATTCATAACTCCCGGTGTAG
The DNA here is from genome assembly GCA_049241705.1 of Fluviicola sp. Taxonomy (GTDB): domain Bacteria; phylum Bacteroidota; class Bacteroidia; order Flavobacteriales_D; family Crocinitomicaceae; genus Fluviicola. The sequence goes on along the minus strand of JBMLQF010000132.1, from coordinate 19,108 downwards.
ACCAAAAAGCTCCAATACCTTGGGCAGTTGCTGTTAAATGCATGTTTTGAACGGCACAAGCTACAGCTGCCAAGTCATCTTGTTCTGAAATTGAAGTATTTGGTTCGCGGTGAAGAACCAATGCAATGATAGCAGAAGCCATTCGCGGTCGGTTCATCAATTTAGCCAACTTCGCATCGCTCTGCTTTTCTTTAGGAATGTTGTTTAAATAAGCGCGACCAAGTGTTTCGGATAGATCGAGTAAGGCACCTTCCTGCAGTACAACAAAACGCCAAGGCTGGGTCAATCCATGTGATGGCGCCCAAATTGCATTATTCAATAATAATTCGATCTGCTCTTTGTGTACTTTTCGGGAAGAATACTGTTCTGGATAGATGGTTCTTCTGTCTCGGATAATATCTGTGATTTCACTTAGATTGTAACGCATTTCGCCAAATTTATCACAAAGATAATCTCATTTGACAAAGAATGGGTTACTCGGGGAGAATTCAAATTAGCGCCCGTCACCTGTTCCTTCTTCAATAGCTTTTTTGATCGCGAAAAAGGTTTTGTCAATGGTTTCGTATTGTCCATTCGGTAAGGGGCCTAGTGCAGGGGCACCAACAATATGACCTATGCGGTCAACAAGCACATAATACGGGAAGGTAGTCACCTGATAATCTTTCAAGATCGCATGTGACGGATTTACCAGTGCTCCTTTCCATGGATATTTATTGATGAACTGATTTACCTCGTTCAGGGCTGTACCATCATCTTTAACAATCATCAAAAACTCAACTTCATTTTGGTATTTATGGAAAAGCGGTACCAGGATTTCCAGTTGTTTACGAGCCTCTTCAGATCCTGCAGTGACAAAGAAAAGATACAAGTGTTTTCCCGAAAAAGTTTTTAATTCATGCGATTCTCCTTTTACTGAAACAGCAAAGTCAGGTGCTTTTCCTCCAGGTGTTAATTCTGTTAGACGTTTAAACATGTTTTCTGCAACCAATCGGTTGTCCGGAAACAGACATTTCTTTTGAAGAGAATCAAGCACTGTTAGGATATTGGTTTGCGGATAATCTTTCTCGTAAAAACACTCCCCCATGATGTTGATCATCATCAATTCGCGTAATTTCAAGTTGTTTTGCATGGTATATTCAGTACCAAGTGCACGCATGATCAGGGTAGGACTTGATTTGAGTAAGGACAGATAGACCTTATTATTCGTATTCATGTTTACGCGGGGCATGAATTTTTCGTAGTAATGCTGGATGTATTCCATGTAGGCATCACTTTGGTAGTAAACAGGCGTGTTCTTGATGTAAAAATCATATTTCTCGTATTGATTTCTACTACCTAAAAAACGCAAGTCATCAATCTTAGCCAAAGTAAACTGCCTGTGATAATTGAAATATGCGTTCAAGGTATCAGCCTTGTAATAGTTTTGAAGAATGATCTTAAAGGTATCTAAGCGTTCAGCAAAGAACTGTTTGTCTGCGTTGTTTTTAGTGTAATACGATGCGATGAATTGATCCGTCCATTGGTTGAACTGAAGCACTTTGTAGTTCACGTCTGTAGAATCCAAATTGAATAGTGTTAATTCAATAAGGTTACCTGCTGGTCTGTAAGGATCATAAGGGTTTCTATCCGGAACAAAGATCTCGTAGGATTTTCCAGGTTCACAGATCAAGGTTCCTTTATTGTTCAAAGCCTGAACAGTTAATCTTTTAGTTTCATCCAGATAAAAGGAGCACGTAAAGGTGCTGTCTTCCAAAACAGTTGCAGTTGCAATTCTCTCCTGACGCATGGTCAAGTAATCCAATGTTTGAAATACTTCAACAGTTTTACCAACATATGTCGGAGCGTATCCTTTGATCTGCGTGATTTCTTTCGCGTTTACTGCACTAACAGCAAAGACGGCTATGAAAATAAAGAGTATTGATCTCATGTTTTCTTAAACGAGTTGATGTACGTTTGTTACATACTTATCAATTTCCCCGCCACTTTTATGGATTTCCCGAATGATCGATGCATTTATCGCCATCAATTCTGGCGCTGGTAGTATGAAAACGGTCTCGAGTTGTTGCATATTGCGATTCAACAGCGCAATGGGTTGTTCGTAATTGAAATCTTTGGTGTCACGCAATCCACGCAGAATATGAGTGCAGCCGTTTGCTTTGCAAAAGGTTACCGTCAAACCGGAAAATGTTTGGACCAAAACGCGAGGTTCTTTTTCAAACAGACTTTGGATATGTGCCAATCTTTTTTCCAATTCAAAATAAGGCGATTTGGAAGTGTTCACTCCAACAGCGATCACCACTTCATCAAAAAGAGTTAATCCCCGTCGAACCACGTCTTCGTGTCCCTTGGTGAACGGATCGAAAGATCCCGGAAAACATGCCTTCGTCTTCATGGGCGTTTGTTTTGAAAGAAACTAAAATACACATTTCCGAAGTTTCGTGTATCTACAAAACCTGGTAGCATCGAAACATCTGTTTGTCTGCCGTGTTCAACAATCATCCAGCCATTTTCGCGCAACAGATCACGTTCCCAAACCAATTTTACCAACTGGGCATGGAAACCAACATCATAGGGTGGATCGGTAAAAATCAGATCGAAAGTTTGCTCCGTTTTCTCTAGGTAATTGCGTACATCGTTTTTACTGATCATCCAAGTGTCACCAATTTGCAACTCGTCTTTCAGTTTGTACATATACTTGATGCAAACCGGATGTTTATCAACGGTAGTAACGTATCCTGCTTCTCGAGAAAGAAATTCCAATGAAATGTTGCCGGTTCCACCACATAGATCCAAAATATCCAGATCAAACAGAGTTAACCGATTTTCAAGCATATTGAATAAGCCCTCCTTCGCATAATCGGTAGTAGGGCGGGATGGAAAGCTTTTTGGCGGACTAAATCGACGCGCTTTGAATAATCCACGAACTATACGCACAATGCTTGGAATTGAAGGTGAAACTGATGTTTGTAATGAAAGCGATGCCCTGAGAAAAATGCAATTCGATTGAACAATTCGACCAATTCTCGCCCTTTCTGAGCCTGTTTTTCGATTGTTGCTGAAATGATGATCTCGTGAGTTCCGGTAAGCTCTACCTTTTGTAAGGTATTCAATACATGATAAGCGATGTCTTGAGGTTCTTGGAATTCTTGTACACTTGCGTGGGCAATTTGACCGTTATTTCGAACCATACAAGAAAAATGGTCTTCTTGAATAACAATGACAGTCTTTCCTCCAAAGGTTGATCCACTGTTCATGTAGCGCAAAACGTGTGACATTTCGTGTTGGATCATGATTCTAGGGACTTTCGGGAAAAGTACCGTTTTCACCCAAAGCGGCATGTGATAAAGAACCACCATGTTCCATTCAGGTAAGCGGTTATAATCGGTTTCTCCCTTTGGAAGCGGGTCAGCTACTGTAAATTGAAGCAATTCTTCCGGATTACTTGCCGCAAAAAGCGAAGCTGGAACCATAGAAAAGTAAGGTGAGCTGAAGGAGCACGTGAATTCATCGAAACGGTCTAAGTCACTGATTTTTGTGATCAATTCAACCAGATTTTCTTTGTAAGCCAAAGCGTTACGCTGCGTGCAAATAATTTCTGCTAATTGTTCGCATTGTTCTCCATTCAGACTAAAAGCTGAAAATCGATTTTCCGTCAATTCAAGAATGAGCTGCACAGGCATGTTTTTAGCAAAGGTAATCATACCAAAGGAAAAGTACTACCTTATTTTGATACCTTTGAAAGATGGCTGAGAAGAGCATAGAACAGCGTTTGGTTGACGGCATGCGGCATTTCTTTGGACATGATCCAAATGAAGAGCAGGCGGAACTGATGGAAGAATTGGCTCACTTTACGTGTGGTGATGAAGATCCGGCATGTTTTGTTCTAAAAGGATATGCAGGTACAGGAAAGACGTCGATGCTTGGTGCGTACATCAAAACCATGCAGGCATTGAAAAGGCGAACTGTTCTGATGGCTCCTACCGGTCGTGCTGCTAAAGTTTTGGCTCAACGAGCAGGTACACTGGCAACAACCATCCATAAGCGAATTTACTTTACAGCAACGGACCCGAATGGTTCGGTAAAAATGCAGCTAGCTCCAAATAAATCTTCGAACGTTGTTTTCATCATTGATGAGGCGTCTATGATTGCGGACTACTCGATGCAAAATGATGGAAGTGTAGGGCGTAACCTCCTTGAAGATATTTTCGAATATGTGTATTCAGGAAAGAATTGTAAACTGATTTTTTTAGGTGATGAAGGCCAGCTTCCTCCTGTAGGCTCGAATGAGAGTCCGGCATTGAGTTCTAACTATCTCGATCACAATTTCTCGCGAATTCATGTTTCAGTTTTCGGTTTGTCTCAAGTAGTAAGACAGGCTGCTCACTCAGGAATTCTTGAAAATGCTACGCGAATTCGTCAGGCACAACGATTGGGTCAATTGCCACAAATAGATCTCCAACATTTTTCGGATGTTCAAGCCGTTCAAGGAGACGAATTGATCGAGAAGATCGACAGTGCTTATCAAAATTTTGGAACAGATGAGGTTATGATCGTCACTCGATCGAACAAGCGTGCAAATCTGTATAATCAGCATATTCGAAATCGCATTCTTTACATGGAAGAAGAATTGTGTGGTGGGGATATTCTCATGGTTGTGAAAAACAACTATTATTGGCTTGACCCCTTAAGTGATGCCGGATTCATTGCTAATGGTGAATTGCTTCGTGTGCACCGCATCCGAAAGATTGAAGAAATGTACGGATCGCGCTATGCAAGATTGGAAGTTTCTTTGATCGATTACCCGCAAATGGATCGGTTTGAAGTCTTAGCGTTCATGGAAACTTTGACTTTGGAATCTCCTAATTTGGATCGAGGATATTTACGGACTTTGTTTTTTGAAATTGAAAAGGACTATATACATGAGCGCAATAAGCAAAAGCGCTATAGCGAAGTGATGAAATCACCCTATTTCAACGCATTGCAAGTAAAATTTGCCTATGCTGTTACGTGCCACAAAGCCCAGGGAGGTCAATGGTCGGCAGTTTTCGTAGATCATGGGTATTTAGAACCAGAACAGTTGGATGAATCATTTCTGAGATGGTTGTATACGGCAACGACAAGAGCAACGGAACAGTTGTATTTCATTGGTTTACAGGAAGATTTGATAGAAGAGGAATGATTCGAAAAAAAACGAAATCGATAATTCGTGTTTTGTGTAAATATCGAATTAACTAATTTAATAATTCGCAACTTTGCTAAGTTCGAAAGTTGCAACGTTTGAAATTTAAAAAATTGCAAATTTCCTACAATTTTAACCACCCCTACTTCGCCAACAACTCCTGCCATTTAAACGATGTCGCTCCGCAACTTACGCGCATTCCATCCAAAGCCTTGTTCATCTTGTCGATAACCACTTTGGCTTGTTCACGGGTAAGATAGGTCCCTGCCAATACATTCAATTCCCCTTTTAATTGTTGAATAACAGCCGCAGTTCTCATGGCACTCAAGTAATCATTTCCGGTCAATCCGTACTTCTGCAGCGTACTCGCTATGCTTGGATCTGCTGGTTTCAAATTCGTACGCACTGGATCAGTAAATGTGTTAACTTGAATCAATACACCGCGATTCAAATCGATCGCAACTCTGGTGCTTCTTAATCGGATCATGGTACTATCCATGCGGTCAACACGATAGGAGTCCCATTCGCTGCGATTATTTGCACGCACTGTTTGTACACCATTCCATTCGCCTACACCTTGCCCACGACCTATTGCTTCTATCTTGATCTTTTTATCCAACAACGCTTCGAAGAACAATCTCACCGCAACGCTGTCCTTTTCACTTAGCAACTTGTTAGGTACGGTCCATGAATTAGAAGCGAAAGCATCTGAAAGTTCAAGCTGCAAGCGGGCGTCAAATCCAGGTTTAGAATCAACTAAATTAACGTGGAGCATCACTTCATCTGCTTCGTTCGATAAGGGGCCGTTTGGAATAGCGATCAAGCGTACCTCAAATGGAGTCTTCAGTGTATCTGCACGGAATGTAAATTCTTGTGTGTAAAGATCAAAAGTGGACGAATCTTGGAATGTGTATAATCCATCTTTCTCTGTGTAAGTTGCCCAATTCGTACCCATCGCCAATTTGTATGAATCAAGGCGACGTTGGTAAACAGCCATCAGATCAATCGCAGCTTGTTTTTCCTTCTCCAGATCTTTGATCAGTTTTTCATAGTATTCGAATTCACCCATTAGGTCTACGATGGATGTTTGTTTTTTACCACGTTTCTTTTTGTCCGAGTAAGTCTTTGGTTGCGCTTTGTAATCAGAACCTGGGTTTTTTGCAGCGGCTTTACGCGCTTTTTTAACGGAACGAGGAGCCTTGTTGCTAGTAGTTAAGGTTCCCTGAGTAATATCCGAATATCCTTTTTCGTTTTTCTGTATGCGCAATTCTACGTCGTCTTTCTTCTCTTTTGCGTCATTGATTTGCCATTCAAACCCTTTTTTGCCGTAGATCTTTTCGTAGAGTTTTGCGATTTTGTCGTGCTCTAATTCATTGATAACTGATTGGAAAGTTTTTCCATCAGAAAAGGTGGAGTCTGGAGACAAGAAACGTGTTTCTCCCGATCCAAAAAGGTGGTATGTAATTCCGTTACGTTCAATAACAACAGTTGTTTGCTTTTTACTGTTGTATCCCCACACATCGAAATGCAATTGGGTCATTTTATTGTCACCTACTGTCATGAAATCCAAGCTGGGCATCATGACAGGCTCCAAAATCGTCTTGTTGCGTTTTTCTTTCTCTTTTAGTTTGGCTTCATATGGGAACAACCCAACGGCTTTGGGTAATCCTTTGTTCCAGCGACCGTTCTCATCTTTTTCTCGTTCATTCAATAAACCGGAAGTTTCAGAGCCATCTCCAGCAGCGATCAGGGCATTCTTAAATGTTTCTGCCTCACCACCCAGAGCTAAATAGATCTCAAGACAGCGTTGTTGGACATATTCTACAATTGCTCCATTCAATGCATTGATAGTGCTCAATTGGTCTTCATCTGTCAGAAAGTTCATTGTGGCCAACATCGAAGCCTTATCTTCAAAACTTAAGCTTGGATTCAAGAGGTTGAACATTTTCTTATGAGGTTTCGCTTCTCCGTTTTGAGACTTCAATGCGTTTGGTGGTAACTTAGCCAGGAGGAGTGCTTCGAAACGATTGTATTGCTCCTGATAACGCTCTAGATCCTTATCTGATTGACGAGCAGCTAATAAAACTTTATTCAATTCCCAAAGTGCCATTTTATTCGCAGCCTCAGCGATAATTCCTTTCGGACTCTTACCGATTTCAGCAGTTCGAATGAACAGACTTTCAGGTGTGTTTATAATGATCTGCTCAATGGAATCGTAATTGATCTCCTTGTTCATGAAACGGATCATAGGACCTTTGTACTCGAAGTATCGACCAATACTGTTGTCGAGGATTGGACTTTTCTTTACTATGTGAAATAGGTAAGCGCGTTCTTCTGCGGTTAATTCAACGGTGCCTTGTGCAAAGATGCGAGAGGTACACAAGATAAAAAGCAACACAAGGTAGCTGTATTTCATGCGGATCAATTTATGGTTCAAATATCACAAAAAAATGCAGGATATTTTGATCGTTACAAGAACTGCAACAAAAAACCCGACCTGCGAAAGCAAATCGGGTTTTCTGTATGGTTAAGGATCAATTATTCAACAACCAAACGTTGTGTTTTCATTCCTGAAGCGGTTTGCACGTTGATCACATACAATCCAGCATTCAAATCGTTGATAGATACAGAAGATGTTCCAGCTTGAGCATCCAAGTTGCGAACAACTTTACCCTGCATATCAGTGATGCTGATTGTAGCTGTCTCTGTCAATCCGTTGATGTTCAATACGTCTTTCGCTGGATTTGGATAAACTGTTACACCTGTCAATTCTTCAGAAGAAATTGCCAAGAAAGTGTCTGGTTGAACAGAACTCAATACCAAACGCAATGCTTGTGGAGTTCCTCCCAAGTTGATCACCAAATTCGTGTGGATGAACAATGGCATTGAATTGTTTGCCAAATCATAGTACTCATACTGGTCGCGTACCATAGTGATAACTCCCAAGAATCCAGCATCAACATAAAGTGAATCGTGGATCTTGTAACGCAATACATTTGTAAACTGCGTCGTAGCATTCAAACGCAATGTACCTTGTCCGTCAACTGCTGTTTCAACTGTACCTGTGCAAGGGAAATCTCCAAGTGCTGCACTTGCAGTACCAGCAACAGCATCAACAAGGTTGTTTCCTAATCCATATGGGTAATTCATTAATAACTCATCGTCAGTGTCTAGGATCAAATTCACAACTCCGAATGTTGGCTCTTCAAAGCTAAACCCTTGAGAATTACGAGCAGAAGCTGTAGATGTCATGTACGAAGTAATGAACCCAGGGATAGCCATCGCTTTTGTAGAAGACGTAAAACTTGCTCCCTCAGGTGTAGCTGATGGGTCTAATACTTCAATAGTTTTTGTGGCTCCAGCGACACCTTGAATCGCACTGTAGTCCCAAGTAACCCCAGAACCTGTAGTCCCAGCATAATCAGTTACAAAAGAGTCACACACGTACATCACTTGTGTTGAAGATAGCGCAGGCTCATTAGCTTGCGTGAATTGTGCCATTGCAGCACCGCTTAGTAGGATTGAGGCAAATAGTAATGTTTTTTTCATAGTTAAATTTTTGACGTTCAAACATACCGAATTTTCGATGAAGCCCCAAACATCTTTGGACGAATGGTCAATATCCAACGAAAAACGGTTTTGCTAAAGAATGAACTTTTTGCCAAAAGGTTGGAAAAGCATTTGAATTTTCACACAAAGTTTGACTGGGGTTAGATTTTGTTACTTTTGCTTTTGAACTAAATGCAAGGCATATGAACCAATTGTTTCGCAAGAAAACCGTACAAGATATTTTAAAAGCAACCGAGGCCGGTGCAGCCGACGGACATGAAAGTCTTGGTAAACACCTGAAGGTGCGAGACCTGGCGGCTTTCGGTATTGCGGCAATTATCGGTGCCGGAATTTTCTCTACGATCGGTGAGGCTTCTGCAAACGGTGGACCTGCCGTGATCTTCTTGTTTTTGTTTACCGCAATAGCTTGTGGTTTTGCGGCATTTGCTTACGCGGAATTTGCATCAATGGTTCCTGTTGCAGGATCTGCTTATACCTATTCATATGTAGCCTTTGGTGAGATAATCGCCTGGATCATTGGGTGGTCTTTGATCATGGAATACGCCATTGGAAACATTACTGTCGCCATCAGCTGGAGCGACTACTTTACTGGGATGCTCGAGGGATTGAATGTCCATTTACCTCAATGGATCCAGATGGATTTTCTAACTGCTAAAAATGGCTATCACGATGCGATGGCTTTAATGGCTGGCGGTAAATCGTTTGAGAATTTAGATGCATCACTACAGGCTGCCCACACAGCTTGGACCACAGCGCCAAATCTGTTTGGATTACATTTGGTTCTAGATATTCCTGCATTATTCATTATTGTTCTAATTACCTGGCTTGTTTACCGTGGTATGAAGGAAAGTAGAAATGCTTCCAATGCTATGGTAGTGGTTAAATTGGCAATTATTTTATTGGTAATTGCTGTAGGAATCTTTTATGTGGATACTGAAAACTGGAGTCCATTTGCACCAAATGGTGTAGGAGGTATTCTAAAAGGTGTTTCGGCTGTTTTCTTTGCCTACATTGGTTTTGATGCCATTTCCACGACGGCAGAAGAATGTGAAAATCCGCAGCGAGATCTGCCGCGAGGAATGATGTGGGCGATCATCATCTGTACAGTGCTTTATATCATCATTGCTCTTGTTCTCACCGGAATGGTGTCGTATTCCGAATTGGCGGTGGGTGATCCATTGGCATACGTTTTTGAGAAATTGAACTTAAAATGGATGTCAGGAATCATAGCGGTTTCAGCTGTAGTTGCCATGGCTTCGGTACTTTTGGTTTTCCAAATGGGACAACCGCGTATCTGGATGTCTATGAGTCGCGATGGATTGTTGCCTAAGAAGTTCGCGAAAGTGCATCCCAAATACAAAACGCCTTCTTTCTCTACAATTGTCGTTGGTTTTGTGGTTGCAATACCGGCATTGTTCATGAATTTGACCATGGTAACCGATCTGTGTAGTATCGGAACCTTATTCGCCTTCGTGTTGGTATGCGGAGGTGTGTTGGTCTTGCAGAATAAAACGGATATTCCTCGCGGGAAATTCAAAACGCCCTACATCAATGGTAAGTTTGTTATGCCGTTATTACTCGTGACCTCCATGTTCATTCTATTCGGTGGTTACAAGCAGGAAACGCTGGATTTCATTACGAATAAACAGGAATTGAAGTCCAATGAAGATCTATTGCTTTCGTTGAATTCTGAGCAAACGTCTAGTTTGAAAAAGCACGTCATGTCTAAAGATAAAAAGGGTTTCGAAGAGGTCGGAAAAGATCTGGATACTTATTATGCGGAAGTGGATGGCGAAGTGATGAAAGCGGATGTGTTAGCCGTTGGTTTACCGGATAAAATGGCTTACAATTCTGGATTTACACATTTTGCACACAAGATCCCGACATGGATTTTCTTGTTGTTTACAGTGTTCATTACCATTGTCACGATCCGCAAGAATTTATCGTTAATCCCGTTGCTTGGTTTACTGTCGTGTTTGTACATGATGAGTCAGGTAGAATTGCGCAATTGGATCGCTTTCGTTATCTGGTTAGGAGTTGGATTGGTGATCTATTTCGCTTACAGTCGTCGTCATTCGAAATTGAATGCTGCGAGATAATCTGCTGTTAACCATTTAATTTGATGTGCAGATTGGATTGGATTTGCACGATTTCAAATATTTGATTCTTTATGGTTTTTTACATTCTCCATTTTCCATTATAACTGTATCTTTGCATCCCATTAAATGAGTCAATACCATGTTTGAAAATCTTACCGACAAGTTCGAACGCGCGTTCAAAGTATTAAAAGGTCAAGGTCAAATTACCGAGATCAACGTTGCTGAAACCTTGAAAGAAGTGCGTCGCGCCCTTTTGGATGCCGATGTTAACTTTAAAACTGCGAAGGATTTTACTACCCGCGTCAAAGAAAAGGCGATGGGGGAGAATGTATTGACCGCCATTTCACCGGGACAATTGATGGTGAAGATTTGCCACGAAGAGTTGGTGGAATTGATGGGTGGTAATGAAGCGGAGATCAACATCCAGGGGAATCCCGGAATAGTGTTGATGTCTGGTTTGCAAGGTTCTGGTAAAACAACGTTTTCTGGAAAATTGGCTTCTTACCTGAAAACAAAAAAAAATAAAAAGCCGTTGCTTGTAGCTTGTGACGTTTATCGTCCTGCTGCGATCGATCAGTTACATGTATTAGGTGAACAACTAGGTATTGAAGTTTTCTCGAACAAAGAGGAGAAGGATCCGGTGAAGATCGCAACAGAGGCTATTAATTACGCGAAAAGTAAAGGATTCAATGTGGTGATCGTGGATACTGCCGGTCGTTTGGCGGTTGACGAAGCCATGATGGACGAGATCGAGCGCGTAAAGAAGGCCTTGAACCCGACTGAAACGTTGTTCGTGGTGGATTCCATGACGGGTCAGGATGCGGTGAATACAGCAAAAGCCTTCAATGATCGCATCGATTTCGACGGAGTTGTTTTAACCAAATTAGATGGTGATACACGCGGTGGTGCTGCCTTGACGATTAAATCAGTTGTCGACAAACCGATCAAGTTTGTAGGTACGGGTGAGAAAATGGATGCCTTGGATGTATTCTATCCAAAGCGTATGGCCGACCGTATCTTGGGTATGGGTGACGTGGTTTCCTTGGTGGAGCGTGCTCAAGAGCAATTCAACGAGGAAGAAGCGCGCAAATTGCAAAAACGCATCCAGAAAGACCAGTTCGATTTCAATGATTTCTTGGGCCAGATCCAACAGATCAAGAAAATGGGTAACGTGAAAGACTTGATGGGAATGATCCCGGGAATGGGAAAGGCCATGAAGGATGTGGATATTCAAGATGATGCCTTCAAACACATCGAAGCGATCATATTTTCCATGACACCTAAAGAACGTGCGAATCCTTCATTGATCAATGGTTCACGTAAAAACCGCATTGCAAAAGGATCCGGAACGAATATCGTTGAGGTGAACAAATTATTGAAGCAATTCGATGACACCAAGAAAATGATGAAAATGATGAGCAATCCGAAGAACATGATGGGCATGATGAAACAAATGCGCAACATGAAAGGTGGAATGCCAGGTATGTAACTCTGTATCTATTCAAAATAGTATGCGTTTTGAACTGATTACTTGTCCTGCCTAATATGAAGGTGTAAGTGTTGATGAAACCAAGTATTGATTTCGAAATTTCTGCTGATGGTCCGTATTCAGAAGCTTTTCGGAAGAGAGGAATTCATACCTTTTCGGAGGCGTGTCAGTTTATCAAGGCCTTGCGTTATACCCGCAATAGCGACCGCGAAAATTTGTTGTTGGTAATTCAGGAAGAGCAAGGGACGTGTTCTTCAAAACATGCTTTGCTGACTGCTTTGGCCGAGGAAAATGCACGACAAGATGTAGAATTGATCGCCGGGTTCTTCATGATGGGACCTGAGACACACCCGGAACTCACCGTTTTTTTTCGAGACAAACCCTACACAGTGATTCCTGAATGTCATTGTTATTTGCGCATTAAAGGCGAGCGTTTTGATTATACAGGTTCAGACGACCTCCAAGAACGCATTGCCGGAAAGATCGTGCGTGAGCAGCGAATCGAACCTCAACAAGTAGGGAAGTGGAAACCAAAGATCCATTGGGAATACCTGAATAGTTGGCTGAAACGCAATCCGCAGATCGACCGCACGACAGAAGAAATGTGGGCAGAGCGCGAAAATTGTATCAGAATTTTGGAGGGGAAAAAGAATTAGAATCTTTCTACTTCAACGCGGCTTCCAATTCTTCTTTCGTAACAACACCTGTTTTACGCCAGGTTTCAACGCCATTTTTGTAAACGATGAACGTTGGAAATGCTCCGATCTGCATTTCTTTACACAAGTCTTTTTGCGTACCGCCATCAATCTTGATCACCGTTGTTCCTGCTTTTTCCAATTCGTCCACAATCGGAGCCATTTTCTTGCACGGAGGACACCATTCTGCACCGAAATCCACCAACACCGTTTTATCGACCGGAATGGACTTCATGAAATCTTTCTTGCTGATCTGTGAGACTTTGGAAGTGCCTTCAACCGGCAATCCGGCTTGATTCCAGGCATTCATACCTCCTTGCATATTGATCACATTTGTAAAACCATTGTTTAGCATCCATTGTTGTGCTGCGCCACTGCGACCACCGCTCAAACAGTACACATAAACAGGTCTGGTTTTGTCGAGTGCGGCCACACGTTCCTGAAATTGGGTTTTGTTGGTCCAATCAGCCTGCAATGCGCCTTTGATGTGTCCGGATTCATATTCACCAGCAGTGCGCACATCGAGTAATTGGATACCGGAAGTTTGGATAGCCAATTCAAATGCTTTTGGATCCAGCACTTGAGCATTCGTAATGGTAGGTGCTGCAAAAAGCAACAATAGTAAAGCAAGTATTGTGTTTTTCATACCTTAAAATTAAGCGTTTCTGCTTTACGAAAATCAGGCCAAATAGTGACAAAGGTTACCAAGAGGCTTTTTTTGCTGTTTCAATTGAAGATGGATTTTATTTTTGGTTTCGGGATTTTTGAGGTAAAAAGGCAATTTTACCTCGTTGAAAATGGTTGGATTAAAAAAAAATCTCCATCCATAAAAGCTTCCAGAGCTATTCGACGGAAACTTCGGGCATCTTGCAAGGTAATATTACCTCGTTGAAGTATTTTAAATTCTCGTGTTGGTTTGATGAAATCCCTTTTTTTATGAGGGAAGCGGGATTTTATTATCGTTTTATAAGGTTTCATAAACGAGGTAAAATTGCCTTTTTACAAATTGAACCAGCATCCATCCCAAAATTTTCAAAAAATGAATCCAATCAAATCCAACTTCTGAAAACATGAACAATTCATTTCCCGAGATTTCCCGTATTTTTAACACATGAAGAAACTGTCGCTATTTTTTCTTGGTCTGGTTTGCGGAACCGGACTTGTCGCTCAAGAAGCAATCGGATATCAAGTGCCACCAAAGGAAATTTTGGAATTGGTCGATGTAGAACGTGCACCTTCTGTCCTTATGGATAGCAAGAAACAAGTGTTGGTTTACGCCTACAGCCCGATGTACAAAACCATCGAAGAGGTTTCGGAAACGGAACTAAAATTGGCCGGACAACGCATCAATCCGCTTACAAATTGGGTTTCCGGTGCACGCTACTTTACGCGCATTGAAATCCAGTTGAATCGCAATGTGGCACCACAAAAAGTATCCGGACTTCCGGCTTCTGCTAAGTTGGTAAATGTAAGCTGGTCGCCAAACGAACAATTCATCGCTGTAGGAAATATCGTTTCCGGAGGTGTGGAGTTGTGGATCGTTGACGTGCAAAAATTATCTGCCAAAAAGATCTCTGAGCCAATCTTGAACGGAAATTTAGGAAGCGCTTTCACATGGTTTGCGGATAGCAAGCAATTGTTGGTACACACACTTCCTGAAAAGCCGAAATACGCTGATGCTGCAATTACGGTTCCTACCGGACCTTCGGTTTCAATGAGCGATGGATCTAAAGGACAAAACCGCACCTATCCGGATTTGCTCAAAAGCAAATTGGACGAGCAGAATTTCGAACTCATGTCCAGCTCAACCTTGATGGTTTATGGAGTAGACGGGTCGATTAAACATTGGAAGGAAAAAGGACTCTTCGTTCGCGAAAGTTTTTCTCCGGATGGAAATTACGTATTGCTAACAACCCTGACAAAACCATTTAGCTACGTGGTTCCATGGTCGCGCTTTGGAATGAAAACCGAGATCTATGACCTTTCCGGAAAGTTGGTGCAAGTTGTGGAAGACCGTCCGGTATTGGATAAATTGCCAAAAGGTTTCATGGCTGTTGAAGCAAACAAACGTTCAATTGGGTGGAGAAACGACGAAGTGGCAACCTTGACCTATGTGATTGCACTTGATGGAGGAGATCCCGAGCAAAAAGTGGAATTCCGCGATGAGTTGTTCCAATGGAAAGCTCCGTTTGCCAGTGGTGGTGCTCAAAGTTTATTGAAAACCCCTCAGCGTTTTGGCGGTGTACTTTGGGGGAATGCACAGACCTGTATTGTATACGATTCGTGGTACAATACCCGCAATGAAAAAACATATCTTTTCGATCCGTCTAATCCTTCAAAAGGACTAACCGTGTTGTTCGATCGCAATTCACAGGATGAATACAGCAATCCCGGGAATTTTGAAACCGCGAAGAATGCTTACAACCGGTATGTCTTGCAATTGGATGGGTTGAACACGTATTTGATCGGAGATGGTTTTACAGAAAAAGGCCAGTTCCCATTTGTGAATCAATTCAACTTGCAAACAATGGCAACGAAAACGATCTACCGTTCTACCTACACGAATAAATTAGAGAATATTGCCGGGATCATCGATTTGAAGAGAGGTGAATTGTTGGTGCGTATCGAAGCTCCTACAGAGTATCCGAACTATTACATCCGTAAGATCGGTTCAAAAGCGGCTCCGGTGGCGATCACAACGTTCAAGAATCCTTTCGCAGCTATGAATGGGGTTTCTAAACAAGTGATCACCTACAAGCGTCCGGATGGGGTAGAGTTGAGTGCCACTTTGTATTTACCTGCCGGCTACAACAAAGAAAAAGATGGTCGTTTGCCAATGGTGATGTGGGCATATCCGCAAGAATTTAAAGATAAGAACAGTGCTTCGCAGAATACTAAAAATCCCAACGAGTTCATTTTTCCGAATTACGGATCTCCGATCTATTGGGTGATGCGTGGTTATGCGGTTTTGGACGACGCAGGTTTCCCGATCATTGGAGAAGGCGATGCGGAACCGAACGATTCATTTATGGAACAATTGGTGGCCAATGCCAAAGCAGCGATCGACGCGGTGGATGCAATGGGTGTTGTGGATCGCAATCGCGTAGCAGTGGGCGGACATTCCTATGGCGCGTTCATGACGGCTAACTTGTTGACGCATTCTGACCTCTTTGCTGCCGGAATTGCACGTAGTGGAGCTTATAACCGTACGCTTACACCATTCGGATTCCAAGGTGAAGAACGCAATTATTGGGACGCGATGGAAACGTACAATGCTATGTCGCCGTTCAACTATGTACAGAAAATGAAAACACCGCTGTTGTTGGTGCATGGTGAAAATGACAATAACCCGGGAACTTTCCCGATCCAAAGTGAGCGTTATTTTCAAGCGTTGAAAGGTTACGGAGCGCCGGTTCGTTATGTGGTACTGCCAAAAGAAAGTCATGGATACGCTGCGAGAGAATCTATCCTACACTTGTTGTGGGAGCAAGACCAGTGGTTGGAGAAATATGTGAAGAACCGCAAGTTGTAAAGGCGATTTGGACCAATGAAAAAAAGGTGGAATTGAAGTTTTGTGCGATTTGCAAAATCACCCGATTTTAAAACTCCACCTTACTCACATTCAGATCCACGCGTGTCTCAATTCCGGGAAGTTTTCCGCTTTCCGAAAATTGCCAGTGCAAAACCTGTGGATCTAGCATGTATTCCGGTTCCCGACTGTAAGCTGCCAACCAAAATTGATAGCCATCCAGTTTGCCACGGAACTTGGTCTCGTAGAAGTGCAATGAAGTGTAGATGATTGGCTGAACACCACTGCGCTTTTTCACGGCTTCACACCACAACTTCACTTTATCAATGAGGTCTTCATCCGAAAAACCTTCTTCCTCTACATCCAATACCGGCGGAAGATCGATACTTCTCACTTTCCAGTGATTCAAGAAATGCTCGGCTTGTGGCAATGGGGGAGTCTTTGGATTCAAATAATGGTATGC
Organism: Fluviicola sp.; assembly: GCA_049241705.1. Lineage (GTDB taxonomy): Bacteria > Bacteroidota > Bacteroidia > Flavobacteriales_D > Crocinitomicaceae > Fluviicola. The sequence continues at coordinate 2,084 of JBMLQF010000132.1, read as the reverse complement.
GCCATTCAAAATTCCCGCGTTGTTCAAGTAATCGCGGTTTCGTTTCCATTGCGTGTCGAGATGATCCGATCCTTCCGTGGCTTTGCAGTACACAAAATCCAAAATGGTATCAAAGCCTTGTTCGTGTAACAAAAAGTCCCAATCGATCTCGCCCTGATGGTGCGACACATCGATTCCAACGGATTTGTATCCTTTGGGAACTACTTCATAGAAATGTGACGCTTGTTGAACGGTAGTTTCTGCTTTGTACCAAAACGCAAAAAAGCCAAGAATGCCCACCGGAAGGAGTAGCAAGAAAAGCCAAATGGACTTGTTTCTCCCACCTTTCTTCGTGCGTTTTGCTGGAGCTCGTTTGGTTTTGCGTTTAGCCATGTGTGAAAATATCAAACGGCGCACCTGAGCGCGCCGTTTCTAAAATTGTTCAGTTAATTACTTCGCGAAGTTTGGAGCAACGATCAAATCTTTCGTTCCGTGACCCCAAGAGTAGAATCCTTCTCCTGTTTTCACCCCTTTTTTGCCAGCGGTTACCATGTTTACCAATAACGGACATGGCGCGTATTTTGGATTTCCGAAACCGTCGTGTAACACTTCCAAGATCGCCAAACAAACGTCCAAACCAATGAAGTCAGCCAATTGCAAAGGCCCCATCGGATGTGCCATTCCCAATTTCATTACCGTATCAATCTCTTCCACACCAGCTACGCCCTCATACAAGGTGTAGATCGCTTCGTTGATCATCGGCATCAAAATACGGTTTGCAACGAATCCCGGATAATCGTTCACCTCAACCGGAACTTTTTTCAAGTTGCGCGAGATCTCCATGATCAAATTCGTTACTTCATCCGTTGTCGAGTATCCGCGGATGATCTCCACCAATTTCATCACCGGAACAGGATTCATGAAGTGCATTCCGATCACTTTTTCCGGACGGTTCGTCACAGAAGCGATCTTCGTGATGGAGATCGAAGAAGTGTTGGATGCCAAGATCACGTTGTCAGGTGTCAAAGCGTCTAATTGCTTGAAAATATTCAATTTCAAATCAACATTCTCAGTAGCAGCTTCAACAACCAATTCAACTCCTTTCACACCTTCCTCCATCGAAGTGAAGGTGGTAATATTTCCTAGTGTAGCGGCCTTATCTGCTTCTGTAATCGCTTCTTTTGCCACCTGACGGTCCAAATTTTTCGCTATCGTCGCTACTCCTTTGTCCAAAGAAGCCTGACTGATATCGATCAATGATACCTTATATCCGAATTGTGCAAAGGTGTGAGCGATGCCATTTCCCATCGTTCCGGCACCAATAACTGCTACATTTTTCATGCTCTTAATTTTTTTGAGTCACGAAAATACGAACTATTGCGCTACACTGGAAGAGGCGTCTGTGGATTTTTCCTCCTTTTGTCCAAATTGCTTAATAGCCTTTCTGGCTTCCTCCGCTTTTTGGGTTCCCAACATGATCTTGCGTCCATCATTTGTCGTCAAATAAATCCCTGTCTTTCCGGAAACATTCAACAGGAGATCCTTCATGTCAAACCCACGGATTTTTAAACCCCAGCCACCATATTCGCGAAATGGACTAAATTCTTTGACTTCCACATGCGTTATTTTCGACCAATCTATATGTCGTTCCGAACCATGAAAGGGTTTGTATTGGTAGTGAATTCCTGACGCATCGATTCGTGTTCGCAGCGAAAAAGAAAGGAACAACAAAGTCAGGAGTAAGCCTATAGTGGATCCGATAATGGCCCCTACAATGTCGGTTTCGATCTGCAGAAAATAGACAACCCACGGTGCAATGGCAATGCCTAGTAAAAGTAGGATCAACAAGAGCATCCAGCCCTTTTTGAACGTTTGTTTTTCAGTAAAGTTCATATCCTTCAATTTAAAAGACCAATGTACCTAAAGGGGAAAATCAGTATTCGAAAATTGGGAGATTTTAACACTGCAGAGCAAGAATACTTCTGTGAAAATTTGTGTTTTATTAAGCGGGATAAAGCTTTGAAAGAATCGCTATTTCTCATTTGCTTTACGTAAATTCGCAGACTTAATAATTCGAAGAATGATTCAATTATCCGATCGTATTT